>JBHPHW010000013.1:0-32308 GCA_042570105.1 Candidatus Omnitrophota bacterium | reverse complement strand
TTATATTAGATACAAAGATAAGATTGTTATAAAGGTATAAAACTTATGTTTATCTTTCTACGACTATTACTGGCGCATTTCATCGGAGACTTTCCTCTCCAGTTCACCGAGATCTATAAACTTAGATATAAAGGTCTAAAAGGCACAGTGCCTCATGTTGTTATAGTTACCGGGAGTTTTATTCTTTGCTCCTGGCCTTATCTTAAGCTAGCCGGTATGTGGATGTTTATAGGTATACTAAGCATAACGCATCTTTTGCAGGATTGGATCAAGATATCTCAGACAAAAGGCCAAAAAGAGGGTTTTTGGCCATATCTATTCGATCAAATACTTCATATTGCTATCATAGCGACAGTATTTTTTACCGGCCTCAAAGGTCTAAAGCCCGTCGAAGAAACAGTAAGTTCAGTAGCCAACTTTTACAATAATGATAGGATAATCGTATATATGATATTTCTAATAGCGGCTACTTACAGCGGGACTTACTTGATAGAGACCCTTAAAAGCTCTTTTTTTAAAACAAGGCACCATTATACCCCATTTGAGAAGTGGTATGGGATGTTCGAAAGGGCAGTCACGGTCCTTATCTTCCTGCCTGCCAAAACTGCTATAATCTTTTTAATGATAGTTCCGTTTATATTCTGCCTAAGACTTCCTGTCTACACGGTCGCAAAAAAAAGTAAGGTCAGCATAAATGAAGATTTTATCTCCTTTTTAGAGATCTCGTTGAGCGGGGCAATCGTTTTAGTCGTTGGTATAACTTTATATCTTTTTTAAAAATCTACTCAGATTCATCTTGCAAGAAGATTCTTTGAGTAGTATAATGCTTTGGAAATGAATAAACCCATCGATTACAATAAGGAAATAGCCACCATCTATAGAGTAAGTGAGTTTCTGGGCTCTGCGTCTACAGGCAGCCTGGACAATCTTTTGCATCTGATCATGGAAGAGGCGACCAAGACTGTTGAGGCAGAGGCATCCTCTATCGCCCTTTACGATAAGCGCAATAAGGATCTATATTTTACCGTAGCCTTAGGCGAAGAAGGCGGGAAGATCAAGGAGTTTCGCATAAAACTTGGCCAGGGTATAATCGGCACTGTCGCAAAGGAAAAGAAACCTCTAAATATAGCCGACGTCAGTAAAGACGAGAGGTTTAATACGGGGCTTGATAAAAAGACAGGATTTAAAAGCAAGGCAATATTAGCCGTCCCCATAGTGCATAAAGAAAAACTCATCGGAGCGCTAGAGGTCTTAAACAAAAAAGGCGCAGAGTGTTTCTCAACCCAAGACGTCAAACTCTTAGAGATCATTGCCGGCCAGGCTGCCATAGCCATCGAGAATGCCATGTTATACGAGAAGGTTTTAAAGAAACACGATGCCCTTAAGACAAAACACACACAATTGATAGAAGCCCAGGAGAAACTGGTGACTATGGGGAAACTATCCGCTATCGGTGACATGGCTAGCCGCATAGTCCATGATTTCCGCAATCCTTTGACGAGCATCAAGGGTTTTGCAGATCTTCTAGTTCTCAAAAAGGGGACAATGGATGCTAAAGAAACGGAAGAATTTTGTAAGATCATCAGCAATGACGTGGACCGTTTAATGGGTATGACTATCGAGATCTTAGATTTTGCCAAGGGAAAGACAAGTTTAGCGTTCGGAGAAGCATCTATGAAAGATTTTATCGATAGCATATGCGCTTCCTTAAAACGAGATCTCGAAAGCAGTAATGTTACTCTTATTGCCAAGTCAAATTATGACGGACAGGTCTATATGGATAAAGGTAAGATGCAGAGGGTCGTTTTTAATATTGCCTACAACGCGAGAGATGCCATGCCTAAAGGAGGAAATTTTAAGATAGATATCAATCTTCTTGGAGACGACGTAGAGATCAGGCTTGCAGATACTGGCGGCGGAATACCCGAAGAGATAAAAGCGAATATATTTGAACCTTTTGCTACTTTTGGCAAAGCCCATGGAACAGGACTAGGCCTTGCGATAGTCAAAAAGGTCGTAGGAGAACACGGCGGAACCGTGACTATAGAGAGCCCTCCTCCCAAAAAGGATTCTTTTAATACAACCTTTGTTATAAGATTCCCCATCAAAAAGAAGTAACTATGGCCGAGAACCCCGACAACATAATCACCTATAATTATAAATTTACATTCGGTGATGGCAAAGAAAAAGAGTTTACCGTCAAGCTCGATAGTAAGACCCTCGATTTAGTACAACCATCCAAAAAAACATACCCTGAGTGGACAGAACTCACCTGTCATAAGTGTCCAAATTGTCCCCTGGATGGACAAAAACATAAGTTTTGTCCGGCAGCAATATCCCTTGTAGACCTGGTCCCTTTCTTTAATAAATTGATTTCACATGAGGAGGTCGATGTATCAGTAGATGCCGGGGGAAGAAGGTATCTGAAGCACGTAGCATTGCAGAAGGGTTTGAGTTCTTTGATGGGCATATATATGGCTACAAGCGGATGCCCTGTCATGGAAAAACTTAAGCCGATGGTCCGGCATCATCTGCCCTTTGCCACATCTGATGAGACAAGATATCGCGTTATATCTATGTATTTACTCGCCCAGTATTTTTTACACAAGCAAAGTAAATCACCTGACTGGGGATTAAAAAACCTGGTCAAAATATACAAAGAGATAATAATAGTAAATAAAAATTTCTTCAAGAGGCTTTCGGATATTATGGAGGAAGACGCCAGCCTTAACGCGCTTGTGAACCTTGATTCTACGGCGCAGTTTGCGAGTTTTTCAATAGACCAGGGCGCGCTCAATGAAATAGAGCTCTTATTTGCGGCATATCTTAGGTAAAGGGGATAAAAATGGCAGGGGATATAAAGAGAAAGAAGAAAATATTAGCAGTCGATGATGACGAAAAAATAACCCAGTTAATAAAAGCGATCCTCGAAAACACCGGGTTATATGAAGTCGTTATTGCCCATAACGGGGATGAGGGGCTTTCGAAGTTCCATAAGGAAGGGCCGGACTTGGTCATTTCAGACGTCATGATGCCCGGAAAGAATGGTTTTGAACTATTGCAGGAATTAAGAAAACCGGGCGTTAAATGGCGGCCGGTGATCATGTTGACTGCAGTGGATGATGCCTTGAAAAAGGCCTATGACCTTGAAGCCGACTTTTATCTTACTAAACCCTTTGACAGTAAGGTCCTCCTAAGAGGCATACAAACGTTATTACCTTTGATTTCCATGCGGAACCCAGAACAACCTGAAAAATCTGATAAGCCCGATGAAATAGGGTAAAAATATCGGCCGTAGAAGCAAGACCTTCACGGAAGAAATTCTGTGAGGGGTTTTTTATTGGGAGGGTATATGAAAAAAAATACAAAAGAGAAAAACAAGGGCGGTTATGAAGTTATTATTAAAGAATTGGGGATCGACCCTTTTCGCATGATCAAGGCAGCCTTTGCGCTTATGGGGCTGATCCCGCTCCTTATACTGTTCTATATTATATTTGGCAGGCATTTTCTCTATGATCTATTTTCAGGGAGTGACGATATTGTAGCTACCATAGCTATTATTATATCTTGTCTGGGTTTTTTATACGCCTATGCGCTTGTAAGGGGTATAACAAAAAAGCTGCTCATCTACTCTGCTGAACGCAAGCGCGCCGATGAGGAAAAATCAGCCTTTGTATCTAATGTCTCCCATGAGTTCAAAAACCCATTGAATGTGATCAGAGGATTTCTGACCCTGATCACTGACGAAGCTATAGGTAAAATAAATTCACAACAAAAAGAGATCCTTGAGTTGGCAAAAAATGCCATAAATCGCTTTATCCGATTGGTCAAGGATCTTTTAGATCTCTCCAAGATCGAAGCAGGGAAGATGGGGATTAAAAAGGAAAAGGTCGATATAATACTATTGGTGGATGAGATATTAAGGTTCCACGAGAGAGAGCTTTCCAAAAAAGAGCTTGCCCTTAAAAAGGAGATCTCTCAAGGTATAGATCTCATTTGGGCTGATAAGGATAAGCTGAGCGGCGTAATAATCAACCTTTTAAATAATGCCATAAAGTATAGTCCGCCTGGGGGCAATATCACCGTTAGACTCGAAAGGGCTGGGGGAGACATCCGATTCGAAGTCTCTGACACTGGGCCCGGTATTTCAAAGGGATCTTTTCATAAAATATTTAATAAATTCGACCGCATTACTGCTGGGGGCCAGGAGGGCACAGGCTTAGGCCTTCCAATAGCCAAGGATATCATAGAGCTTCATAAAGGAAAGATCTGGATAGAGAGCGAACTTGGGAAAGGGAGCAAATTTATCTTTACCCTGCCTATAAACTCCCGATAAATACCACCGGCATGACGCCAGTCAAGATCGATTAATCTTGTAATTTATCGTTTTATCTTCTATAATAACACAAAAGAAAGGGGGAGTTATGAAGGCGAGGTTTATAGCATTGATGTCTTTGATATTGGTTTTGGTGCTTAGTTTTGCGGTTCCGGCAACATATGCGTATGATTGTGGAAAATCTAAAGGTAAAGGGCACTCCAGTAAGGGCCTTGATGAGAAAATTTTCTACAAAGCCCATTTTATACTTAAAAATGAGGAGGAGTTAGGGCTCTCAGATGAGCAGGTGAAAGAGATAAAAGACCTAAAAATAAAGACTAAAAAGGATCTAATAAAAAGTAAGGCCGAAATAGAGCTCGCCGCTCTCGATGTGAAGACAAAGCTATGGGAAGATGTCATTGATACAGAAGCTATAAGCGGTTTGATCGACAAAAAGTATGAACTTAAAAAAGCAAAAGTCAAATCTTTGGTAGAGGCATACGCGGCATTAAAAAACATCCTAACCGAAGATCAGAAGAAGACCCTTAAATCTCTTTGGCGAAATTGCAAAACAGGAAATAAATAACCCCGGTTATATATAGCTAAAGAATCGTCCCTGGCTTGAGGCATCCGGCCAAATATCGCCCACCTCTTATGCAATATATTCTTCTCAAGAAGATATTTTATATTTTTCTATTCGTACTATCATTATATTTGATCTCTAAAGAGCCTATTCTCGCCGCCGGGCCCAGCCATGGCGGCAAAGGCCAGTATGACCGCGCAGTTCGATATGTCAAAGAACACAATTATGACATCGCCTTGATGGAATTCCTTTCCATAATAAGGAACTTTCCCGAGAGCATATATGCCAAAAGATCCCTTTTTGCCATAGGCGAATATTTCTATGAAAAGAACGCATATTCTGAGGCCATAAAGCATTTTACAAAATATATAGGGGATTATCCTGACTATGATGACGCGATCTTTGCCAGGGCATATCTATTAAAGATAATAGAAGACGTCAAAGAGTCCCCGGAAGAAAATAAGGTCTTCATCGAGAATATAGAAGCGGATTTTTTTTCCCAGCCGTTGTTTCTTCTTTTTTCCGAATACAAAGAGGAGACGTACAAAAGCGCCCTCCGGAACGATTTCACAATCCACCATTACATAGACATGATCGAAGTATACAGAAATGGCGAACTCTTTATCAAGCTTACGCAATAAGATCCTTTTATCCATATTCATAATAGCTTTTGTATGGGTTATTTTTAACCTGCCGTTTATCTTCAAAGACGCATTTTCGGATATAAAAGGGGTTATAGAAAAAAGCGCGGGAGATCTCCTGGGCAAAGACGTGACTATCGCGTCTTTAGGATTCAGGCCTTACGGCGAGGTGATACTGTATGGTGTAAGGGTCCATGACAGGGAAATTGACTATCTTGCTCTAAAGAGCTGCCATATACAGTTTAAACTATTACCGCTCGTTACGAAGGAAATGCTTGTAATTACCGAGGTGATCTTAAAAGAGCCTGTCTTTCAACCGCCCATAAAGGATTTAAGGACCCTCGTAGATAAGGCCAAGGTATCCCGTAAGTATAGATTGGAATTGGATAAGTATTTTTTAGCAAGGGTGATGGCGGGTAAGGTGTTGTTTCGGAATACCGAAGGCGACTTCGACAGTATTGATTTTAGTTTTATGGCCAGGCGCGTAGGAGAAGAGAGGCTCTATTCGGAAGGCTGGATAAATCTAGAGACATCTCGCTTTAATGATTATTTGTTAAACGACTTATTCTTCTTCGAATTTGTCAATAAGCTGGGGTATAGGCTGGATGCCTCTATAGCGGATAATACATTGTCTCTGGATAGCCTGATTTTGGATTTTGCGCAATTCAAAATAGAGGCAAAAGGCACAATAAAAAATTATGACACCGCTCCTATCGTGAATCTCACGGCAAGATTAAAGGATCTGGATATCCCGGAAAAGCTATATTTGACCTCAAAGCTATTTATAACGACCATTCGCAATGCCATCGCGCAGATAACAGGTATACTCAAAGAGCCACGATGGTCTGTAAGCCTGGATGTACTGAGAGGTAGATTCGGTTATTTGCCCGCGACATTAAAGATAGATAATTTTTATTGCAATCTGGAGCTATCCAAAGAGGAGCTGGTGATCGAGGACCTTTCATGTTTTTTTAATAATTTCCCTGTAGGGCTTAACTGCCGGGTATCTAAGAGAGGATCTCCCAGTATAGAATTAAATATACTATCGCATCCGGGGCAGATAGCATCACTAAGGCCCCTCAATCCATTAAATTTTGAATTCTCTTTTTCCGGCAAGAGAGTTGGGGGTTCGATAACAGGGAAGACGGATTTTAAGATAGAGCGGCTCATCTCCCCGGATTCAGAAAAGAGGCAAAAGGCGAGACTTACAATGGATAATTTTTCATGCCGGTTTCTGGATAAGGTGATATCTTCTAGAGACGAGAAACCCATAGCGCTTTTATCTGTAAAGGCCAGGGGTATTGCCTATCGCGCCAATCTGCCGGGACACGGCGTGAAGCTGGATGTCGGGGATTTTGATTCCATGATGTATCCGGACGGCACCAGGATCTATTTTAAAGACCTGAACCTGTCAGCTTATGAAGGCCTATTAAAGGGTGATGGATTTCTGGGTTTTAAAAGATTATCACCGGAGCTTTTTTTGGATTTTGAGGCCGCTAAGTTTAGCATGATGGAACTAATAAATATACTGCATCTCGATTATGACCTGGCAGGGGACGTGGCTTTTAAAGGCATACTTGATAGCCAGGCATTTTTTATCTTGAGCGGAAAAGGGAGTATCATGGACGGCTACATGAAGAATATAGAGCTGCTGAATTTAATATCGGATTTTTTGGGTATTTCTTCGCTTAAGGATATCTATTTTGACGATATATCTTCGGACTTTTCATTTTCTGCGCTCAGGAAGGAACTCGATCTCAAGAACATAAAGCTTCACAGTAAAGATATATACCTGGACGCAAATCTCGCATTGCGGGATAAAAAAAGGGTAAAAGGCGATATGCTGGCCAGGGTCTCTACGGGATTTTTAAAAGAGTCTTTTAAATTGAGGCTTTTATTTTTACTTACGGGCAAAAAACTGCCTTACGCGGATTTTGAATTTAAGATAGGCGGTTTTCTGGACTCACCCCGCATAAAATGGCTGGATACAAATTTCAGAAGGTACCTAAAGCGTTACCTATCTAAAAAAGGCCAGAAGGTCATGGAGGCAAATATCGAAGAGGCAATAAAACCTCTTCTCAAATAGGTTGAAAACTAGTATAATATACCAATGTTTCGATACCACAAAAAATACCTCACTTTCGCTATTTTAGTATATCTATTATGCACATTAAATAGCGCTCTGGCCTCAAAGGTCGGGATACAGGGATTACCTGCGCCATATAATCCGATTGATGACAAAAACGCGCATAATTTTGTAAAGAAAGGGTTGGCATATGCAAAAGAATTCTATGGTGACCCTGTGATACCCGTAAAAAAAGTCCAGCTGTGCCTCGATGCTGCCATTACTGAGGATCGTAGGCTTAAGGGTAGTTTTCCGCGATGCGATCTAACATTCCCGGATAAAGGCATCTTTACCATATACCTTTCCAGGACCCCGCGCGAACAGGCCTTTTATGGACAACTTTCGCATGAAATAGGCCACTTATTAAATACGAAGCTCTTTGATTGCTATACAGAGGGGCTGAATAGTGTGTTTGCAGAAGAGCTTCTCAGAAAAGAAGGGAAAGACTGGTCTGTATGGATAGACCATTATAAGGCCAATGGCGACCCATTTTACGCAGCTACCTATTTCATGATGAAGGATATTTATAAGGTTGCGCGCTTCAAGGACATAAAAAGTTTCCTGAAATATGCCGTTTCAGACGGAGACAAAACGACCAGAATGCACATAGATATTGATAAATGGCTTGATTCTATCCCGGACGAAAAAAGTAACAGGATCCGCCGCATCATTAAAAGACATGCCCCGGCAGTGCATAGAGAATTGAGAGGGGATAAGCGGCATTATACCTTTATGTTGCCTAATGCTCGCTAGTAATAGGCGGATGATTTTTTTAAGCGCTAAATAAGCGCAACCAAAGAGGAGGCGATAGTGAATATCAAAGAAATAACACTCGAGAAGTTTAATGCTGCGGATTTTATCGAGGAAAAGGCAAGGGAGATAGCCGGGCTTGTAGGCGATGGCGTGGCTATTAATGCGCTTTCAGGAGGCGTGGATTCCAGCGCTGTTACTATGCTGGGACACAAAGCCCTGGGGGAGAGGCTAAAGACATATTTTATAGATAACGGGATAATGAGAGAGGGCGAGCCGCAAAGAATAGCGGCATTATTTAAGGGCCTGGGGGTCAAGGTAGAGATAATCAATGCGCAAGATGAATTTTTCAATGCATTAAAAGGCATAGCTGATCCCGAAGAAAAGAGAGAGGCGATTACGCAGACTTTTTATAAAGACGTATTTGGTAGACTTGTAAGAGAAAGCGGAGCGAAATACCTTTTGCAGGGCACGATCCTGACAGACGTGGATGAGACAGTTGCCGGCATCAAGAGACAGCACAATGTTTTTGAGCAACTGGGCATCGATCCTCAACAGACCTTTGGGTATAAGATCATCGAGCCTCTGATCCAGCTTCGCAAGGACGGGGTAAGGAAAGTCGCTAGTAGCTTAGGCCTGCCGGAATCCGTCTATAATCGTATACCTTTTCCAGGGCCGGCGCTGGCAGCCAGGGTCATAGGCGGAGTGACCAAGAAAAAGATCCGCATAGTGAGGAAGGCGACCACTATTGTTGAAGATGAATTAAACCACACAGGCGCGTTCCAGTATATGGGTATTCTGCATCAGGACAAGGTCACTGGCATGCGTGAGGGGAAAAGGGATTTTGGCCTGCAGATCGAGGTGCGATGTTGGGACAGCATAGATGCGAGAAAGGCAACGCCTACAAAATTGCCTTACGAGGTAATGTGTAAACTGGCGGATAGAATAGTCGCTGAGGTCCCAGGCGTCGTAAGTGTTACTTATAATATTACCAAGAAGCCGCCCTCAACCATAGAGGTGGTCTAGCGCTTAATATAAAGCGGGGATCACGGTAAGTCCCTTAAGCAACATAAGCGGACTATGCAACCAAAGCATATCCAAAAGAAAAACCTACTGATATCCACTGCCTTGATCATCATCCTGGGCCTTAGTGTCTATTTTGGCTCTCTAGGTGGTAAATTTATTTGGGATGACAGGTATTTAGTCGAAGATAATGTATACATAAAAAACTGGCATCATATACCAAAGATTTTTACCAAAGATATAGGCGCAGGCTCAGGAAGAACGTATAATTTCCACCGCCCCCTCCAGACACTCAGCTATATGGTGGATTATTCCTTATGGAAGCTGGACGTAAGGGGCTACCACCTTACCAATATCCTCTTACATATCCTGGTAGTCTTGGGTATCTACTGGTTGGTCAGTATCCTTTTTAAAGATAGTCTTCTTTCCTTCCTTACAAGTATCTTTTTCCTTGTCCATCCCATACACGCAGGCCCAGTCAATTATATATCAGCCCGGGCAAATTCCTTAGTAGCGCTCTTCATGCTCCTGGCCATCATCTTCTATATAAAAGCCCTTGATATAAAGAAACCAATCCTATTTCTCTCTATGATATTGACTTACATAGCCGCTCTTTTATCCCGGGAACTTGCCCTGATCCTGCCAGTATTGTTACTCCTATACCACTATATCTTTAAAAAGAAGATAAAACCCAGGGAATTTCTCTCAATATTGACCATTACCTTTATCTATATCTTATTGAGATTCACAGTACTAAAGACTTCTCTTGTCCATCCAGTTATTGCTACCACACTTTTTGAGAGACTCCCTGGTTTTTTTGTAGCCATATCTAGTTACATAAGGCTCTTGATCCTGCCATTTGATCTCCACATGGAATATGGCATGAAGTTATTCGATCTAACTGATCCCAGAGTAACCATAGGACTTCTTTTGCTGACCTTATCTTTGATCTACGGCCTTAGAAAAGAGAAGTCTAATAACTTAATACTTTTCTCTGTCTCCTGGTTCTTTATAATGCTACTCCCGGTCTCTAATCTCTATCCTGTCAATGCCTATATGTCTGAGGGTTGGCTATACGTCCCATCAATAGGATTCTTTCTGCTTCTAGCAAAAGTCCTAAGTCACTTATATAGGACCGAAAGATTTAGGATCTTCACTATAATACTTACAATAGGCCTATTATCCTTTTATTCTTCTCTCACAATCAAGGAGAATACCCACTGGAGAGAACCCATAGCTTTTTATAAAAGGACATTAAAATATGCCCCGGATAGTCCAAGGGTGCACAATAACCTTGGTAATGCATACTACAATATGGGCAGGGAAGAAGAAGCCATTGCCTTATATAAAAAGGCGCTTGAAATAGATCCTGACAATGAAGAGGCATATTTTAACCAAGGCGTTATATACGATTCTACCAATAGGAACAAGGAAGCCATCTCCTCATATAAGAAAGCGATAGAAATAAATCCTGACTACGCAGATGCCTATCATAATCTTGGTGTCGCATACAATTCTATCAATAGGAACAAGGAAGCCATCTCCTCATATAAAAAGGCGATAGAAATAAATCCTGACCATGCGGATGCCTATAATAATCTTGGTGTTGCATACAATTCTATCAATAGGAACGCGGAAGCCATTGCCTCATATAAAAAAGCGATAGAAATAAATCCTGGCCACGGAATGGCCTATAATAACCTCGGCAATGCATGCTATAATGCCAACAAAAAAGAAGAAGCCATTGCCTCATATAAAAAGGCGCTAAAAATCAACCCTCGCAACATAGATGCCTATAATAATCTTAATTTTGTGTACGATTCTATCAAATAGAAGAAATGAACGAATTTAAAACTTATCGTATTACTGGTTGGTCTTTCATGATCCTTGGAACAGTGTGCAGCATGCTTTATATTTGCCAGCCGCATAAGTTTCAAAGGCTTATGATTGATCCAGAATCAGAACTTATACCTTTTATATACGGCGGCTTAATGTCATTCGCAATGAATGTTTTCATATGGATCGGACTTATTCTGCAAAGGGAAGCGGATAAAAATAAAAGCCCGGATAAAAAATCCAAGTGGGGTAAGGGTATAAAAATTTATGCAATTTTTGCTACAATGATGATAGTGATTACAATGATTTTCTTATTTATAGGAAAGTGACGGCAAGATTAAGCAGTCACAAGCAAAATAGTTAACTATGCAGCCAGAGCATATCCAAAAGAAAAACCTACTGATATCCATTGCCTTGATCGCCATCCTGGGCCTTGCGGTTTATAGCAATTCTCTAAATGGTAAATTTATCTGGGATGATGAGTTTTTAGTAGAGAAAAACGTTTGCATAAAAGACTTCTCTAATATAAAAAAGGTCATTGTGGAAAATATAACTGTGTTGGAAGAAAGGAAATGGAGCTCTTACCGCCCCCTGCAGATATTTACCTATATGATAGACTATTCCCTATGGAAGCTGGACGTAAGAGGCTACCACCTTACCAATATCTTATTGCATATCCTGGTAGCCTTAGGCATATTTTGGCTTGTAAATATCCTCTTTAAAGATACGTTCCTTTCATTTCTATCAAGCATCTTTTTCATAGTACATCCCATACATGCTGGACCCACTAACTATATATCCGCCCGCGCAAATTCTCTAGCAGCCATCTTTATGCTTCTTACCCTGATATTCTATATAAAAAGTCTTCATATAAAGAAACCTACTTTATATCTAGTTATGATATTAAGTTATATAGCCTCTCTTTTATCTAGAGAACTTAGTCTAATC
Organism: Candidatus Omnitrophota bacterium; assembly: GCA_042570105.1. Taxonomy (GTDB): domain Bacteria; phylum Omnitrophota; class Gorgyraeia; order Gorgyraeales; family Gorgyraeaceae; genus JBHPHW01. The sequence continues at coordinate 20,087 of JBHPHW010000013.1, read as the reverse complement.
CTACCAATATTACTACTCTTGTATCACTATATTTTTAAAAAGAAGATAAAACTAAAACTCTTTCTATCAATATTAGTTATTACCTTCATCTATATCCTAACCAGGCTTACCATATTAAAGACTTCCTTTACGCCTCTGGTTGTCTCCAGCACACTTCTTGAAAGACTGCCTGGTTTTTTTGTTGCCATAACTAGTTACATAAGGCTCTTGTTCCTGCCATTTGATCTCCACATGGAATATGGCATGAAGTTATTCGATCTAACTGACCCCAGAGTAACAATAGGGTTTCTATTATTTACATTACCTCTGATTTATGGTTTTAAAACACAAAAATCTAATAAGTTGATACTTTTCTCTGCGTTATGGTTCTTTGTATTACTCCTCCCAGTCTCTAATCTCTACCCCGTAAATGCCTATATGTCTGAAGGTTGGCTATATCTTCCATCAATAGGATTCTTTCTTCTCCTAGGGAAAGGCATAAGTCACTTATACAGGACCAAAAGATTTAGGATCTTTACTATAATACTTACAATAGCCCTATTATCCTTTTATTCTTCTCTTACCATCAAGGAGAACACCTACTGGAGGGAACCCATAGCCTTTTATGAAAGGACCTTGAGGTATGCCCCGGATAGCGCAAGGATACATTATAATCTCGGAAAGCTATACTACAATATCGGCAATAAAGAAAAAGCCGTCTCCTTATATAAAAAGGCTATACAGATCAAACCAGACTACGGAGAGGCATATAATAACCTTGGTAATGCATACTATTATGTTGGCAAAATTAAAGAAGCTATCCCATTATTCGAAAAAGCCATCCAGCTCAACCCAGACTATTTCAAGTCCTATAACAACCTTGCTGGCGCATATTACAATATTGGCAAGAGAGAAGAAAGTATAGCCCTGTTTAAGAAGGCGATCAAGATCAAGCCTCGTTTCATAGAAGCGCATTATAATCTTGGTGCCGCATATAAGGACCTTGGCAATAATAAAGAAGCTATATCCTCATATAAAAAGGTTCTAGAGATCGATCCAAATTACATAGAGGCGTATTTTGATCTATCTGTAGTCTATTTTCGTGAAGAACAGTACGACCTGGCTATCAAATATTGCGACAGGGTGATTAAGCTTGGATTTAAGGTCTCCCCGGATTTCTTGGAAAAGCTGAAGCCGCACAGGAAGTAAGCGTGCTCCTATTAGTGAGATGAATCGCCATAAAGGTATTCTTTATAGGGAGTGGAAGGCGCCTGGGCCTAAGGCAGTGATGCTGCTCGTCCATGGCCTCGGCGGACATAGCCGAAGGTGGAACTTCCTCTCAGAGTTTTTTCTCAAAAATAATATCTCTTCCTATGCAGTCGAGCTTAAGGGCTTTGGCGAGACTATAGATCTAAAAGGCCATGTCGATTCATTAGATACTTACCTTGGCGACATACTGACGCTCCGCAATATGATCGCGCAGGAAAATCCAGGCAGTAAGATATTTCTTTTAGGCGAAAGCATGGGCGGCCTTATTGTTTTTTTGATGGCAGGAAAGAAACAAGCCCTGTTTGACGGGATCATATGTATTTCACCTGCGCTTAAAAGCAAGATAAGATTTAATGTATTCGGGTACATAGATATCTTCTTGAGTTTTCTGACCCGCCCTAAAAAGCAATACAAGGTCGACTTTGATTCCTCTATGTGCACCCGGGATATCGAATATCAGAAGATCATGGATTCCAGTCCGAACGAACACAGGCTCATTACATCTAATCTTTTAGTCAATATAGCGCGCGGACAGATACAGGCCACTAGGTTAAGGCGCAAGATCTCAAGGCCTTTATTATTTCTTGTCTCAGGAGATGACGTGTTAGTCGACACCGAGGAGACAAAGAGACTTTTTAAGAACTTGGCCCTGAAAGATAAGACAATATTTATCTATCCGGAGATGTATCACGCCCTTAGCATAGATATTGGCCGCGAAAAGGTATTCAGTGATATTTTAAAATGGATGGGGGAGAGGATATGAAGTATATTTTATCCATAGACCAGGGCACGACAGGCTCAAGGGCTATCGTGTATGACAAAAACGGGAAAAGGATAGCGAGTTCTTACGAGGAATTCAAGCAGTATTTCCCAAGGCCAGGATGGGTCGAGCACGACCCAGAGGAGATATGGCAGAGCATAAAACATTCGATACAAAAAGTCCTCAGGAAAGTTCCTAAAGATTCGATCGCCGCCATAGGCATTACGAACCAGAGAGAAACCACGGTTATCTGGGACAGGTTCTCACATAAGCCTATTTACAGGGCTATTGTTTGGCAGTGCAGAAGGACAGCCAGCCGCTCTAATGAATTAAAAAAACAAAAAGGCGCGATTGAATTTTTCAGAAAAAGGACAGGTCTACCGATCGATGCGTATTTTTCAGCCACCAAGATAGAGTGGATATTAAAAAATGTCCCTGGCGCCTTGACCAAAGCCAAGAAAGGCAGGCTTTTATTCGGGACAACCGATACATGGGTATTGTGGAAACTGACAGGCGGTAAGGTCCACGCCACTGATTATACAAATGCCTCGCGCACAATGATCTTTAATATCGATCACCTGAAATGGGACAAGGCTATTCTTAAAAAATTCAGGATCCCGGAAAATATGCTTCCGGAAGTAAAACCCTCTTCAGGTATTTTCGGCGCTACCGTCAAGATAGGCAATCTCCCCGCAGGCATTCCCATAGCAGGCATTGCAGGCGACCAGCAGTCAGCATTATTCGGCCAGGCATGTTTTGAAAAAGGAACGGTCAAGAATACATATGGGACAGGGAGCTTCATCCTTTTAAATACAGGCAACGCTCGGCCTGTATCAAGGCACGGTCTTATAGTTACTCTTGGGTGCGGGGCCAGAGGAGAGGTTGTATACGTTCTTGAAGGAGCGATATTCATTACAGGGGCTGCCATACAATGGATAAGGGATGCCTTAAAGCTTTTGAAAAGTGGAGCCGAGTCTGAAAAGATGGCGGAATCTGTAAAGGACAATAGAGGCGTGTATTTTGTGCCTGCGCTCGTGGGCCTGGGCGCGCCTTACTGGGATCAGAATGCGCGCGGCGCGATTTTCGGGATCACTCGCGGGACAAAAGCCGCCCATATCGTCAGGGCAGCGCTTGAAGCAATGTGCTATCAGACAAAAGACGTGCTTTTGGCCATGGAAAAAGATGCAGGGGTAAAGATCAGGAGTCTTAAGGTCGACGGAGGCGCAACTGTCAATAATTTCCTGTGCCAGTTTCAGTCAGATATCCTGGGCATAGATGTAGTAAGGCCTAAGATAATAGAGATGACTTCTCTGGGCGCTGCGTATCTTGCGGGCCTGGCCGTAGGATACTGGAAAGACGCAAGCGAGATCAAAAGATGCTGGAGAAAAGACAGGCTTTTCAGGCCTAAGATGAAAAAATATGTTTCAAAGCGCCTCTATCAGGGCTGGACCTCAGCAGTCAAGAGGACTATTGTAAAGGTATGAAAATATACGATGTGATCATAATAGGCGCGGGCGTAGTAGGCTCCTCGATCAGCCGCGAACTTTCACGGTATAAATTGAACGTAGCATTACTTGAGAAAGAGGCAGAGCTTGCCTTTGGCGTCTCCAAGTCCAATAGCGGCATCATACACCCCGGCACGCAGAATCCTCCGGGATCATTAAAAGGAAGACTGTGCGTCCAGGGAAATATTCTTACAAGAAACATCTCCAGAGAATTGGGGGTTGATTTTAAGGAAGTGGGCGAGCTCATAGTGGCATTCAACGATGAAGAAAAGGGCCGTCTCCATGAGCTTAAAAAAGAGGCTGAGCTCATGGGTGTACCCAGATTGGAAATAGTTGGCGCTGGATGGCTCAGAGAAAACGAGCCGAATCTCAATAAAGAAGCAATCGCTGCTCTTTATGCGCCCACGGCAGGGATCTTGAGCCCTTACAGGCTCGTGTATGACTTGAGCGAAAACGCTGTAAGAAATGGGGTCAAGCTTTTTACAGAGACAAAGGTAGAGGCCATTGAATCAAAAGGCTATTTTGAAATATCGACATCCAAAGGCGCGTTCAGGGCCAGGTTTCTTGTAAATGCTGCGGGGTTGTTCGCGGACGAGGTTTCAAGGATGGTGGACGTGGATGATTTTAGGATCACGCCAAGAAAAGGCCAGGAGTTTTTGCTGGACAAGAAAAAAGAGTATCTTACCAACCACCTTATTTTTCCGCTTCCTACAAGGACATCTAAAGGCGTACTTATCATAAAAACAGCCGACGGCAATCCTATGATAGGGCCTACGGCCGAGGATGTCGAGGATAAGGACGACCTCTCGACCACAGATGAAGGGTTTAAAAAAGTCCTTTCCAGTGTAAAGAAAATGATACCGTCAATAGATGAAAATGATATTATTGCCTATTTTGCAGGGCTGCGGCCTGCCTCTGGAGACGATTTTATTATAAGAGGGGAGAGAGAGCCGCGCGGTTTTATCAATGTGGCTGGAATACAATCGCCCGGCCTTACGGCAGCGCCTGGTATTGCGCTTATGGTATGCAGCATCCTTAAAGAGAACGGCCTTGCGATGAAAAAGAAATTTATTTTCCACGGCCACAGAAAAAAGACTATCCATTTATTCGCCATATCTCCTGAGGAGACCAAAAGGCTTGTTAAAAAAGACGCCGGATACGGGGATATCGTGTGCAGGTGCGAAGAGGTCTCGGCAAAAGAGGTAAAGGATTCCATAGATCGCGGGGCAAGGACGCTTGACGGCATAAAATTCCGCACACGAGCGCAGGCAGGAAGATGTCATGGCAGTTTCTGCACCGCAAGGCTCATGAAGATCCTTTCTGAAAAAACAGGCGCCCCATTGACAGAGATCACCAAAAGAGGCAAGGGCTCCGAGATAGTTAAAAAGGAGAGGTGTCGTGATTGAGCGAGACCTTGTAATAGTCGGGGCAGGGCCGGCAGGCATGGCAGCAGCAATATCCGCTTATGAAAACGGCGTGAGGGATATTCTCTTACTCGAGCGCGACCAGTATCTGGGCGGCATTTTAAACCAGTGCGTACACACGGGCTTTGGCCTTGATTATTTCCAGGAGGTCCTGACAGGGCCTGAATATGCTGACAGGTTTATTAAAAAAATAAAAGGCCTACCTGAAATAGAGCTAAGTCTCAGGAGCTTTGTGGTCCATCTTACAAAGGATAAGCTTCTCACCTTTTTTAAGCCAGGGGCAATAGAGACAGTAAAGGCAAAGTGTCTTATAATGGCTACAGGGTGCAGGGAAAAGACAAGGGAGATGGTGCATATAGCAGGAACGCGTCCTGCTGGTATATTTTCTGCGGGCCTGGCGCAGAAATTGATAAATATCGAAGGGTTATCCCCAGGCGAAGAGGTCGTGATCGTCGGCTCAGGCGATATAGGGCTTATAATGGCAAGGCGTTTTACATTGGAAGGCGCAAAGGTCAAGGCTGTCATTGAAATACAGGATAAGACAAGGGGATTGCTCCGAAATGTCGTCCAGTGCGTGACGGATTTTGACATACCGCTTTATTTTAATCACAAGATCTTAAAGATCTTTGGCAGGGACAGGGTCGAGGGAGTCAGCGTCATAAAGGTAGATGAGGGCATGAATGAGATCCCTGGGACAGAATTTACGATAGGGTGCGATACGGTCTTAATATCCGTTGGCCTTATACCTGAAAACGAACTCATCGAAATGGCAGGCGTTGAGATTGACAAAAAAACAAACTGCCCTGTATCAGGCGAGGTCAATAAGACCTCTGTCCCCGGACTATTTGTATGCGGCAATGCCTTTAAGGTGTATGACCTGGCTGATTCTGTTTCCAAGGATAGCGAACTCGCCGGCCTTCTTGCTGCCCAATATTTAAGGAGCGCGGATGAATAAACAGCTTATATGCATAGAATGCCCTAAAGGCTGCGTTTTAGACGTGGATATTGAGAACCGCCGCGTGGTCAAGGTCGCTGGCAGCGAATGCCCTAAAGGCGAAAAATATGCCGTATCCGAGATAGAGGACCCTAGAAGGATCCTGACAGCAACTGTATTGACAAAGGGTTTTCCCTTAACGCTTCTCCCTGTAAGGACTGACCAGCCCATCCCAAAGGCCAGCATGCAGGATGCCATGAAAGCCATAAAAAAAATCAAGCTCACTAAGCACCTCAAAACAGGCGATGTCATCATAAGGGATATCCTACATCTGGGCGCAAATCTCATCGCCACCAGAGACCTGTAACGGTAGCTTGCGAGTTCCTCTTATTTTTACCTAATTTATCTTGCCTATATCATTTCAAAGCAGTATCATAAAGAGAAAGGGACGCCTCAAATTAGAAGGGAGGGATCAAAGTTATGACAGAGTTAAATAAAGCTGAGTTAAGAGAAATTGTTACATTGAGGCAAGAGATCATGGAGATGTTAGGGCGTGTTCAGGTAATGTTTCGCACCAGCTTTGATGGTCTGATGAAGAACGATATTAATATCTTAAATCAAGTGCTTAAAGATGAGACAAAGATCACCGAGATTTATAATAACCTGACCACCTCGGCAATAGAGATCTCCAAAGAGAAATTATCAAAAGAAGCCAAAAGGATAGTCGTAGATCTGGTAAACATTATCTGTGCAATTGAGAGAATGGGGGATTTGTGCATATGCCTGGTAGAACGGATCGAGTATAAAATCCATGAAAAGTTATTATTTAGTGAGGCAGCAGTGCAAGAATACAAGGAGTTATGCGATAATATAGACAAGGTTTTATCAAGTACGATCGGGGCAATGAAGACTAACGATAGGAAACTAGGCAAAAAGATCTTGGAGGACGCCTCGCCGCTCTATGCATTAATAGAAAAAAGTCGAGCCAATCACATAGACAGGTCAGCAAAAGGGATCTGCGATGAATGGGCAAAAATTCGGTACCTTGATATGTTGGATTACATTAAAGAGATCGTAGACCATTGCATGGAGACAGTGGGCAAGCTGGTGGGGAAATAATTTAGAGAATCGCATCATGTGGTATATTTACATATTACGATGCAAAGACAGCAATCTTTACACCGGCACAACCACTGACATTTTTCGTCGAGTAAAAGAGCACAACAGCAAGAAAGGAGGCGCTTGCACCAGAGCTCGTCTTCCAGTCAAGCTTGTATATAAGGAAGTCTACCAGACCAGATCCCAGGCCTTAAAGCGTGAACATAAGATCAAGCGCTGGTCACGCCGGAAGAAACTAGCCTTAATAGCCAACAACAAAACCGCTCTTAAACAATGAAAAATTTACTAAAAAAATTGCTATAATACGTATATTGTGTTATATTTAAGCCATGAAATCAAAAAACAAAAAGAAAACTGACCATAGCTGGCTGATGAAAGCGTACAAAAATAAGGACTTTTTGAATAGTCCACCCGCGCGCCTTATAAGGATTCTCTCTGAGATGATCGAGCCTGCTACGCGTTTCCGTAAATACAAAGTGAAAGATACTGTTGTATTTTTTGGATCGTCTAGAATTTTTTCCCGGAATGCTACTTCCCGGAACCTCAGAAGAATAAAAGCGAGGATGAAAAGGGTAAAATACCCATCTCCTGATCTCAAGCACCAGTACGAACAAGCAAGGCGGGATGTAGCGATGTCGCGTTATTACGAAGACGCCCGTCTTCTTGCGAAAAAACTCACCCATTACTTTAAAGGTTTGAGGAAAAAAGGTAAAAATTTCATGATTTGTTCCGGCGGTGGCCCCGGCATAATGGCCGCCGGAAACCAGGGCGCAAAAATAGCGGGTGGTAAATCTATAGGCTTAAATATCAGCCTTCCGATGGAGCAATACCCAAATCCTTACCAGACCAGGGATCTTGCATTTGAGTTTCATTACTTTTTTATACGTAAATTCTGGTTTTTTTATTTAGCAAAAGCGCTTGTTGTGTTCCCGGGAGGTTTCGGGACGATGGATGAGCTTTTTGAGCTGCTTACTCTCACGCAGACAGCTAAGTACGCAAGGCCTCTGCCGGTCATCCTGTTTGGACGAGATTACTGGCAAAGAGTAGTAAATTTTGATGAGATGTATAAATGGGGAACTATCTCCAAAGAAGACTTAAAGCTTGTTAAAGTGTTCGATAGCGTAGATGAAACATTTAATTATCTAAAAAAACAATTAAACAAACATTTCATAGATAAATATCACGATAGCGTAATCCCTTTACAATAAAAAAGTTACAGTGTAGCATATTTATAGATGGAGAGTTAGGAGGATAAAAGATGTTTCAGGATATTATCGAAAGGGCCTACTTAGGAAACCGCGTTGCTGATTATCTGATATTCCTCGGCCTGTTTTTAGCGGCTTTTGGCACGATCAAGGTTTTTCAGCATTTTATTCTCAGGCGCTTAAGAAAATGGGCGGAAAAGACTACTACTACCATTGATGATTTTCTTCTCGGGATCATTCAGAGACTGATCCTGCCTTTAGCCTATTTTGGCGCCTTCTATTTGAGTGTAAATATATTGAGTTTACATCCTCTCTTGAAGAAGATCATTGATACTATAGGGGTGGCGATCCTCATGGTATTTGTGGCGCGCCTGGCCATATCTCTTGTAGGTTACGGATTTAATATTTATTTTGCAAAGAGAGGCAAGGACATGGCATCGGATCGCAGTCTAACGGGAATTTTAGCAGTCCTCAAAGTAGCTGTATGGACTTTGGCGATCATCGTTTTCTTAGACAACATGGGGTTTAAAATATCAGCTGTTATTGCCGGCTTAGGCATTGGAGGCGTAGCCATAGCTTTAGCAGCCCAGGCAATATTAGGAGACTTATTTAGTTATTTTTCGATTCTTTTTGACCGTCCATTTGAAGTCGGAGATTTTATTATATTAGACCAATATTTGGGTACGATCGAACATATCGGGATCAAGACTACCAGGATCCGCAGCCTTGGCGGAGAGCAAGTGATCCTTTCTAATGCTGACCTTACCAGTTCCCGGCTGCGCAACTATAAAAGGATGGGAAAAAGAAGGGTTGTTTTTAAGCTTGGCGTTACGTATCAGACTTCTCTTGAGCAGTTGAAGGTCATACCCGGGATAATCGAAAAGATCATCAAGGATGTCAAGGATACGACCTTTGACCGCGCGCACTTTTTTTCCTATGGGGATTTTAGCCTGGTATTTGAGATCGTCTATTATGTCATGAGCCGGGACTATAATATATATATGGATACTCAACAGGTGATCAACTTTGCCATCAAAAAGGAATTCGAAACCAGGGGCATCGAGTTTGCTTATCCCACTCAAACATTATATTTAAATAAATAACCAGCCCTTTGTCTTAGATCCCATCGACCTCTTACCTTCATAAGAATTATCCCCATAAAGCCTGATTTGCGCAAAATTTGAAACTTTAAGCTAGGTGGAGTATACTTAAGGGCAAAAGGAGATCTTCGGTGCAAAGGTTATTCCTGTCAATTTTAATATTATCTATTATGTTTTGCTCACTTGCTATAGCAGAAGAGCTGGAACGAGAGGGTCCTGATGGGTTAAAATACGTGGAACAAGTCTTGAAATATAAGGGCATAAGGCGGTATAGGATAAAAAAGACCAATGATGCGGAACAATTATTTATTACAGCCGTAGAGTTATTAAAAAAAGGGGATTACGATAGCAGCATGGAATATTTAAAAAAGGCCGTAAAGAAGGATTCGATATATCTTGATGCCCATTTTATATTGGCTAGCTTATATGAGAGAGAGGGTGATCTAGGGAACATGGAGAAAGAATATAGATTCTTTCTGAAGAAGTCGCACGCAATACGTAAATGGAAAGAAGAAAGTTTCGGGTTAAAAGATAAGAAATTTGAATTTATCAAAAGGAAATTTGATTATTACAATATTCCATTAAAAGAGTCGACCTTTCGCTATCTAAATACTAAATATTGGGTTATCGGAACGTTATTCGCGCTGGTTATTATATTAATAATATTTGCATTAACAAGAAAATTGTCAGATTTATCTTCGTAGGAATTTTCTTATCTTTATTTCCTGTACGGTGTTAAGTTCTCTAAATGCTTAGGTGAAATCTTAAGCCCAAGCTCTATTGCCCTGTCGCAATATCTAATCGCCATGTCATATTGTTGCTCTTGAAAATAGATTTTAGATAGGCCATTATATGGCCCTGCTAAGTTTGGGTTAAGTTCAAGCGCCTTTTTATATGAAGATATGGCTTCTTTGGTGTTACCAATCTCTTTGTATGCAGCACCAAGGTTATTATGTAGCTCTGCTAAGTTTTGGTTGAGTTCGAGCGCCTTTTTATATGAAGATATGGCTTCTTTGGTGTTACCAATATCAAGATATGCATTTCCAAGGTTGTTATATGCCTCTAGATAATCTGGTTTGAGTTCGAGCGCCTTTTTATATGAAGATATGGCTTCTTTGGTGTTACCAATATCTTTGTATGCGATACCAAGGTTACTATATGCCTCTGCATAATCCGGATCGAGTTCGAGTGCTTTTTTATACAAGGATATGGCTTCTTTGGTATTGCCAATATCAGCATATGTATTGCCAAGATTATTGTATGCCCCTGCATGATCCGGATCGAGTTTGATTGCCTTTTTGTATAAGGATATAGCTTCTTTGGTGTTACCAATATCTTTGTATGCAACGCCAAGGTTATTATATGCTGCTACGTAATTTGGATCGAGTTCGAGCGCCTTTTTGCATAAGGATATAGCTTCTTCAGTGTTACCGATATCAGCATATGCGAGACCAAGGTTACTATATGCCTCTGCGTAATCCGGATCGAGTTTGATTGCCTTTTTGTATGAGACAATAGCTTCTTTGATGTTACCAATATCAGCATACGCGAGACCAAGGTTACCATATACCTCTGCATGATCTGGGTTGAGCTCGAGTGCCTTTTTATACAACAGCATGGCTTCTTTGGTCTTGCCGATATCAACATATGCGACGCCAAGGTTATTGTATGCTGCTAGATAATCCGGATCGAGTTCGAGTGCTTTTTTATATAATGGTATAGCTTCTTTGGTCTTGCCGGTATCTTTGTATATATTTCCAAGGTTATTATATGTTTCTACATGATTTGGATTGACTTCGATTGCCTTTTTGTATGAGGATATAGCTTCTTTGGTGTTACCGACATCTCTGTATGTGTTTCCAAGGTTATAATATACCCTTGAACTACGAGGGGCGTATTCTAATACCCTCTTATAGAAAGCAATGGGTTCTCCAAAATACTTATTCTCTTTAATGGTCAGATAAGAAAAGGTGGATAATAAACCTAGTGTAAAGAAAAGGGTAAGGATTTGAAATCTTTTATCCCTGTATAGGTAAGTCAAACCCTTTGCGATGATAATGAAGGCACCAAGTGACGGAATATAAAGCCAGTTATCAGCCATATATGCATTTAAGGGATAAAATATGTTGGATACAGGTAATAGAGCGACGAAAAACCAGCATATAGAAAAGGATATTAAGTTATTGTCTTTCTTTCTAAAGGCATATATTAATGAAGAGAATAATATAAGGATACCTATTATTGCCCCGGGATTAGTAATATTAAATAATCCAATGCCATATTCCATATGAAGAAGGTGGAATGGAAATACAAGAAGCTTTATATAATTAGTAATGGCAACGAAAAAACCAGGTAGTCTTTGTAAAAAAGTCGTGGAAATAGGTGCGTGACTAACAAGGTCTTTTAAGAGAGTTAATCTTAATAAGATATAGATTATGGCGATAACTAAAAGGCTAAGAAGGTTTCTGAGTCTCATCTTTTTTCTAAAGCTATAGTGATAGAGCAATGCCAGTACTATCAGGATTAAACTGGCCTCTCTTGATAAAAGGCTAGCAATATAACTTAACAGCATGATGATATAAAAACCCACCTTTTCCTTATTAACCAGCTTTATGTAAAAGATAAATGAAAGCAGCATAAATAATGCGCCTAGGGAATCTGAGCGGCCTGATATATAGGAGACGGGTCCAGCATGGACAGGATGAACTATAAACAAAAGACTTGTAACTAAAGAGATAAGCCTGTCGCCATAAAGGATATTGATTAACCAGTAGATACTTAAAGCTACCAGGATATGTATTAAGATATTTGTAATGTGGTAACCCTTGACATCTAGTTTCCATAAGGAATAATCTACAAGGTAGGTGATCATCTGGAGAGGCCTGTAAAATTTAAACCCTCCAGTAGATACGAGTGTTGATATGCTTCCAGAAGCTAGCTTTCCTATGTTAGACCAATCTCTTATATAAAGATTGTCTCTTACTAAAATATCATCATCCCAGAGAAATTTACCATCTAAGGAATTAGCGTAAATAGAAACCCCCAGGATTATTATTAAAATGATAGAAATGAAGAAGGTTTTTTTGTTAAAGGATGGAGGTCTGGTCTCTCTTGCGGGGCGTGTCTCTTTTTGCTTCTTCTTTTGTTCCTCCAGGAATCTTTTTATTTTTCTTTCTTTTAGATTTAGCTCGCGAGCGATCTCTTTAATAGATTTTTTGCCTATATTTTCCAGGATATATACTTTATGTTCTTGTCTCATTGCGATATAACCCCTAATTTATTTTTCAGGTAAGGCTTGAGGACTTCTAAAAGAGCGGGGCTGTTCATACCTAAGCTCTGGGCTTTATGGAAATATTGCACGGCCAATTCATATTTTCCGCTTCGATAATGGGCTGCAGATAAGTTTATATACGCTCCGGCATTTTGGGGATCGATCTCTATAAGCTTAGTAAGTACTTCTACGGCCTTCTCGATCTCGTTGCGGGAAGAATACAAAGCGCCAAGGTTGTTATAGGCCTTTAGATAGTTGGGGTTAGATTCGATGGCCTTTTTATATGAAGATATAGCCTCTTCTTGATCGCCTATGTCGTTATATAAATCGCCCAGACGGTGATATGTACGGGCGTCATCTAAGGGATCCGGATAAAGCTCTACGGCCCGATCATAGGAGGCGATGGCCTTTTCTCTGTTGCCGATAAAAGAATAGGCCTGGCCAAGGTTGTGATGAGGTTCGCCATTTTTCGGATTTAGCTTTACTGCCTTTTCAAATAGCGAGATTGCCTTTTTGAAATTTTTCATATCTCCATAAAGAATGCCTAGATTGTTGTAGGCCATTTCACTATCAGGAACATATTTTAATGTCCTTTCATAAAGGGTTTTGGGTTCCCTCCAGTAGGTATTCTCCCTGATAGTTAGACCAGAATAAAAAGATATTAGTGTTATTATAAGTATTAGGGCGAAGGCTCTAAACTTTTGAGTCTTAAGTAAGTAACTCAGGGCTTTTGCCAGAAGAAGAAAGAATCCTATTGACGGGACATGTAGCCAACCTACGGACATATAGGCATTGATGGGATAGATGTTGGCCAAAGGAATTAAAGCCACAAAAAACCAAGAGATAGAGAAAAAAACTAAATTCTTGCCCTTTCTATTTTTCCAGACTAGAGCTACTAGTCCCAAAAATAATAATACACCGATTATAGCTTGAGGATTGTTCCAGGAGAATAGTTTTTCACCATAGTCTACATGCAGATGAAAAGGCGCGCATAATATCCTTAGATAATTTGCGAGCGCTACAAAAACACCGGGCATCCTCTGCCCGATGGTCGAATTTGATATTTCATGTGTGAGCTTATATCTAAATACTCCCGCCCTTAACACAATATAAACTAGACTCATCCCGGCTAAAGTAACAAACGGCTTAAGCTTGATTTTCTTCTGGAATGCTAAGTGATAAACTAACAGCAATACCGGAAGTATCAAGCTATTTTCCCGGGATAAAAGGGAAGCTATATAGCTCAATATCATAAGGAGAAGGAGGATAGGCTTCTTTGCATCAAGACTTTTTATATAAAAGACGAAGGCTAGAAACATGAAGAGCGCTACCATGGAATTTGCGCGGGCTGATATATAGCTAATTGGTCCAGCATGAATGGGATGGGCAAGGAAAAAGATACTTGCAAGGAAGGAAAGGAGTGTATCTTTAAAAAGTATACTTACTAGCCAGTATATAGCTAATGCTACAAGGATATGTAGCAAGATATTGGTAAGGTGATAGCCTTTTACGTCTAGCTTCCAGATGGAATAATCTATCATGTAGCTGAGCGTTTGCAGGGGGCGATAAAAATGGTAAGTTCTATGAGCGCCAGTGCCGATATTTTCTGTGAAGACCTTGGGTACGTAGGAGAAGTTTTGGATATGCTTATTTTCTTTTACTAGATATTTATCATCCCAGAGAAACTTACCATTCAGCGAATTGAAATAGAGGGAGAAACCCAAGATTACTATTAAAGCGATAGATGCGAATATAGTTCTCTTTTCGATAGGCATAATTACTTTCTTAAAATTATAATATATTTTTTATTTTCGTGCTCCATTTCTATTTATTTCTTTAAGTATACGCCATGATAATACAGTATGCAAGCAAGAAGATGGAAGATAAGGGACGCCTCAATACTATAGAAATTATTTCACCTTGCCCCCATCTCCCAAAAATAGTATCATATACCCATGCCCCAACCCTGCGCTTCCAAACAAAAGAAAACCTCTTTTAACATACTAGCGATAATCATCCTATCTTGCCTGGGGTTTCTTATTTACTCCAATACCCTTCACAGTTCATTCCATTTTGATGATAATCCTTCTATTGTAGAGAACTTCAATTTAAGGGATATAAAAGATATAAAAGCCATATGGGACTTCTGGCCTCCGCGTTTTATTGGGCTTTTTTCATTTGCCTTTAATTATCACCTTCACGGGCTTAATGTATTCGGTTATCATTTATTCAATATAATCATCCACATAATCTCAGCTATTTTGGTCTTTCTCTTTATAAAGTTAACCCTTTCTATGCCTACGATCAAAGATAAGAAAATTGCCTCTGATCCTAATATCTTTGCCATATTTACTGCATTAATATTTTTAGCACATCCACTACAAACCCAGGCTGTGACTTATATTGTCCAGCGGTTTACGTCTTTAGCGACATTATTCTATTTAGCTTCACTGGTTTTGTATATTAAATCGAGATTATTAGAAAAGGAAACGCCGTCTTCAGGCCTTTGGCGAGCGTATTATAGTCTGTCATTAATAACCGTAGTTATTGCAATGTTTACAAAAGAGATAGCAATAACCTTGCCTTTAGTAATCTTATTATATGAATTTTATTTTCTTAGAAGAGAAAAAGAGAGTATTAATTGGAAGCGGCTTATTCCATTTCTAGTTACTATTTTAATAGTGCCTCTTGTAATGCTTTCGGCTAAATTGGTCAATGTTTACGAGATGAGGGTATCGACGGAGGAGATCACACTTATCTCTCCCATGCAATATCTTTTGACACAATTTAGGGTCATCATCACTTACCTAAGACTTCTTTTCCTGCCATTGAATCAAAACGTAGACTATGCATATCCTATCTCAACTACTCTTTTAAATCTTCCGACATTAGCGAGCTTATTGCTTTTAGCCATCATTTTAATTAGTGCAATCCGGTTATTTAATAAACATAGATTAATATCATTTAGTATCTTTTGGTTTTTCCTGGTTCTTTTACCTGAATCGAGCGTTATCCCCATAAAAGATGTTATCTTTGAACATAGGTTATACCTACCTATGGTTGGTTACAGTCTCTTTTTCGTAAGCCTGGTATATTATTTATTTAAAGAGAAGAGGGCCAGACTTATCCTCATAATGCTTACTTTGTTAATCGCTTCTTATTCAATTCTGACCTATGAGAGGAATAAAGTTTGGGAGAATGATTTTACTCTATGGGATGATACAGCGTGTAAGTCCCCGAATAAAGCAAGGGTATACAATAATCGGGGGAATGCCTATCAAAATAAAGGTAACTTAAGGCAAGCTCTTTTAGACTACAATAAGGCAATAAGAATCGACCCCGAGTATATTGAAGCCTACAATAACCGCGGTAATATCTATCAAAATAAAGGTGAGGTAACCCAAGCCATCTCTGACTACAATAAGGTAATAGAGATTGATCCTCACTATGCTGAAGCCTACAATAACCGGGGGAGTGCCTTTCTAAATAAGGGTGATGCAACAAAAGCTCTTTTAGACTTCAATAAAGCAATAGAAATCGATCCTCGCTATGCTAACGCCTACAATAATCGAGGGAATGCCCATCAAAATAAAGGTGATTTAAACCAAGCCACCTCTGACTACAATAAGGCAATAGAAATCAACCCTGGCCATGCTAGGGCATACAATAACCGAGGCAATGTCTTTCAAAATAAAGGTGAATTTGACCAAGCTATCTCTGATTACAATAAAGCAATAGAGATTAATCCTGAGTTAGTTTCGGCCTACAATAACCGAGGAAGCGCCTATCAAAATAAAGGTAACTTAAGGCAAGCTATCCTGGACTACAATAAGGCAATAGAGATTGACCCTGGTTATACTAACGCCTACTATAATAGAGGCCTGGCTTATCAAAATAAAGGTGAGGTAAACCAAGCCATCTCTGACTTCAATAAAGCAGAGACTCTAGGATATAAATTTAATCCCGGAAGAGGAGAATAAGGGATTTGCAAAAACCTAATAACCTAAAAAAATCATCCTATTTTAACATATTGGCGATCATCATCTTATGTTGCGTAGGGTTCATTATTTACTCCAATACTTTTCATAGCTCATTCCACTTTGATGACGAGAGTTCTATAGTCAATAATTTTGCTATAAAAAATATTCTGAATCTACGGAATATCTGGGATTTTTGGCCTCCGCGCTTCATCGCCCATCTTTCACTCAGCATTAACTATCATTTTCATCAGCTTGATGTCTTTGGTTATCATCTGGTTAATCTATTGATCCATATAATTTCAGCAATTTTAGTATTTTACTTTATTCTCCTGACTTTTTCTACTCCCAGGATGAAGGGTGAAGATATTGCCAGGCACGCTAATATCGTCGCCATATTTATTGCATCGATATTCTTAACGCATCCGATACAAACGCAGGCAGTGACTTATATTATCCAGCGCCTTACTTCTTTAGCAACGCTATTTTATTTAGCCTCATTAATCTTTTATATCAAATCAAGGCTTTCGGAAGAAAAGCCGCTTCACAGTAGGATTTACTATTTTCTATCCCTGATAGTGGCGGCTATAGCGATGTTTACAAAAGAGGTAACCCTTACTTTACCTTTTGCGGTCTTATTATACGAAGTCAGCTTCTTCAAAGTAAAAAATAGGATTAATTTAAAAAAACTTATACCTTTTTTTATCACCCTCTTGATCATCCCCCTGACAATGCTTGTATTTAGATTGGCAGATTTTCAGGAGATGCGGATAGCGACAGAGCCCATTACGCCCATCTCGTCCGCAAATTATCTTTTTACGCAGTTCAGGGTCATGGTGTCATACATAAGGCTTTTACTCTTACCCATAAATCAAAACTTGGATTATAATTATCCTATTTCAACTACCCTGATGCACCCGCCTACATTAACCAGTTTTTTACTTTTGATCATTATTCTTATTGTTGCAATAAAGGTATCTCGTAAATATAAACTTGTCTCATTCAGTATCTTTTGGTTTTTCTTAACCTTATTGCCGGAATCGAGCATTATCCCGATAAGAGATGTGATCTTTGAACATAGACTTTATTTACCAATGGTTGGATATAGTTTATTTTTGGTAAGCATATTTTATTATATATTCTCTAGAAACTTTTTCAAACTTTTCATTATCCTGCCACTTATAATAGTGGTCTCTTTTTCAGTCCTGACCTACGCCAGAAATTTTGTGTGGAAAGATGAGCTTACTTTATGGAATGATACGGTTCGTAAGTCTCCAAATAAGGCAAGGCCATACAATAATCGAGGAAATGCTTCTCTAAATAAAAGCGAATTTGACCAAGCTATCTTAGACTTCAATAAGGCAATAGAAATCAACCCTCGTTATGCCGAGGCCTACGATAACCTAGGGGATGCCTATCAAAAGAAAGGTGACCTAAAAAAAGCTCTATATTATTTCAATAAGGCAATAGAAATTGACCCCAGTTTAGCTAAAGCCTACTGTAATCGAGGTGTGGCTTATAAAAATAAAGGTGATTTAACACAAGCTATTTCTGATTTCAATAAAGCAATAGAAATTGACTCTCACTATGCTGAAGCCTGCTACAATCGAGGCTTGGCCTATCAAAATAAAGGTGAGGTAAACCAAGCTATCTTAGACTATAATAAGGCAATAGAAGTTAATCCTGGCTATACTAAAGCCTACAATAATCGAGGGAATGCCTATCAAAATAAAGGTGAATTTGGCCAAGCTATCTCTGACTACAATAAGGCAGTAGAAATTGACCCTGGTTATGGTGAAGTCTACTACAATCGAGGCATAGCTTATCAAATTAAGGGTGAATTTGACCAAGCTATCTCTGACTACGATAAGGCAATAGAAATCAACCCTGGCCATGCTAGGGCATACAATAACCGAGGCAATGTCTTTCAAAATAAAGGTGAATTTGACCAAGCTATCTCTGATTACAATAAAGCAATAGAGATTAATCCTGAGTTAGTTTCGGCTTACAATAATCGTGCAGTGGCATATTTTGAAAAAGAGGCTTATGAGGAAAGCTGGGAGGATGTTTACAAAGCACGGGTATTAGGATATAATTTTAATCCTGGGTTTATCGAGCAACTCAAAAAAGCTGCTGGAAGCGAAAGATAAAGTATGTTATTTTAGCTTAAAGGACGGAAGATGTTCACCCAAGAGACAAAACGCTACATCCTGGACAATATCCATAAGAAATCCGTAAAGGAGATTGCCCGGGATCTAAACCTAAAAGAAAGAAAGATAAAAAGATTCTTGGAAGAACAAAGAAAAAAAGAGAAAAAGACACGCCCTGCAACAGAAACCAGCCCCCTCGTTAAAAAGAGAAGGCTGGTTATATCCATTGTCTTGATCATCAGCTTAGGCCTTGCTGTATATGCCAGTTCCTTAGGTGGTAAATTTCTCTGGGATGATAGTATTTTAGTAAGAAAAAATCTCTACATAAGAGACTGGTCTAACATAGGAAAGCTGGTTTCTGGAGACATATCAACAGTCTCAACTGTCAGCGACTTTAAATTTTATAGGCCTCTCCAGATGATCACCTACCTTGCAGATTATTCCTTATGGAAGCTGGATGAGCGAGGGTACCACATTACAAATATTTTAATACATATCCTGGTGGCCTTAAGTATCTATTGGTTAGTCAATATCCTTTACGGAGATAGACTTATTTCTTTAGTTACAAGTCTATTGTTTATAGCTCATCCTGTCCATGCTGGACCTGTCTCTTATATATCAGGTCGTTCAGATTCCCTAGGCGCATTATTTATGCTACTTTCTTTTATCTTTTACATAAAGCTGGTTAATAAAGAAAAACTAGGTCTATATATCCTTATGACATTAAGTTATATTGCTAGTCTTTTATCAAGAGAGAGCAGTTTAATCCTAATAGCATTGGTACTACTTTATCACTATAGCTTTAAAAAGAAGATAAGACTCAGAAACCTCCTTAGTTTATTAGGCGCAACCTTAGCCTATACCTTATTAAGAGTGATTCTCTTGGAGGGTCTTGTAAGTCACGCACCTATTTCCACGACTTTTTTAGAGAGATTACCTGGCTTTTTCGTCGCCGTTACTAACTATATAAAGCTTTTGGTGTTTCCATTTCATATTTTTCATGTGGAATATGGCATTGGATTATTTAATTTCACTAATCCCAGGGCAATACTAGGCATTCTCATACTATTCTCTTCTTTAATATATGCCTTTAAAAAGAAAGATAGCAATAACTTAATATCCTTTTCTATATGCTGGTTTTTCATTGCACTATTACCTGTATCCAACGTATTTTACCCCTTAAATGCATATATGGCTGATAATTGGCTCTATATTCCGTCAATAGGTGCTTTCATCATCATGGCAAAGCTTTTAACTTATCTCTACAAGAATAAAAGCTTTCAAATCCTCAGCCTTTTCCTTGCAGTAAGTTTATTATCCACTTTTTCTTATCTAACTATTAAAGAGAATGGGTATTTTGGAGAACCTATTGCTTTCTATAAGAGGATCTTAGA
>JBHPHW010000012.1:0-33264 GCA_042570105.1 Candidatus Omnitrophota bacterium | reverse complement strand
ACCTTGTGATCCTGTTTTCAGTATCTCCAAGGACCCTCGGAAATTAATAGAGCAGTTAGGACTGAAGGATGGCCTTTTCAATCTGCTTATCATGGGAGGCGGCTTTGGAACAGGTCCCGTAAGGGAAGTAGTGGATTTTGTCTGCGGGCCAGGCTCCACAGTACAGAATAAGGTGCAGGCAATTGTTATCTGCGGGAAGAATAAAAAATTATTCGATGAATTAGCGGCAAAAAAAGATTTAAAGGGCAGACTTTCTATCTTTGGTTACATGGATAATATAGATGAATTCATGGAAGTAAGCGACCTGATAATAACAAAATCGGGCGGTTTGACTGTCTCAGAGGCGCTTTCAAAAAAGCTGCCGATGATCGTGATACAGCCTATACCTGGCCAGGAGACAAGAAACTGTAATATCCTTGAGGGGTATGGCGCTGCCGTACGCGCCAATACCGCTAGGGATGCGGTTAAGCATGTGGAAGGATTTATAAGGAATCCTTCCAGGATAATCGGTATGAAGGCCAGGATAAATCTTCTTTCTTTCCCTGATGCTGCGAAGGATATAGGAGGCTTCCTCCGAGGCCTTTAATAAAAGGGTGAATTAATATGAAAATCGATTTATCAAAAAAAATTCCCAGAAGGATCTTCAATATCATAAAAGTTATCGGAAAAACAGCTGATAAAGAAGACCTTTCCATATATATCGTGGGCGGCCCTGTAAGGGATATTTTGCTCAATGTGCCAAACTATGACTTGGACTTTGTCGTAGAGGGCGACGGCTTGAGGTTTAGTGAGGTCTTAAACAAGACTCTAAAGGGCGATTTAAAGACGCATCGTGCATTCGGCACGGCGACTATTACCTATAAAGACTTTAGAATAGATATAGTTACCGCGAGGAAAGAATCTTATAAAAGGCCTGCAGCATACCCCGATGTAAAACCCGGAACGATAAAACAGGATTTATTTAGACGGGACTTTACCATAAATGCAATGGCTATTTCTATAAATAATAAAGATTTTGGGAAGTTGGTCGATTTTTATAATGGCGCCCGTGACTTAAAAAAAGGTTCCATCAGGGTGATGCATGATAAGAGTTTCATAGATGACCCGACAAGGATCTTCAGGGCTATCAGGTTTAGAGTGAGATTTGATTTCAAGATAGAGCCGCATACAAAGAAGATGATAAAGGAAGCAGTCTTGGGCGGATTTTTAGGAGATGTGAATCGAGGGAGGATCAGGAAGGAGATAGAATTATTTTTAAAAGAAAAGAAGCCTTTGGAGTGTCTGGAGGTGTTTTCTGATCTGATTTAATTTTTATGGTTAATTGAGGTAATAGAATATTCTACGGAATTATTATAAAGGAGCGGCTGATGGGTGTACGATCGGAAAAGGTGCAGGTCCAGTTAAAAAGAGAGATCTCAAGGATATTGCAGGAAGATCTGAAGGATCCGCGCATAGGGTTTGTGACTGTGACAAGGATCGATCTTACCGGAGACCTCAGGTACGCAAAGGTCTATTTCTCCGTACTTGGTGATGAGAAGAATCAGGAATCGGGCATAGAGGGGATCCAAAGCGCAGCAGGTTTTATTAGGAAGCTGATAGCCGATAGGCTAAAATTAAAATATGTGCCGGAACTTTCTTTTAGATTGGATAAATCTATAGAGTATAGCATGAAACTTGAAAAACTTTTTGAAAGGCTACAAAATGAGCGTCGGATCAGTAAAGACAATAATAAATAAATTCGATAAATTTGTTGTTTCAGCTCACATAAACCCGGAAGGGGATTCCATAGGGAGCCAGATCGCGATAGCGTCGTTATTGACTCGCCTCGGGAAAGAGGTCCTTATCTTGAATGAAAGTCCTGTGCCGCACTTTCTGCAGTTTATGGGCGGTGCGGATAAAATTCTAAATAAGATACCTCCTGATCTCCATTTTCAGGCAGTAATTATTTTAGATTGCCCGGTCCTTGCCAGGGTCGGGAATATTTCTGAGGCAATAACCAAGGATAAGGTGGTTATAAATATAGACCACCATGTCTCTAATGAAAATTTTGGAAGATATAACTGGGTAGATCCGATGATTTCTAGCACAGGAGAGATGATATTCGAATTATTCAAGGCCTTTAAGCTAAAGATAGAATATAGCGAGGCAGTAGCCTTGTATGTAGCGATTATGACAGATACGGGTTCTTTTAGATATACGAATACCTCCGCAGAGACCCACAAAAGGATAGCAGAGCTGGTAGATATAGGTGTAAAACCGTATGATATCTTTAAAAGTATCTATGAGGTAAATTCCCTTCAGGCTATAAATCTGTTAAGTGAGGCGCTCAAGACGCTAAAACTTACAGATGATGGATACATAGCATGGTTATGGGTTACAAAGGAAATGCTCAAGAAGACAAAGGCATCTTTAGATGGTATCGAGGGGATGATAAATTTTGCGCGTTCCATAGAAGGCGTCCAGATCGCTATACTTTTTAGAGAGACAGGGACTGAGAATAGGTGTAAGGTCAGTTTTCGCTCAAAAGACAAGGCGGATGTAAATAAACTTGCCTCATTTTTTGGCGGAGGCGGACACGCAACAGCAAGTGGTTGTATTGTCTCAGGAAAGACGGAAGAGGTAGAGAAGGCTGTTTTAAAGAAGGCGCAGGAGATGCTTGACTGATGGGTTCCTGATGGGTTCCCGACTCCCATATGATGGGAGTCGGGAACCCATCAATATTATGGATGGAATATTGTTATTAAATAAACCTGCTGGCATCACCTCTCACGATGTTGTAGATATCGTCAGAAAAAAATTTAATATAAAAAAAGTCGGGCATGCCGGTACCCTTGATCCGATAGCCAGAGGCCTTCTTGTGATCTTGATAGGTAAGGCGACAAAACTCTCGAGTACATTTGTTCAGGATGATAAAGAATATGTGGCCACTCTTTTTTTGGGGAAGCGTACAGATACACAGGATTCCACTGGCAGGGTGATCGAAGAAAAAAACGTAAATAATCTGGACATCGATTGCATCAAGAAAACACTCAGTGCTTTTATGGGGAGCCTGGATCAGGTGCCGCCTATGGTGTCCGCTAAAAGATATAAAGGCAAAAGACTTTACGAGCTTGCCCGTGAAGGAAAGTCTGTCCCCCGCCAACCTCAGAGTATACAAATATACGCTATTGACCTGTTAGATTTCAATTCTCCGGAGATTGTTTTCCGCGTAAGGTGTTCAA
The DNA here is from genome assembly GCA_042570105.1 of Candidatus Omnitrophota bacterium. Lineage (GTDB taxonomy): Bacteria > Omnitrophota > Gorgyraeia > Gorgyraeales > Gorgyraeaceae > JBHPHW01. The sequence goes on along the minus strand of JBHPHW010000012.1, from coordinate 30,043 downwards.
AAGGGACTTATGTGAGGACATTGTGCGAAGAGATCGGTAAAACCTTGGGATATCCTGCGCATATGTCAGATCTTTTAAGAACGAGGTCAGGAATATTTTCATTAAAAGAAGCAAAGGATCTAGATACTGTCAGTGAAAAGGATATACACTTTATATAAGATACCCAGAGTCGCGGCTTCAATAGGAATATTTGATGGTGTCCATCGCGGGCATCAGAAGATCTTAAGAAGACTGGTCAAGGAAGCTAAGAAAAAGAATCTAAAGAGTCTGGTTATAACCTTTCACCCCCATCCTCGGAAAGTTTTAAATCCCGGCTCAAATATCCCATTCTTGACATCGCTGGAACATAGGTCCGATCTTATAAAAGGATTAGGCGTCGATCTCTTTCTTGTCATCAAATTTACAAAATCCCTCTCGCGGATAAAACCGGATGATTTTATAAGGCAGGTCTTGATACGTAGACTTAATATAAAAACCCTTGTGGTAGGCGAAAACTTTTTGTTTGGGCATAAGGAAAAAGGGGATCTTAGGTTGTTAAAGAGAATGGCCGGGGAGTGTGACTTCCGGCTAGTGCATGTTGGGCCTCTAAAGATCAGGAAAGAATATGTCTCCAGCACAAGAATACGTCATGCTATCGAAAGAGGAGATTTAAGACAAGCATCTAGCATGTTAGGCAGGCCTGTAACGGTTTTTGGCACTGTTGTAAAAGGCAGGAGATTAGGGAGGAGGCTTGGATTTCCGACAGCAAATATCAATCCGCATCATGAAGCTATTCCGCCAAGCGGGGTTTACGCAGTAGATGTGAAGATGCGTAAAAAAAATTACAAGGGTATATTAAATATAGGTATGCGGCCGACATTTGGAAAAGATAATGCGGAGACACTCGAGCTGCATATATTAGATTTCAAAAATGATATATATGGAAAGGATATAGAAATTATATTTAAGAGAAAGATAAGAAACGAAAGAAGATTCTCCTCCAGTGATGCGCTAAGGGTCCAGATACGTTCCGATATCCTCAAGGCCAGATAGCCCACCCAATATTTAGCATTCCAGACACGCCCTAACCCCATTATATGGTATAGTTTAAAAAAAATAAAAGTTTACCTTGACTTAGATTTGCCATTCGTGTAAACTTCTTACTACATAGTGGCTTAAAGTGGAGTAAAGTGGAGTAAAAATGTTTTATGGAGAATTTGAACACACACTGGATAGAAAAGGAAGACTCATCATCCCGTCAAAATTCAGGGATGCCCTTAAGGAACACTACATCGAACGTTTTTTTATTACCCGCGGACTTGATAAGTGTCTATTTATGTTTGCAGAAGATGAATGGAAATTACAGGAGCAAAAATTCAAATCAATGTCATTTACAAAATCAGAGCATAGACGTTTTAATAGATTATATTTTTCAGGGGCATGTGAATTGATCCCCGATAAACAGGGAAGGGTTCTCCTGACGTCATATTTAAAAGATTATGCAGGTATTAAAAAGGATGTTTATATTATCGGAGTCGCAAACCGTATTGAAATCTGGAGTCAGGGAAATTGGCGTAGTTACTATTCATCGTCCAAAGATGCATTTGAAGAAGTGGCGGAAAAATTAGTAGAATTGGAATAGGGAGGGTTTTTATGTATCGCCGCACTAATACTACTTATAAAAGATCCCAAAAAAGCAAGGCGCAGTGTTTTGACATTCCTATCGAGTGCATACGTAAGATCAGATCATTAAATATCGATAGGCGCTCTACTCCTATGAGCAGGGAATTATATAAGATAATAAAAAGTGATAATGGGAGAAAGATGTTCTCAGGCCTGCGCCGCATAATGCCATGGGCGTGAGGCTATGAGCCTCACTTTACATAACCCGGCCTTATTAGAAGAGGTCATACATTTTTTAAATCCTGTACCAGGTAATATAATTATAGACGCTACGATAGGTGGGGCTGGCCATGCTGAGGAGATCATGCCAAAGTTATGGCCGGGCGGGATGCTGATCGGGATAGATAGAGATTCAGAATCCCTGAGGATAGCACATGAAAGACTCACCGGACTAAAAGGCCAGTTCAAACTCGTAAACAAAAATTTTAGAGACCTTAAAAAAATAACACAGGATTTAAAGATAGGGGAGATAGATGGCATTGTATTTGATGTGGGTATATCTAGTATCCAAATGGAGACAGCGGAGAGAGGATTCAGTATAAAACACCCGGGACCTTTGGACATGCGCATGGATAGAAATCAGAGCCTCACCGCAAAAGACCTGGTGAATAGTTTAAGTGAGATCGAGCTTTCAGATTTAATAAGAAATTACGGAGAGGAACGTTTTCATAGACGTATAGCAAAAGGGATAGTCGCTGCGCGGAAGAGAAAGGAAATTCAAAGTACTTTTGATCTGGCCGATATAGTTTTAAGCAACATCCCTTATGGAAATAGAAGAAAGAGGCGACGCATTCATCCTGCGACTCGGACATTTCAGGCATTCCGGATCAGGGTAAACGATGAGCTGGTTTCTTTAGAAGAAGCGCTTGGAGGAACGCCGGATGTCCTTAAAAAGGGAGGGCGAGTATCTATTATATCCTTTCATTCCCTCGAAGATAGGATTGTAAAGAATATTTTGAAAAAATTTAACACCCAAGGTATTTTTCGCACCCTTACCAAAAAGCCTATAAGGGCAAAAGAAGAAGAAATTTTAAAAAATCCGCGCGCAAGAAGCGCAAAACTTCGCGCAGCAGTAAAATTATAAGATTGTTAAAAGTCTGGTTTTGAACAATACCTAAAGGTCAATATTATGAAGCCCATTTTAAAAACATATAAAGCCCTCATTTTTATATTCCTAGTTACCTTTATTGCGCTTATATATGTCAATCAGCAGGTTCTTATCTATCAGATGGGATTGAAGGTAAAGGAAAATTCAGAATTTTATTCAAAGTTGATTGACCACAATAGGATATTGGTATATAATGTCCTCAATCTAAAGTCGCCTGTCAACCTTGAGCAAAAACTCTTAGCCAAGAAAGTAAAGTTAAATATGCCCCGCAAATGGCAGGTGGTTAAACTTGATAATTCCCCAGTGAAGTTTGTTCGTAAGAGCATAGAACAACCAAAAGGTCTCTTTGCCAATCTGTTTATCGAAGGTAGGGAAGCTGAGGCCAGCCCGAATAAGAAATGATTACATAGATTACGCCACTTGTTTATTGATTAAGAAAGTATGTAGTCATTTTATAATCTTTTATCAAGGTATTTTGGTGCCTAGACCAATCGTCCCCCGAATCAGGAAAATCTTATATTCTTTATTGTTCTTGTTTGTATTATTGGCTGTAAGACTTTTGTTTGTGCAACTTGGCGCTGCAAAACCTTTGTCAAAACTGGCCTCAGATCAGTATAGGACCTTTCTGTGCCTTCTCCCCAAGCGCGGGGTGATTTACGACCGCCACTTACGGGAGCTCGCCATATCCATAAACCTTAATTCTGTATTTTTAGATCCCTTGGTCGTAGAAGATAAAGAGACATCTAGCGAAAGACTCTCCGAGGTTTTAAAGAGAGATTCTAAAGAGATACTCAAGAAACTCAATGAGAAAAAACGTTTTGTATGGCTAGCCCGCAGAGTAGAGCCTAGCGTGGAAAAGGCTATACGGAGACTTTCGATCAAAGGTGTGGGCTTTATAAAAGAGCCTCAAAGGGTATATCCCAACGGAACATTAGCGAGTCATGTATTGGGTTTTGTTGGATTGGATGATAATGGACTGGAGGGCATAGAGCTTACGCTTGATAAGTTTTTGAAAGGCGCGGTCGGATGGCGATATTCTGTAAGGGACGCAAAAAAGCGGGAAGTGCCGGGTTATGAATATAGAGAGATCCCACCTGCTGACGGAAACGATGTAATACTTACGATAGATAGTGTAGTGCAGGCCATTGCGGAAAGGGAGCTGGAGGCCTCTTTCAAAGAATATAGCGCAAAAGGCGGCGTCATTATAATAATGGATCCACATACAGGTGATATATTAGCCCTCGCCAATAGGCCTACCTACGACCCCAATAAAATCAACGAATACCCTGTCGAGGCCAGAAGAAACCGCGCATTAAGCGACTTCTTTGAACCAGGTTCCAGTTTTAAAATAGTGGCCCTGACTGCCGTACTCGAGGAAGATGTAGTGGATCCGGAGGATGAATTCTTTTGTGAGAATGGAGAATTTAAAAGGTCTAAGCATATTTACCACGACCATAAAAAGCATGGATGGCTTACTTTTAGGGATGTGATCAAATATTCTTCGAATATAGGCACAATGAAGGCGTCCCTTAAATTAGGAGAAAGCAGATTATACAGGTACATAAAACGATTTGGCTTTGGAAAAAAGACAGGCATAGGGCTTCCCGGCGAGGTTAGAGGTATAACCATACCTCCGAACAGATGGTCAGAACTTTCTCTTTGCAGCATTTCCATGGGCCATGAAGTAACTGTAACAGCGCTTCAGCTAGCTTGCGCGATGTCCAGCCTCGCAAATGGCGGGTATTATGTGAAACCGAGGATTGTGGATAGGATACAGGATAAATCCAGACAGGTTATAAAAAACTTTGAGCCAAAAAAATTACACAGGGTTATTTCTGAAGAGACCGCTACGGAGGCGAGGGAGATTTTAAGAAGTGTTGTGGAAGCCGGGACAGGAAAAAGGGCTGAGGTAAAAGGATATTTTCCGGCAGGAAAGACCGGTACCGGACAAAAGGTTGAGCCTGAAGGGGGTTATTCTCATAGAAGATTCACATCCTCATTTATAGGGTTTCTTCCTTTTGAAGAACCTAGATTTGTCGTAGCGGTCGTAATGGATGAACCCTCTCCATCCTATTACGGTGGTACTGTATGCGCCCCTATTTTTAAAAAAGTTGCAGAAGAGATCATGCGGTATTACAAAATAGAACCCGAGCCTGTTAAGGAAGAGACATGAAGCTAAAAGAGATCCTGGAAGGTCTGGATGGGATACGAAGAATAGAGGGGAAGACCTCTATCGAGATAAAGGGCCTTGCCTGTGATTCAAAGGCGGTTAAAGAAGACCATCTATTTATAGCGATCAAGGGGTCGCGTTTTGATGGCGCAGATTTTATAGACGAGGCCGTAAATAGAGGCGCCTCCGCAGTTATATTGGAATCAAAGAGAGACAATGCCTTTCTTTTCAGAAAAGGTCCTACCTATATATATGTGGATGATGCAAAAAGCGCCCTTTCCAGGGTTAGTATGGGCTTCTATGGGGATGTCTCAAGCAGAATGCATCTTGTAGGTGTTACTGGCACAAACGGAAAGACTACCACTACATATTTACTGGAGAGTTTGTTTAAAAGAACCTTCAAGGCCTCAGGTATTATAGGAACTATAAATTATAGATTCGGAGATCGCATCATACCCGCCTACAACACGACCCCCGGTGTTTTAGCTATATATTCTTTTTTGAGCAGTATGGAGAAAGGGGGCATAAAGAGTTGCATCATAGAGGTATCTTCGCATTCTCTGGAGCAAAGGCGCGTAGATACTTTAAACTTTGATATCGCGGTATTTACAAATCTCACAAACGAACATCTGGATTATCACGGAAGTATAGAGAATTACCTTGCGTCGAAGACAAGGCTGTTTACAAAAATAAAAAAAGGGGGATATGCAGTACTAAATGGAGATGATCCTTGTTCGCAAAAGATCATAGAAAAGGCTAAGTTAAAAGATACGGCCAATATAATTACTTACGGCATCGAGAATACTCAAGACGTTTCAGGAGAAGATATCATATTTTCCGATAAGGGCTTGAGATTTAAACTTTGCCTCAATAGAGATTCCATAGAGATCACCTCGCGTCTGATCGGCAGGCATAATATATACAACATATTGGCGAGCGCTTCGTGCGGCGTAGCCATGGGCATGAGCCTTGAGGATATACGGAGAGGCATAGAAGAGGTCTCGACCTTGCCGGGAAGGCTTGAAAGGATAGATTGTGGCCAGGATTTTTCAGTATTTGTAGATTATGCCCATACAGAAAATGGCCTGGAGAATGCCTTGAGTGCATTAAAGGGATTGAAACCCAAGAGGTTATTGACCGTATTTGGCTGCGGCGGAGACAGGGATAAGTCAAAGAGGCCGCATATGGGCAGGATCTCTTCTGAACTTTCGGATAAGATATTTATAACAAGCGATAATCCCAGGAGCGAAGAGCCGATGGATATCATAAAACAAATTATAAAAGGTATCAGAAATAAAAAGGATAATTATGCCATAGAAGTAGATCGCTTTAAGGCTATTCTAGAGGCCTTGAAGGAAGCAAAAGAAGGAGACATAGTGCTTGTGGCCGGCAAAGGCCATGAGGCATATCAGGTATTTAAAAATACTACGCTTCCTTTTGACGATAGAGAGGTAGTGAGAAAAATTTTAACGAAATAACTATTTAAGGAGGGAACTATGGTCACAGTAAAAGACACCTTGATAGCTACCAAAGGGAGGCTTTTGTCAGGAAACGAAAACGATATACTTAGAGGTCTATCTACCGATACTCGCCGATTAAAAGCCGGGGAGCTTTTTGTGGCCATAAAAGGAGATAGGTTCGACGGCCATAACTTCATACTGGATGCAGTTTCCAAAGGCGCAGGAGGCGTGCTTGTGCAGGATGGGTGCATTACAAATTCTAATTTCAAGGTAGATGATATCTCATTCATCTCTGTTTCCAACAGCATAAAGGCGCTGGGTGATATTGCGCATTTTCACAGGTCGAGATTTAATATACCTATCATAGGTATTACCGGTTCCAATGGTAAGACTACCACAAAAGAGATGATAGGAGCGATCCTTGCTAAGAAGTTTAATATCTTGAAGAGTTTTGGGACAGAAAACAATCACATTGGCGTGCCTCTTACGCTTATGCGCCTTGATTCTGGGCACAAGATGGCTGTCCTGGAAATGGGCACTAATCGCCTTGGTGAGATCAGGCGCCTTTCAGCGATAGCCAATCCAACGATGGCAGTTATTACAAATGTCGGCCCCTCGCACCTACAATACCTGCAGGATCTGGACACGGTCCTGAAAGCAAAATGCGAGATATTGGAATATCTGGATGGTGAAAACGCGAAGGTTGTCCTAAATGCCGACGATGAATTGTTGAGCAACCTAAAAACAAAATTAAAGAAAATAAGGTTTGGGCTTACTAAAGAGTCTGATTTCTATGCGGATAAGGTGGATATTGAACCTGATGGAATAAATTTTAGATTGAATGGTAAGTGGGAGATAAGTATGGGCTTAGTGGGCCGCCACAATGTCTATAATGCGCTTGGCGCGATAGCAGCAAGTTGGGATTTTGGAGTGTCTATCGATGATATAAAAGAGGGCTTAAGAGAATTCAAAGTGCCTAATATGAGGATGGAGGTCAAAAGGATAGGCGATATAAAGATAATAAATGACTCCTATAATTCTAATCCACTTTCAATGAAAAAGGCAATAGAGTCATTAAGGGACGTTACAAGTAAGGGAAGGAAGATACTTGTCGCCGGGGATATGCTTGAATTAGGAGGTTTATCCGGCAGGTTTCACCATCTGGTTGGCCGGCAAGCTGCTGAGTCAGGCATTGATTTAATAGTGGCAGTAGGGAGGCTTGCCGAGCATGTTGCCAAAGGCGCGCATGAGGCAGGTATGAGCCAAAAAAAGATAATGTTGTACAATGTTACAAAAGATGCATGCGTAGCCGTGGCGAATTTGATAAAAAAAGGAGATACCATCCTGGTCAAAGGGTCGCGGGCGATGAAAATGGAGCAGATAGTGAAAGAACTGGAGACGCAGTTTAAATAAAAAATGCTATATTACTTATTATATCCTTTAAGAGAATACTTTTTTATTTTCAATGTCTTTAAATATATAACATTCAGGGCTGCATTCAGCAGTGTCACCGCATTTTTAATAACAGTCCTTTTTGCGCCCCCTATAATCAGGAAATTAAAGACCCTCGATATAGGCGAGAGCATCAGGCGCGAAGAATGCCCCGGCCTTTATGATCTGCATAAAAAGAAACAGGGTACGCCCACCATGGGCGGGATATTGATCTTATTGGGCGTGTTTTGTTCTACTATTCTCTGGGCTGATATAAGGAATAGTTACGTGCTTTTGGCTCTTATGGTAACCGGATATCTCGGAGGCATCGGGTTTCTGGACGATTATAGAAAACTTACTTCACGCGCTAGATTATATAAAAAGGGCTTAAATAAAAGGACAAAACTTTTAGCTCAGATTACCGCAGGGTTTATTGTGGGCCTTTTCCTGTATATAAATCCGGAGACTACGACTGTTCTCGAGATGCCTTTTTTAAAAGAGCTGGCAATGGACCTGGGGATTTTTTATATACCTTTTGTCATACTTGTTATCACTGCCTCATCAAATGCGGTCAATCTTACTGACGGCCTGGATGGCCTTGCGATAGGGTGTGTTATATTGAGCGCGGTTGCTTACGCTGGCATGGGTTATCTGGCAGGGCATATTCAATTTGCAGAATATCTGGGTATTTATTATCTTCCGGGGGCAGGCGAATTGACTGTTTTTTGCGCTGCTATAGCCGGGGCCGGGCTTGGGTTTTTGTGGTACAATGCTCATCCTGCTTCGATATTTATGGGAGATACAGGGGCCCTCGCATTAGGAGGGGCCATAGGGACAGTCAGTGTTTTTATAAAGAAAGAAATAGTCCTGCTGTTAGTGGGAGGCATATTTGTCATAGAAGCATTTTCGGTCTTGATACAGATAATCTCTTACAGATTTACCGGGAAAAGGGTGTTTAAGATCGCGCCCCTTCATCATCATTTTGAGATGTGCGGCTGGAAGGAATCAAAGATAATAGTGAGATTTTGGATAATAGCAATAATCTTTTTACTCCTTAGCTTGGCGACGTTAAAACTGCGTTAAAAAGTAAAAAATAGGACGCCTACAATAACTCTTATGGCAAAGGCAATTGTTGTCGGACTTGGAAAGAGCGGATGCTCAGCCAGTAGGTTGCTGGCCGAGCGCGGAGACACTGTCTTTATTACAGAGATAAAAGATAGCGAGGATATAAGATCGACCTTGGATTCTTTGATTAAAGATGGCGTGGTCCAAAGAGATAATATCGAGAGAGGCGCGCATACTGAAAAGTTCATAGAAAATGCTGATTTTATGGTGATTTCGCCCGGGGTAAGTACGGATTCCTTGCCGGTCAAGATCGCTGAAGCGAGAAATATACCTATTATAAGTGAGTTAGAACTTGCGTATTCAGAGTGCCCTGCGCCTATCCTTGCTGTAACCGGTACCAGCGGCAAGACCACAGTTACTACGCTCATAGGCCAAATGCTTACACAATCAGGCCTCGATGCAGTTATATGCGGGAATATAGGCAATCCATTGAGTGGCGAGATAAAAAGGATCAGGCGCGATTCTATCGTTGTAGTGGAGGTTAGTTCCTTTCAGCTTGAGAGGATCAAGACCTTTAAGCCAAAATCCAGCATCATATTAAATATATCCGAAAATCACCTCGATAGATACAGGGATCTAGAGGAATATATTTGTGCAAAGACAAGGATATTCTCTAATCAGAATGAGGGCAGCATTTTATTTTTGAATGGAGGAGACAGCATATTGCGCCAGATCTCTAAAAGAGCGAGGAAGCCCAGAGTAGAGTTTTTTGATAAATATAAGGATTTCAGAAAGAGATGCGGGATAGAGAACGAAAATTATCTTGCAGCCATGTCCATGGCTTCCCTGGAAGGCGTAAGCGAGGATACAATGCTGGGGGTCCTCTCAAGATTCAAAGGCATAGAGCATAGGTTGGAATATGTAAATACAGTTAACGGCGTGGATTTTATCAACGATTCAAAGGCAACGACTATTTCGAGTGTTGAATGGGCCTTGCGCTCTTTGGATGGCAGGATAATCTTGATTGCAGGAGGCAGGTTCAAGGGCGGGGATTTTGCCAGATTAGAGAAATCTGTAAAAGAGAAGGTAGATTATGTCATTGCGATAGGAGAGGCGCGTTCACGCATTAGAGAGGCAATGGCCCCTTTCAAGGTTGTCCTCGAAGAGGAAAGTTTAAAAGGGGCGGTAGAGAGGGCATTTGAAAAGGCTCGGGAGGGAGAAAAGATCCTGCTTTCCCCGGGGTGCTCAAGTTTTGACATGTTTAAAAACTACGAGGAACGAGGCAGGGTTTTTAAAAAGCTTTGTTCGAGATTATGAAAAAAGAGGCTCAGAGACTTTTGGTGATCACAACAACACTTATATGTATAGGTATTGTCATGGTCTATTCTTCCTCCAGTCACTATGCCTATGAAAGATTCTATGATAGCGCCTTTTATCTAAAGCGGCATATAGTGCATTTCATGATCGGATTGATCTTACTGGCCTTTGTCATCAGGTTTGATTATAGGAAGATAAAAAAATATACGAAGGTCTTATTCGCCCTTTCCGTATTATCTCTCGCGGTTGTATTTATTCCCGGCATAGGCCATGAGGCAGGAGGGGCAAGGAGATGGGTCAAGATCGGTATTTTATCCTTTCAGCCATCAGAATTTGCAGGGCTCTTTTTGATTGTGTATCTCGCTGATATTCTTGAAAGGAAAAAGATGTACCTCAGGAATTTTTTCTATGGTTTTATGCCGCCATTGATCGTATCGGGCGTTATAGTCTTCTTGATACTCGCGCAACCCGATCTTGGGACCGCAGTCGTCGTTTTGACAGTGTCTATTATCATGCTTTTTGCATCGGGCGCCAATATGTTTCACTTTGTTCCTTTTATGCTTGCCTCAGCGCCGGTGTTCTATTTTTTGATATTCAGGGTGCCCTATAGATTAAGGCGCATTGTGGGTTTCCTTGACCCCTGGAGCGATGCCGAGGGAGCCGGTTTTCAGATAGTGCAGTCATTTCTAGCGCTTGGTTCAGGCGGTATTTTTGGTTTAGGCATTGGATGTTCGAGACAGAAACTCTTTTATCTCCCGCAGGCCCATACAGATTTTATATTTTCTATAATAGGGGAAGAGCTCGGCCTTATGGGCGGGCTTTTTATAGTGATCTTGTTCAGCATATTCGTATTTTTGGGAATAAAGATTTCTATAAAGGCGAGGGATTTATTCGGTAAATTATTGGCATTGGGTATAACTATTACTATCGGGCTAAAGGCTATTATAAATATAGCAGTTTCAATGGGTGCGATACCCACAAAAGGATTGCCTCTGCCTTTTATCAGTTATGGAGGCACAGCGCTTGTTTTTAACATTGTAGGGGTCGCGCTTCTATTGAACATTGCAAATAAGTGAGGAAGCTGTGAGGATAGCGATTGTTGCGGGCGGGACAGGAGGGCATTTGTTTCCGGCCATTAGGCTAACCGAAGAGATCAAGTCACAACCCTCAGGTGAGGTCCTATTTATAACATCTCGCCGCAAGCAGGATGGAGGAATCCTGAAAGAAAAAAACATAGGATTCGAGACCCTGCCGCTCGTCGGGCTTTCATCAGTTAGGCCGCTTTTTATCCTAAATTTTATAATTCGACTTATAGCCGGTACAGTAAAGTCGGGATACTTGCTTTTACGATTCAGGCCTTGCCTCGCGATAGGTTTTGGCGGATATATCTCTGGGCCGATATTGGTATTAGCAAGTCTATTCAGGATAAAGACGATTATCCACGAGCAGAATGTTTATCCCGGCAAGGCAAATAGGATCCTCGCCAATTTTGTAAATAAGATCGCCGTAAGTTTTCCCGAGACTATCGACTATTTGAAGAAATTTGAGAAAAAGATCATCGTATCGGGAAATCTTTTACGGAAGGGATTGAGGAGGACAGAGAAAAGAGAAAAAACGTCTTTTACGATCCTTGCGATGGGCGGCAGCCAAGGCGCGCACATATTAAATAAACTTATACCGGAGGCAGTAGGCCTGATGCAGGACGATAAAAAAAAGATCCTGGAGCTGATCCATATCTCAGGCCCCGGAGAAAAAGATGAGGTAATAAGATCATATAAAGATAAAGGTATAAAGAGCAGGGTATTTTCCTTTACGATGGATATAGGAAGATTTTATGATGAGAGCGATTTTGTGATTGCGCGAGGAGGCGCTACGACTGTGGCCGAATTATTACATCTGGCCAAGCCCTCTATACTGATACCGTATCCGCATGCGGACGGCCATCAGAGGCTTAACGCAAAGGTCTTAGAGGATATCGGGCTTAGTATTTTACTGGATGAGAAGGCCCTTGTATCTGAAGATTTAAGAGAAACCATCTTCAGGCTTATGGATAGAAATACTCTCGCTAGCATGTCTAGTAAGGTCAGGGACATCGATACTAATATTGAGGCCCCTCATATTTTGATGAAGGAAATATTTGTATGAAGAATGGGAAAAAGATCCATCTTATAGGAATAGGCGGCGCCGGGATGAGCGGCCTTGCGGAGGTCTTTCATTGCCATGGCTATAATGTTCAGGGTTCTGATATAAAGGGAACAAAGACAACGGATAAGCTGAAAAATATGGGTATAGGAGTTACGGAATCTCACTCTGCTAAAAATATAGAGGGCGCAGACCTTGTTGTTTATTCCTCCTGCATAAAAGAGGACAATGTAGAGCTCAGGGAAGCGCAATCCAGAAATATGCATATTCTTCGACGGATAGAGGCATTGAATATGCTCGTAGGGGATAAAGACCTGGTAGCGGTTTCAGGCGCGCATGGAAAGACCACAACAGCTTCTCTTATCTCGTTCTTATTGATCGAGGCGGGATTTGACCCGACAGTATTTATAGGAGCAGACGTGTCTTTTCTTAATGGAACTGCGCGCTGCGGAAAAAGCAACCTTGTCATAACAGAGGCGGATGAGTCAGATGGCTCTTTTCTTTTATTGAATCCATTATACAGTGTGAGCACTAATATAGACAGGGAGCACATGGATTATTATTCCAGCATGGATGATGTATTGGCATCCTACAGGGCATTTATTGACAATACAAAAGATGAGGGGAAGGCGTTTGTGTGCGTCGAAGATCAGAGGTTAAAGGATATTATAGCGAATAGTTCCAAAGGAATAGTGCGATATGGTTTCTCGCAGGATGCGGACATAAGGGCCGATAAAATAAGACTTTTGGGGCTGGATGGCGCCAGCTTCGATGTAGTATTTAAAGGAAAGGCGTTAGGTAGAGTGGATCTCCCCATAATGGGTATGCATAATATTTTGAATAGCCTGGCTGCAATAGGCATTGCAATGGATCTAGGGGTAGATTTTTCGTTTATAAAAAAGAGGATAATGGATTTTAAAGGTGTTGATAGGAGGTTTAGGGTAACGCCGCTGGCCTCAGATGTAGTCATTATAGATGATTATGCCCATCATCCTACAGAGATAAAGGCGACACTAAAAATCCTTGAGGATTCAGGAAAGCGGATCGTGGCTGTCTTTCAGCCCCACAGATATTCCAGGACAAAATATCTTAAAGAGCAGTTTGGCAGTTGTTTTGATCTGGCAGACCATCTTGTCATCACTGATATATATTCAGCGCACGAAAAACCTATAGATGGTGTGACTGCGCAGGATATATGCGAGAGTGCAAAAAAATGCGGCCACAAAAATGTTCATTTTGTGTCAAAAGATGATATAATAAAACATCTTATGGAGATCTCAAGGCCAGGAGATGCCATATTTATCCTTGGCGCAGGCGATATAGGCGAATTACCCGAGAGGATCATAGAGGTATTTGAAGGCAAAAGAATAGATGATGCTAGGATATGAATATGGGAAATTATTATCACAGAAGACTAGCTTAAAGATAGGCGGTCCTGTATTCTGCTGGTTGGAGCCAGAGGATTACAGGGATGTTCTGGAAGCTATTGGATTTGCAGAGAGCAACAAAAAGCCTTTTGCCGTAATAGGCAAAGGCAGCAATATTCTGGCTCAGGATAGAGGGTTTGATGGGGTCGCGATCAACCTGGGCAAGGAATTTGATCGCATCGAAAAGGAGAAGGACGGGGTAGTCAGGGTAGGGGCAGCTCTTTCTATCGCTCGGCTGGTAAAAGAGTGCAGTCTGCTGGACCTTGCAGGAGTAGAGTTTCTCTCAGGTATCCCCGGCACTTTTGGAGGGGCTATCTTTATGAATGCCGGTGTGCGGGGCCTTAATAATAGACTGACGCAGAGAGAAATGAAAGATATAATACTCGATGTGGATGTGTTAGACTTAAAGGATAGAAAGAGGAAAAAATTGAGGAGGGTCGAAGTCCCTTTCGCATATCGCGCATCTGGCCTTGATGGAAAATGTATCCTGGGCGCCAGGATTAAATTGGAGAAGGATAAAAAAAGCGCTATTATCGATCGGATGAACGCTTTTAAAAAAAAGCGGGAATGGATCGATGGATTAGGTTTTCCCTCAGCCGGCAGTGTTTTTAAAAATCCTGACGGTGAGAACCCTGCAGCTAGACTTATAGAAGACTGCGGCCTTAAAGGTACAAGGATCGGCGGAGCCGAGATCTCCAGAATGCACGCAAATTTCATAGTAAATGTCGATCAAGCTTGCTCGAACGATGTAGTAGGTTTAATAGAGTTGGCAAGGGGCAAGGTTAAAGAAAAGTTTGGCGTGGAGCTGGAGCTGGAGCTGAGGATGATCTCATGAAAAAGCGCGTTGGTGTATTGATGGGCGGGCCTTCCTGCGAAAGGGATATATCTATAAGGTCGGGAAAGGCAGTTTGCCATGCGTTGGAGAATAAGGGGATGGAGGTGGTGCCTATAGAGTTGGCAGCATCTTCGAGCGTAAATGGTTACGAGAAGCTAGTAAAGAAGAAGCTCTCTTCATCCGATATAGAGGTCGCGTTTATAGCGCTCCATGGCAAGTTTGGAGAAGACGGGGAGATACAAAAGATCCTGGAAGATATGAAAATACCGTACACGGGAAGTAGGTCCGATGCTTCGAGATTAGGCATGGACAAGATCAGTTCAAAAGATATTTTTGAATCAAATAATATCCCGATGCCGCCTTACCGGGTGGTCCTCAGATCTCAGCGGACCTTGCTAGACCACCCGTCCTCGGACGACAATGTGACGCTCTATTTCAGGGAATTAGGATCGCCTCTAGCAATAAAGCCTTCAAACGAAGGTTCCAGTATAGGCCTGTCCATAGTCGCTGGGCTTGAAGATTTTTATAGAGCCATAAAGAGCGCCTATAGATTTAGCGAGAGGGTGATAGTGGAACAATATGTGCGAGGGCGCGAGATCACAGTAGGCATACTCGAAGATAAACCCTTGCCCAGCGTTGAGATCATACCAAGTAGAAGATTTTTTGATTTCAAGGCAAAGTACGAAAAAGGCTCAACAGAATACATGGTCCCTGCGAAGATCAGTAAAGAACAGGATGAAGAGTGTAGGAAAATAGCCCTTCTGGCGCACAGGGCTTTAGGTGCCCATTTTTTTTCCCGCGTCGATATGATCTTGACTGAAGAAGGCGCACCTCTAGTGCTCGAGGTCAATACTATACCGGGCCTTACAGAAATGAGTTTACTTCCGAAGGCAGCCCAGGCAGCAGGGATCGATTTTAATCAGCTCGTTTTCAAAATTTTGGAGTCGGCATTATGATAAAAATAAAGAAACAAAAGGTAAATCTTCAAAAGAGAAAAAAGATTTTCTCGCAAAAGAGGCCTGTCCGGTTAAAGGTCATTATCAAATTCTTAA
This sequence comes from Candidatus Omnitrophota bacterium, assembly GCA_042570105.1. Classification (GTDB taxonomy): domain Bacteria; phylum Omnitrophota; class Gorgyraeia; order Gorgyraeales; family Gorgyraeaceae; genus JBHPHW01. Next base: position 14,374 of record JBHPHW010000012.1, on the reverse strand, counting down.
TAGTAGTGATGTTGCTCAGCGGGATCGGCGTTGGCCTTGCAAGACTTAAGTATATGTTCGTCGATTCCGAGTATTTTATTATTAAAGGGCTGGACGTAAAGTTATACGATGAGAAGAGCGGCGTCTCCAGGGACCTTTTTATTAAAGAAGTAGCTAGTGAAAATACTGAGGGTAAGAATATATTTTTCGTGGAGTTAGACAGTTTGAGGGAAGGAGTAGAAAATGACCATCCGGAATTTAAAGATATTGTTATAAGGCGCCGCTTGCCCAATAGATTGGTTGTGTATGCAAATATACGCGAAGCCATTGCGCAAGTCCGCTCAGATAGATATTACCCTGTGGACAGAGACGGCATTTTGCTTCCCGATGTAAGGAACTTTCCTAACCCCGATCTACCTATAATCACGGGCATAGGTATAAATCTTGCCAAGCTCTCTTCATCTAAATTCAGAAAGTTTGAAACAGAAAAGATCGATAAGGCACTAAGTCTTATAAATGAGGCCTCGGCCAACGAAGACTTAAAAGATATCAAATTGAAAGTGGTGGATATAATCGATCCGGGCAATATATCTTTTTCTTTTGAGGCGTTTAATGTCGAGATAAAGATAGGAAATGCCGACTTTTCCAATAGGCTGAGGCTTCTTGCGACAGTAGTTAAACAACTCGGAGACGATATCAATAATTTTAAGTATATTGACTTACGTTTTGATGACCCCATCCTAGGTCCTCGATAGGTGAAGCGCTTTATGCATAAAAACATTATCTGCGGTCTGGATATAGGAACTTCTTCCATCAGGGCCTTAGTCGCCGAGACGCTGGATCTACCTGCAGGAGAAAAAAAAGTAGGCTTAGATCTCCGGCAGAAGATCTTGGGAGTCAGAGAATCCAAGACAAAGGGTTTTTCAAAAGGTATTGTTTCAAATCTTAGCCTTCTCTCGGATGCGATAGAGGAGGCAATATCAAAGGTAGAAGAGTCGGCGCATTGTAAGGTGAGAAGGGTAATAACCAATATTTCCGGCGTGCATATAAGGACATTTAAAAGCCGTGGTTCCGTCCATATTTCAGATAGGCCGAGCGAGATCACAGAAGAGGATATAAAGAGGTGCATTGAATCAGCAAAGCTTATAGCCATGTCTTTGGATAGAGAAGTAGTCTATTTGATGCCGGAAAGGTTTTTCATTGATGACGAAATGGAGATCAGCGATCCCTTAGGCCTTTTTGGTTCAAAACTCGACGTAGATTTAAATATCATCACGACGTTGGTAAGTATATTGCAGAACATTACAAAGGCCATTAATCTGGCAGGTTATGAAGTAGAAGGCGTGGTCCTCTCAGGGGCAGGGACAGCGCTGGGGATCCTTGGCCAGAGGGAACTGGAGGAAGGCGCTGTAATCATCGATGTTGGTAAAGACATAACAGAAGCCGCCTTATTTACAGATGGAAGATTAAGAGATTGTTTTTATTTTCCATTTGGGGGAGATGATCTTACGCAGGCGCTGCAGGATAACTTGAGAATAATGTTTAAAGAGGCAGAGGAATCGAGAATCAAATACGGTATCGTTACCAAGAACAGTTCAGAGGAATATAATGATGCGCTCCCCAGGAGAGAAATATCTAATATATTATTTCCCAAAGTAGAAGAGATCATGCAGAATGTCTATAAAAAAATAGAGCCTTTCCTGAAAGAGAAAAAGGTTTCACCGCGTATCTATATTGTCGGAGGCGTCTCAAGGATGGATGGATTTGTAGAGACGGTAGAAGAGATCTTTGGTGTACCTGTGCATATGGCTAGGCTTCACGACGCCAAGGATCTGCACGATTGTACCTTTGCGTGTTCATTAGGGCTTATGAGGTATGGCGTCACTAAGCGCATAGAGAAAAGGCCCAGATATTTTCCGAGCATAAATAGTCCTGCTGGTAGGTTTATATCAAAGATGCAGTCGATATTATCAGAGTATTTTTAACGAAGGCGCCATGTAAAAAATGAGGTGTTTTTATGATAGGTATAATCGGCGCGGGTAACATGGGAAGGGCCATAGCCTTACGGATCGATCGGAAGGCCCTCATAAGTGACGTGGATCCAAAGAAAACCCGCCTTATAAAAAGTAAACGTATAAAAGTGGTAAGAGATAATATTTACTTGGCCAAGCACTCAAAGGTTATTATCCTTGCTGTAAAGCCGCAACATATTGCAATAGCATTGAAAGAGATATGCCCTTTTATTAAAGATAAACTTATCATTTCAATAGCAGCGGGTATAGGGACAGGTTTTATAGAGAAAGTATTGAAAAAGGCCCGGGTTATAAGGGTAATGCCTAATATGCCTGCTATGGTAGGCATGGGCATCTCTGCAATTACGCGGGGTAGATCTGCAAATAAAAAGGATTTAGACGCTGCCTATAGGATCTTTTTGAATGTAGGTGAGGTCGTAGAGGTTAAGGAAATTTTTATGGATGCTGTCACTGCAGTGAGCGGCAGCGGCCCTGCCTATTATTTTTTATTCACGCACATATTGGAAAAACTAGCTTCCGAAATCGGGCTGGAGAAGGCCCTAGCCAAAAGACTCGCAAGGGCTACCTTTGTGGGCGCAGCAGCGACTCTAGCCGCAGCGAATATATCCACGGAAGATCTTGTTAATAAGGTTGCTTCAAAGGGAGGGACCACTGAAGCAGCATTGAAGATATTAAAGCAAAAAGGACTCGAGCGTATAGTAAAAGGGGCTCTTAAAGCAGCGCGCGATAGGTCTCGATCCTTAACCAAGTAATGTTCAAGGCAAAGTTATCCACACTGTAGGGGACGTTTAAACGTCCCCTACAGATACAGAGACATATGGAGGAATGATGAAGATAGGTATTATAGGGGGCAGCGGGCTATATAAAATAGATGGACTAAAGGAGGTAAAGGAGATTAAGATAGATACCCCTTTCGGGGAGCCTTCTGACGACTATATTACTGGGAAGCTGGAAGGCGCAGAGGTTGTATTTTTACCAAGGCACGGGAGAGGGCATAGGATCCTACCCACAGAACTTAACTACAGGGCGAATATCTATGGAATGAAAAAACTGGGCGTTGAACAAATCGTATCTATCTCAGCAGTCGGTAGTTTTAAAAAAAGAACTAAAACCTCTTGATATTGTGCTTCCGGATCAGTTTGTTGATAGGACCAATCAGGCCCGGAAGACCACATTTTTTGGGGAGGGGATAGCCGCGCATATAAGCTTTGCAGAACCTGTCTGTCCGGATTTAAGAGAAATAATCTATACTAAAGGCAAGGATTTATCCCTTACAGTGCATAATAAAGGTACATACCTTAATATGGAGGGCCCTGCCTTTTCTACTAAGGCAGAATCACATTTATATAAAAGTTGGGGCATGGATGTGATAGGTATGACAAATATGCCGGAGGCAAGGCTTGCGAGGGAGGCAGAGATATGTTTTGCCACCGTTGCATTTGTCACCGATTATGATTGTTGGCATGAAGAGGTGGTTACCATTGATATGGTAATAGAAAATTTGACTAAAAAATGTTGAGACAGCGAGGAACTTGATAAAAAAGGTGGTGCCGGGACTTTCAAAGAAAAGAGATTGCCAGTGTAAAAGCGCACTGAAATACGCTATCATAACCGATAAAAAGCTTATCCCCCCTCACGCAAAGAAAGATCTCGATATAATAATAGGGAAATATATTTGATCATGGATTACAAAAATACATTGAATTTGCCAAAGACAGAATTCCCCATGAAGGGCAACCTCCCTGTGAGAGAAAGGGATATTCTAAAAGAGTGGGAAAAGCTGGATTTGTACGGAAAGATAAGAAACTTACGTAAAGGCGCGTCGAGGTATATTCTTCACGACGGCCCGCCTTATGCAAATGGCAATATCCACATAGGGCATGTGCTTAACAAGACCTTAAAGGATATCGTTGTTAAGTTTAAGACAATGCGTGGTTTTGATGCGCCATATGTCCCGGGATGGGATTGTCACGGCATGCCCATAGAACATCAGCTTTTTAAGGAAATAAAGAAGACCAAGCATGACGTGGATCAGCTAAAATTCAGAAAAATGGCTCATGAGTTTGCAATGAGATTCGTAGAGATACAGAAGGACGAGTTTAAAAGGCTTGCTGTTTTCGGGGATTGGGAAAGGCCCTACCTGACACTGAAACCAGAATACGAAAAGGAAGTAGTAGCTAGTTTTAATAAACTTGCAAAGGATGGCTTTGTTTATCGCGGGCTTAAACCTATAAACTGGTGCGCAAAATGTGAGACTGCCCTTGCAGAGGCTGAGGTGGAATATGAGACCCACACCTCACCTTCTATATACGTGAAGTTTAAGGTGGGACCCACAGGAACGAATCTCCAGCTTCCAGCGACGAACCTCGAAGGTCTGTCTTTTCTGGTATGGACGACTACCCCCTGGACGCTTGTTTCGAATGTTGCGATTGCCCTTCATCCTGATCTGGATTATGTAGTATTTAAGACAAAGAAGGAAGATAGTCTTATTGTAGCAGAAGACCTTTTAGAGACTGTACAGAAGAAGATAGGTTTTGAAGGGGTCCTCATAAAGAAGATGAAAGGCGCTCAACTGGAAGGTATTATTGCAAAGCACCCCTTTTTAGAGCGTGATTCAAAGGTCACTCTGGCGGATTTTGTTTCAGATCAGGAAGGGACAGGATGTGTCCATATTGCGCCTGGTCATGGCCAGGAGGATTACGAGGTGGGCCTAAAATATAATCTAGCAGTCATCATGCCCGTCGATGATAAAGGGAGGTTTAAGAAATTAAAGGATTTCGAGATACCTGATTCCCTGGTGCATAAAAATGTACTCGATGCAAATAAGGACATAATTAAAATGCTTCACGATAAAAAAGCGCTTTTGATCTCTGAAGAGACAGAGCATTCATATCCGCATTGCTGGAGATGTCACGAGCCCCTCTTATTTCGCGCAACAAAACAATGGTTTGTAGGTATCGATAGGAACAAGCTTCGCTTGAAAACGCTTAAGGAGATCAAGAAGATCAAATGGGTGCCGGCGATAGGCGAAAAACGTATTTCCAGTATGATAGAATTACGCCCTGACTGGTGCCTTTCAAGGCAGCGTTATTGGGGGGGTACCGATCCCTATCATATACTGCTCATCCTGCGATTCAGAAATAATCGAGGGAAGGGTAATGAAGAGAATAGAAGACCTTTTTGGAAAAGAAGGGTCCAACGCATGGTTTTTAAAGGATGTCTCGAGTTTTATTCCGGATGGCATGGCCTGTCCAAAATGCGGCGCAAAGGAATTTAAAAAAGGAGACAGATATACTGGATGTATGGTTTGAGTCAGGCGCAAGCCACCAGGCTGTTTTAAAGAATAGGGATGATTTAGGTTTTCCCGCAGATCTATATCTGGAGGGAAGTGACCAGCACAGGGGCTGGTTTCAGTCTTCATTATTGATCGGTGAGGGTGTCGTAGGCAAGGCCCCCTTTAAAAATGTATTGACCCATGGTTTTGTTGTCGATGGTGAAGGTAAAAAGATGTCAAAATCAGCTGGCAATGTTATCGCCCCGCAGGAGATCGTCTCTTTAAAAGGCGCGGATGTATTGAGGCTCTGGGCAAGTTCTTCTTCTTATTTTGATGATATCAAGATATCAGGGGAGATCCTGCAGCGCACCGTAGAGGCCTACCGAAAATTTAGAAATACAGCAAAATTCTTGCTTGGCAATATCTATGACTTTGATCCTAAGAAGGACAATGTCGAAGCAAAGGATATGCTTGAGATCGATAGGTACGCCCTCTCCAAGGCAAATTCTATGTTGAGGGATGTTACGGATAGTTTTGAGCGTTTTATGTATCATGAAGTCACTAGTTCCATTCATAAATTCTGCATTATTGACATGTCTAGTTTTTATCTTGATATTTTAAAGGATAGGCTGTATACTTTTCGGCAAGATTCAAGGGAAAGGAGATCAGCCCAAAGCGCCCTTTTTAAGATTTTGGATATATTGGTAAGAGTGATGGCGCCTATCCTTCCCTTTACCGCAGAAGAGATATGGAGTCATTTTAAAGGTGGGGGGTCTGTACATCTTTCAGACTGGCCAGAACTGGATAAAAGTGCCATAGACCCTGAGCTTGAGGATCGCTGGTCGAGATTGAGGCAGGTGAGGGAAGAGGTCCTGAAGGCCCTCGAAGAAAAGCGGATAGCTAAACTTATTGGCAATTCTTTGGAGGCAAAAATAGAGCTTTACATGTCGGAGGATTTGGAGTATAATTCGGTGGCTCGGTATTCAGAGGATTTAAGCGCGCTTTTTATAGTGTCGCAGGTAGAATTAAAAAAATCCAAAGAGAAGGCCATAGAAGTGAAGAAGGCGGAGGGCAATAAGTGCAGCCGCTGTTGGAACTGGAGTACTTTTGTCGGTAGCGATTCACTCCACCCGACGCTTTGCAAGAGATGCCTGGATACAGCAGTAGAAAGGGGTTGAAGGTTTATGCTAAAGAGAGCAGCTCTAAAATTCAAGAAACTTCTTTTGAAAAAGAGAGAAGAAATCTTAACAGAGATCAAAAATATAGCTAAGGAAAGCATGAAGTCTCTTAAAGAGGCCTCAGGCGATCTTTCCGGCTATAGTCACCATATGGCTGACATGGCCAGTGATAGTTATGATAGAGAGCTTAGTCTGAATATTGCAAGCGGAGAGCAGGAGATCATTTATAAGATCGATGAGGCATTAAAGCGGATAGAGGAAGGTAAATATGGCAAATGTTTGACTTGCAGCAAAAAGATCCCTGTTAAACGGTTAAATGCCCTTCCATACGCAAAACATTGCATACAATGTCAGTCACAAGAGGAAAACCACAAGCACTAATCGCTATCCTTTTTATTTTAGTAATCCTTGCCATTGACCAATATTCAAAATTTTTGGTTCAGCTGAAACTTTCGCTCGGAGAGTCCATACCTATAATCAAAAACATCCTTCACATTACATTTGTAGGGAATGCTGGGGCTGCATTCGGTCTTTTTAAGAACAGTACGTGGGTTTTTATTGTGACCTCAGTGGTCGCTATTATATTTATCTCCATACTTCTTTCCTCCTTGATTAAGAAAGGCGAGTTTTTGTCCCAACCTTTATTTAGTTCCTGTCTTATACTTATAGTCGCAGGGGCATTTGGCAATTTGATAGACAGGCTAAGATTTGGCTATGTCGTTGATTTTATTGATCTTAGGATATGGCCGGTTTTCAATATAGCAGATACCTCGATAACTATAGGCGCGATTTTATTGATATTTACCTTTATGCCAAGCCGCGGTAGGCGCAACCTTTAGGGCCCAGTTATCCACACTGTAGGGGACGTTTAAACGTCCCCTACAGTTACTCAAGGCAATATCTTGTGGCTTATTACTACTATTGTTTCCTGCCCACATTGACAAAGCTTGAAACGTGTGATATACTTTGAATTGAAGAAGAGTTAGAGGTAGGAGTATTTTTTTTGAGCCTTATATAAAAAGTTTTAAAAAGTTTTTAGTCGAGGCCTACCATGAGAGAGCTAGTATTCAAGAACCTCATTTCTGAAGACAAAAGGAGAAGAGACCTCATTATCTCTGAGATAATCGAAGAGAACGGCATTAAGACAGTTACAGAGAGACATACTGTATATATAATACGGGACCATAAGAGATTCGACAACACAAAGGACTTAGTGGAGTGGCAAAAGGATTGTCCTGTGAATCGCGACAGACGGCATGTATTTATTTTTAAAAAGCGGGATACCAAATTGCAAAAAGACAGTTTCGTTTGTGATGTGGTAGGCAAATTCTATGCCGTCGTTAACAAAGAAGTTTATTCAATAGCATTCAAGCACTCTTTTGAGATGGATTTTGTAGCTACTGAACAAAAATAGATCACATAAGGGGGTGGTTCTTTAGAGAAATCGAAATATTTAAAACTCCTTGGTTGCCCCGTACCTTAATAGGTACGGGGTTTTTGTTTGACTACCTAATTCTTATATGATAGACTTTACTGAATTGCGGAGGTAACATTGAAAATAACGGTTTTCGGAGATGGAAGTTGGGGGACCACCCTCGCTGTACTCTTGAAAAATAAGGGATTCGACGTCTCTTTATGGGGTGCATTTAAAGATAATATAGAGGCATTAAAGAAGGGTGGGGAGAATAGAAAATTTTTGCCGGGCATAAAGATCCCGAAAGGGGTTTGTTTTACATCCGATGCGCATATAGCGTGTGAGGGCGCAGATTTAATAATCCTGGCTATCCCATCTCGTTTTTTGAGGGGGGTTTTAGTAAGAAATATTGATGCGCTTAAGGCCTCAGGGGCTGGTTTCATCAGCGTAATAAAGGGGCTTGAAGAAAAGTCTCTTGAAAGGATGAGTGAGGTTGTCTTGGAGGTTCTGGGAAAGGTAGATCTGGGGGTTCTCTCAGGGCCAAGCATAGCGTCTGAAGTATCCAGAGGCGTGCCAACAGCTGTAGTCGTGGCTTCTATAGACGAACCTTTAGCTCACAAGGTAAGGGATGTTTTTAGGACAGATACGCTCAGGGTTTATACTAATAAGGATATAATAGGTGTTGAGCTCGGAGGCGCGCTTAAAAATATCATAGCAATAGCAGCCGGGATCTCGGACGGATTAGGATTTGGAGCTAATACAAAGGCAGCCATATTGACAAGAGGACTATTTGAGATATCCAGGCTTGGCGCGGCAATGGGTGCCTCGCTAGAAACCTTTAGAGGGCTTACTGGTTTAGGGGATCTGGTAACGACTTGTGTAAGTCTAGAAAGCAGAAATCGCTGTTTTGGCGAGCAAGTTGCTAAAGGCAAAAATCCTGAGAGCATCCTTAAAGAAAGTGTGATGGAAATAGAGGGCGCATGGACCTCAAAGGCCGCTCTTTTGCTGGGGAAAAAATATAAGGTCGAATTGCCTATCACAGAAAAAGTGTATTCAGTATTGTTTGAGAAAAAATCTCCGCTTTCTGCAGTAAACGAACTCATGATGCGGGAGCCAAAGGCGGAGTAATATATTATCCAGAGTTAACTTCTTTTTAGATCCCTCCACAGATTAAACCTTCCATAAGATAATCTGCATAATCTTAAGTTAACCCCATTAGATGTGAAGCTATCTAACAGAGTGAATCTGTGTAATCAGAAAGCACGGATGCGGTTCTTAAAGGTTTTTCAGTGCTCTCAGAAAATAAATTTGACAAAGTATCTAATGTATGATAAGCTTTCCAAAGTATCTAAAAAATCTCAAGAGTCTCAAGACTCTCAAGACTCTCAAGACTCTTAAGAATCTAAGGAATCCGAAGAGTCTTAAGAACCTTAAGAATCTAGACTATGAAAAAAAGATTCTATATACAAGATTTAGAGAAAATAGTCGGAGTAAAACGGAAGACCTATTTTTATTGGGAGAAAAAAGGCAAGGTGCCAAGGGCTAAAAGAGAGAAGATGTCCGGCTATAGGTATTGGACTTTAAAGGATCTCAGGCGACTGAGAAAATTGGTAACTTCATAAGGAGGCAGTATGATTATCGGGCTTATTTTTGTTGTCGTAGTCGTGGTAGCCTTTTTAAGGATTAACATGTAACTAGAGGGCCAAATATGAAGTTTGAAGATTTTGCCGAAGAATTTCTTAACTTGCACTCGAAGCCAAACAAAAAATCCTGGCAGTCCGATTTTTATAATCTTCGGAATATTACAGTATGTTTTCAGGGTAAAGATCTGGTTGAGATCAGGTCTCAGGATATAGAGAGATTCAAGGCATTGCGTGCAAAATTTGTTGCCCCTTCCACCGTAAATAGAGACCTCGCTACAATAAAGACTTTATTCAATAAAGCTGTTGAATGGGGGAAGATAGGAGAATCTCCGGCTAAGGATGTTAAGTTTCTGCCTGAACCCCAAGGCAGGGTGCGGTATCTTAAAAGAGAAGAAATACAAAAGCTCCTCTCTAATTGCTCAAAACGCTTAAAACCGATTATCATCGTGGCCTTGTTTACCGGGATGAGAAAAGGAGAGATACTTGATCTCAGATGGCAGAATATAGATTTTATAAGAGGAGTGATCGATTTGCTAGATGCCAAAGGCCGGGTGAAAAGAGAAGTTTTCATGAACGACACGGTAAAGAAGGGCTTGCTTGAGGTCAGGAAACATCCGGATAGTCCTTATGTATTTTGCAACAAAGAGGGTAAACCGTGCCATGACATAAGGAAATCTTTCTTTACAGCACTTAAAAAGTCAGGTATACTAAATTTCAGATTTCACGACCTGAGGCATACTTTTGCAAGTCAGTTAGTAATCTCAGGAGTCGATATAAACACAGTAAGAGAATTATTGGGTCATAAAGATATAAGAATGGTCCTTAGATATTCTCATCTATCCGAGGACTGTAAAAGACGGGCAGTGGACATTTTAGGTAGACAGATGCATGCTATTTGGGCGCCAGAGATGCTTTTCACGGCCAATAAGAAATGGTCGATGTTGCAGCCTATTGAAAATTAAATAGTTAGAAAACGGGGCGTGGCGCAGTTTGGTAGCGCGCCTGAATGGGGTTCAGGAGGTCGCTGGTTCGAGTCCAGTCGCCCCGACCATGAACCATTCGCTTTACTCAGGTTCATGGCAGGCCACAAAGAAATGATTCATGAGCCCTATGTAGGAGCTAAGCGACGAGTTGACTTATGGTAGATAACCCAAAAGAGTCTAATAAAAAGAAGCGCACATTCGAAAGAAGGAGATTTGTAAGGATAGATGCAGAATTCATGGTTTATTATACTGCTATCCATGAAAGGCCTCCAAGAAGCAATGCAGGCCAAAGTAGAAATATAAGTATCGGCGGGATATTATTTATTACAGGCAGAGAATTTCCTGTGGGGACAATATTGGTAGTCAAGATCAGATTACCAAACAGCCCCGACTATATTAATCTAAAGGTTCAGGTAGTCGACTCAAAACAAAAGGTAAAAGACATAATGTATGACACCAGGGCAAAATTTATCGGCGTAGAAGAAAAGGATATAGTATCTATGCAAAAGGTCATAGAGTATCATGAACAAATGCAAAGAGAGAAGAAATCAAAAGGTGAGATAAGTGAAAAATAAGATTATTAATATAGGGATCATAGGTTTTGGGACGATCGGGTCTTCAGTCGTAAGGTTCTTGTTGGAACGCCGCCTCCTCCTCCGTCAAAAAACGGGTATAGACCTGAATCTTGTAGCTGTATGTGATAAAGATCTTAGTTATAAAAGAGGCATCAGTGTGCCTAAAAATATGCTTACAAGAAGTGCGGATAGAATAATTCGCGATCCCGAGATAGATGTGGTTATTGAATTAATAGGAGGGGTCCATCCTGCCAAAGAGATCGTAGAAAAATCTTTGGCGTCAGGGAAGCATGTCGTGACCGCCAATAAATTGCTCTTAGCGACTCATGGAGAAACCATCTTTAAAAAAGCGGAAGAGGCAGGGAGAATGGTCCTATTTGAGGCAAGTGTCGCAGGAGGCGTGCCTATTATAAAATCTGTACGTGAAGGTATGATCGCTAATAGATTTTCCAGTATATTTGGTATTTTAAACGGGACCTCAAATTATATCTTATCTCAGATGACGAACGAAGGGTCGAGCTTTAAGACTGCCCTTAAAGAAGCTCAATCAAAAGGTTATGCCGAAAGGAACCCATCGCTTGATATAAAAGGATTGGATTCTGCCCATAAGCTGGCTATCCTTTTACGCCTTTGTTTTGGTAAGCGCGTGACGATGAAGGACATCTATGTCGAAGGCATTGAGAAGATCTCTCCGATCGATATTCAGTACGCAAAAGAATTGGGATATGTCGTTAAGCTCCTCGCAATCGCAAAGCGTGATGCAAAAGGACTGGAGGTAAGGGTCCATCCAACACTCTTGCCGTCAGAATATCTGTTATCCTCTGTTTCAGGTGTTTACAATGCCATATTTATAGATGCCGATTTGATCGGTAAACAGGTATTTTATGGAGAAGGTGCAGGGAAACTGCCCACGACCAGCGCTATTTTAAGCGATTTAATGGATATAGCGTATAGCATCTATTATGGCAATAGATCCACCACGCTCATTGCGCCTAAGAAAGAGGCGCTTGGAGATATTAAAAAGATGGACGAGGTTTGTACAAGGTTTTATCTACATTTTTCTACTATAGACACACCAGGCGTCTTGGCAAAGATCGCCGACATCTTGGGAAGGCACAATATCAGCATCTCAAGTGTTGTGCAGAAAGAAAAAAGGGCCGCCCACATAGTCCCCATCGTAATACTTACTCATGAGGCAAAAGAGCTGGATATGCAGAGCGCCTTGAGTAAGATAGATAAACTCTCTGTCGTAAAGAGAAAAAGTATATTGATCAGATTGGAAAAATAATCGATTATGTGGAAGGGCCTACTAGATAGATATAAGGATTTTTTGCCGGTTACAGAAAAGACGCCTATTATAAGTCTCAATGAAGGCAATACCCCCCTTATCCATTCATGCTTTTTATCGGAGCGTATAGATGCAGACAATGCAGAGGTGTATCTAAAATACGAAGGCCTTAATCCGACGAGTTCTTTTAAAGATAGAGGTATGACTCTTGCTGTTTCAAAGGCAATTGAGGAGAACAAAAAGACTGTGATCTGCGCTTCTACCGGCAACACCTCTGCCTCAGCTGCGGCCTATTCAGCAAGGGCCAAGATAAAAGCCGTTGTCTTGATCCCAAAAGGCGCTATAGCGCTCGGCAAACTCGCGCAGGCCCTTATACACGGGGCACAGGTTATTGCGGTTGATGGCAATTTTGACGATGCATTTAATCTGGTCAAAGAGATAGCCAGTAAATACCCTATCCAGATTGTAAATTCTATAAATCCATATAGAATAGAAGGCCAAAAGACAGGCGCGTTTGAAGTATGTGACCAGCTTGAGAGGCCTCCTGATTTTCATGCGATCCCTGTTGGAAACGCGGGAAATATCACTGCCTACTGGAAGGGGTACAAAGAGTATAAAGAAAAGGGCCTGATCGACAGGCTTCCGAAGATGCTTGGTTTTCAGGCAGAAGGCGCAGCGCCTATCGTGATGGGCAAGGTCATAAAAAGGCCGACAACTATTGCAACTGCTATACGCATCGGAAACCCTGCGAGCTGGAAGAGGGCAGAGGCAGCCAGAGACGAATCAGGCGGTCTTATAGATATGGTCTCAGACAGTCAAATACTCGAGGCATATAAGCTTCTTGCAGATAAAGAGGGTGTATTTGTAGAGCCGGCCTCCAGCGCATCTGTAGCAGGAATATTGAAGCTCAATAAATCCGGATATTTCAAGAAGGTTAAAAATCCAAAGATCGTCTGTGTCCTTACGGGCCACGGCCTCAAAGACCCTAACCGCGCCATAAAATGCATAAAAGAGCCAAAGGTAGTCCCTGCCAGATTAGAGCCCATATTAAAAGAAATCGGTTGCTAGTCCCAGAAAGTGCAAAAAGTATAAAAAGCAGGCGTCCTACTTTGGTACACCCTAGCACTCATTTGCTCTATCTGCCAGGGTGTACCAAAGTAGGACGCCTGCAAATCGCGAGCAGATTGTGGTTTTTTGTAAATGGGGTGGAAGATGCATGTGTTGAATGTCAGCTTAGAAGATAATGGGAAGAGGTTGGATAATGTGACGACCAAGAATATGGTTGCCCAAAGGCCAGAATTAGAGATATCCAGGATTATGATACAGAAGATGATCGAGAAGGGCGAAGTCTTATTAAATAAGAGAATTGCGAAGCCGGCCCATAAGGTGAAAACCGACGATAAGATAGAAATAGACTTGGAGAGATTAGAAAAACAAAGCACTCTAGAGCATGACAAAAAAATACCGAAGGCGGAAAAGATCCCTCTGGATATTGTTTATGAGGATAACGATATTTTAATCGTGAATAAGCCCGCTGGGATGGTAGTGCATCCTGCGTGTGGAAATTATTCGGGAACCCTGGTAAATGCTTTATTGGATTACCCCGGCTTCCTGACAAAGTTTAACGAACCGCGAGCCACGAACGACGAACAACGGAGAATGAGGCCGGGTATAGTCCACCGCCTCGATAAAGACACCTCCGGCATAATGCTTGTCGCAAAGACCGGTCCAGCACACAGAAGGCTTTCAAAACAATTAAAAGATAGGACCGTTACAAAGAAATATATTGCGATTGTAAGGGGCATAGTCGAGCTGGATGAAGGCATTATTAATGCCCCGATCTCTCATGACAAAAGAAATAGAAGAAGGATGGCTATAGATGAAGAAGAGGGAAAAGAGGCCATTACGTACTATCGGGTCATTAAAAGAAACATAGAAAAAAGATTTACCGTCTTGGAAATAAGGCCTAAAACCGGACGCACTCATCAGATCCGCATCCATCTTTCG
>JBHPHW010000011.1:0-36358 GCA_042570105.1 Candidatus Omnitrophota bacterium | reverse complement strand
ACTAAAACGCGCTGAGCGCAATAAACGTATTGCAATATCGTTCTGATAGGAAAAATATTATGGAGATCTCTAGAAGGGTCAAGAGAATGCCGCCTTCAGGCATAAGGGAATTTTTTGAGTTGGTCATAGGGATGAAGGATGTTATATCCCTCGGTGTAGGAGAACCTGATTTTGTAACCCCGTGGAATATTTGCGAATCCAGCATCTTTTCTATTGAAAAAGGTTATACCTCGTATACTTCTAATAAGGGTCTCTACGAGTTGAGGCTAGAGATGACCCAGAAAATGAGATACTTATTACTACAGGTGTAAGTGAGGCATTGGATCTGGCATTGCGGGCTATTTTAGATCCAGGCGATAAGGTCCTTATACCAGACCCACATTATGTATCGTATTACCCTGTTAGTTTTTTGGCAGGGGGTGAGCCTGTATTTATCAATACAGCCAACAACCATTTTAAACTGACGCCGTCTCTTATAGAGAGAAACATGTCGAGGAAAGTAAAGGCAGTTATCCTTAATTATCCTGCAAACCCTACAGGCGTTTCTTATTCAAAGAAGGAACTCCAGGCCCTAGCGAAGACTTTCATAAAAAATAACCTTATTGTTATAAGCGATGAGATCTACGAAGAGTTGACTTATGATTTTATGCATACGCCGATAAGCACATTAAAGGGCATGAAAGAGAGGACTATATACCTGAACGGTTTTTCCAAGGCCTTTGCAATGACAGGCTGGAGGGTAGGATTTGCCTGCGGAGGTAAAGAGATAATAGATGCTATGACGAAGATACATCAATACACAATGCTGTGCGCTCCTATAATGGGACAGATAGGCGCGGTTGAGGCATTAAAGGGCAGCAATCGTTATCTAATGGAAATGAAACGCGAATACAAAAGGAGGCGCGAATTTATAGTAGATAGGCTCAATGAAATAGGCCTAGAGTGCCCTAAACCAGAAGGTGCCTTCTATGTGTTCCCTTCCATAAAAAATACAGGCATGGGGTGCGTGGAGTTTTCAAAGAAATTATTAAAGCAGGAAAAAGTGGCGGTTGTGCCCGGGACTGCATTTGGTACGCAGGGCAAGGGCCACATCAGGATTTCTTTTGCTTCTTGTATGTCGGATTTAAAAGAGGCTTGCCTGCGCATGGAGAATACAAAAATAAAAAGATCCTTTTGATGTATATAACGGCAAACTCTGGGCATCACTGTGCTACCATAGCGCTTGAGAACGCTCTAAAAAGCATCTCTCCATCAGTCGAGGCCCTTAATATAAATGCCTTTGGGTACACAAACCCTATTTTAGAAAAGGTGATCAATAAAACGTATATGAGTGTCATAAAAAATAAGCCGGAGGTATGGGAATACCTGTATGATAATCCAAAGGTCTTGAAGAATGTACAGGGCATGCGGGATGCCATTCACAGGTTTAATTCTAAGAAACTAAAGTCTCTCCTTAAAGATTTTAAACCCGACGCTGTTGTCTGCACGCAGGCATTTCCATGCGGCATGGTAGCGGATTATAAGAAGAATTTGAACCTGCACCTCCCTATTGTCGGAGTTTTAACCGATCACGCACCGCATATGTATTGGATATTTAGAAATGTTGACTATTATATTACGCCATCTGAGGCAAGCAAGGAACGCTTTATGAAGAACGGGGTTTCATCATCCAGGATAAAGGCCTTTGGCATACCAATAGACCCAAGATTCAACAAACACCACGATAAGAACATGATCTACAAAAAATTGGGCTTGAATCCAAAAGTGGCTACGGTACTGATCATGGGGGGAAGCCAAGGATTAGGCCCTGTCAAAGATATAGTAGACATCCTGGAGGATATCGAGATCCCTTTTCAATTGGTGGTGGTGTGCGGGATAAATAAAAGGCTCAAAAAAAATCTTTATAAGAGGGTATCAGGATATAATAAAAAATTACTGGTCGTTGGACACATCGAAAATGTAGACGAGCTTATGGAGGTATCGAACATCGTTATTACAAAGCCGGGCGGCCTTACTACTGCCGAGGCCCTGAGTAAAGATCTGCCTATGATCATAGCCAACCCAATACCAGGCCAGGAAGAGAAAAACACAGAATTTCTTTTAGATCAAGGGGTGGCATTTAAGGCAGAGGATAGTGAGGATATACAGGCTCTAGTAAAAGAACTTCTTTTAGACGCGACAAAGTTAAACGAGATGCAGATGCGTGCCAGTATGTTAAAAAAACCTAATGCGGCCATGGACATAGCCGAACTCGTGCTGAATATGTAGCAATGCTTTTTTATATTCTTTATAAAATCGGGTACATCATTTCGAATATCCTGCCATTACGTGGCGCTTATTGGGTAGCAGAGAGATTTTCTGATATACGATATTATGTTGCCAGGAAAGACAGAGAGGCTGTGGCTACAAATCTGAGTATTGTTCTTAAAAAAGATATTATCGAATGCAGGGTTTTAGCCCGGAAGGTTTTTAGAAATTTCGGGTTGTATCTGGTTGATTTTTTCAGGATGCTGCGACTCGATGAGGAATCTATAAAAAGAAAGGTACAAATCGAAGGTCTTGAAAAACTGGATTCGATTATAAAGCAGGGAAAAGGGGCGATCCTGCTTTCATGTCATATCGGAAATTGGGAGATGGGCGGCGTAGTGATGGCAATGATGGGTTATGATATATCTGCTGTTGTCCTGAGGCATAGGCATAAAAAGATAAACGAATTTTTTATAGGACAGAGAGAAAAAAAAGGCATGAAGGCAATTACCATGAAGTCGACTATGAAGCGCTGTGTTTCAGCGCTATTGGAGAAAGGGCTACTTGCGCTTTTAGGCGATAGGGATTTTACAAACGCTGGCGTAGTGTTGGATTTCTTCGGCGTCCCAACTAGTATTCCAAAAGGGCCGGCCTTACTTAGCTTTAAGACCAATTCGCCGATTGTCCCACTTTTTTTTATTAGGGTAGACAGGTTTAATTATAAATTTATATTTGATGACCCGATTGAAGTAAAAGAGGCGCCTGGCATTGAAGCGGATGAGATTGCAAAAAGTATAAGCAAAAAGTTTATACCTGTAATGGAAAAGTATATCCGCCAATATCCTGAGCAATGGCTAGTATTCAGGGAATTCTGGGATGCCCCAAAGGACGCAGTTGTCTTATGAATATATTCATAGTCATACCCACCTACAATGAGAGTCGGACCATCGGCCCTATTATCAGGGATTTAAAGGCAAGAGATTTCAGGGTTGTAGTGGTAGACGATGGCTCCAGTGATCAGACCATTATAGACGCAAACAGGTTTGGGGCAGAACTCATAATCCATAATAAAAATGTAGGTAAAGGTCGATGCATAAGGGAAGGCCTTAAATATTCTTTAGAAAACGGTTGCGATGTTGCTATAACAATGGACGGTGACGGCCAACATGATTTAAGGGAAATCGATAAATTTATCGAAGAATACAAGGCTAAACGCTCAGACATTATTCTTGGCAACAGGATGCACGACCCTAAAAAAATGCCTTTTATCCGACGATGCACGAATATATTTATGTCTTTTGTAATATCTATTATATTAGAAGAGAAGATAGACGATTCGCAGTGCGGATATAGACTCCTATCCAAGAGGGCGATCGAGAAGATGTCCTTAAGCACTACTAAATACGAGATAGAATCAGAGATGCTCCTTGAGGCAAAAAAACATAATTTAGGTGTAACATCTGTGAATATAAACTCGATTTATCAAGGAGAGTCTAGCCAGATTAATCCTTTTTTCGATACGATCAGATTTATAAGACTCATTATCCATGAATCCCTGCGAGGAAAGACTAAAAGCTCTGCAAGAGAAGATGGTCAAGGAACAACTATCGGGTCGTGACATCAGAGATAAAAAAGTGCTTGACGTTTTCAATAAGGTTCCCCGCCACAGATTTATAGACCCAACTATGCATCAGGACGCTTATAGCGATTTTCCTCTTTCTATAGGTAGGGGCCAGACTATATCTCAACCATACATTGTCGCGCTTATGGTACAGGTTTTGGACATCATGAAAAGTGACAAGGTGTTAGAAATAGGTACTGGCTCAGGTTACGAGACGGCGATATTGGCTGAATTGGCGCAGAGTGTATTTTCAATAGAGCGCATAGAGTCCCTGGCAACGAAAGCAGGAGATGTTTTGGGAGAACTCGGCTATAAAGACATAGAAATAAAAGTAGATGATGGAACTCTGGGCTGGGGAGAGCATGCGCCCTTTGATAAAATTATTGTAACGGCCAGTTCACCAAACATTCCAAAGCCGCTTATAGACCAACTTTCAAGAGGCGGGAGGATGGTTGCACCGGTCGGCTCAAGATTAAACCAGAGACTCGCGCTTTTAGAGAAATCAGAAAAAGGGGATTTTTTTGAAAGAGACATATGCGGATGTGTCTTTGTTCCTTTAATAGGGAAGTACGGCTGGGAGGCAGATGATACAGGAAAAGATATTTGATTTTCTATGTTCTTTTGGATTGTCGCCAAAGACAATAATCTTGTTTTTAAGCACTTTGCCTGTCACAGAATTAAGGGCCTCGATACCTATAGGTATTCTGGTGTTAAAAGTGGATTTTAAGGCAGCATTTTTTTTCTCGGTAGTAGGAAATATTCTGCCTATAGCGCCAATATATTTTTTCTTAGAGCCGATTTCCAAAAGGCTTAGCCGGACTATGTGCATGCATAGATTCTTTGAATGGCTTTTTAAAAGGGCAAGGAAGCGTTCCGGCATTATCGAGAAATATGAAGCCCTAGGGCTTATGCTTTTTGTAAGCATTCCCTTCCCAGGCACCGGCGTGTGGACAGGGTGTATTATCGCGTCTTTATTGCGCATGAGATTTATGCCGACTTTTTTAGCTTGTATAGGCGGAGTTATAATAGCAGGAATAATAGTGACGCTTCTTACCTTAATAGGCAAAGCCAGTTTTTAGTCAAAAGGAGAGACAAGTGATACATATATACACAGGCAATGGAAAGGGCAAGACCACATCAGCCTTTGGTCTGGGGATGAGGGCTAGCGGCCAAAGTCTAAAGGTTATTATATTTCAGTTTTTAAAGCCAAAGGCGTTTTTCTCTGGTGAAGAGATTCTTGCAAAAAAGACAAAACTTATCAAGGTGGTAAAATTTAATCAAACACATCCGATGTTTGAGGGTTCTTGTAGTCCAAAAGAGGCGCATAATACATTAAAAGAGACCATTAAAAAGGATTTTGAGGTGGTAAAGAAGGCTATTGTGAGCAAGAAGTATGATATGGTAGCGCTCGATGAGATCATTAATGTCGTGGACCAGAAGCTTATTGACCGGGATAATTTCTTGAAGCTACTAAAATCCGTGCCTCCAAAAACAGAACTTATACTTACAGGAAGAGGGGATACTTCCTTTATAGAGGAGTACGCGGATTACATAACCGTAATGATAGATAAAAAGCACCCTTTTAGGAAGAATAAGAAAGCAAGGAAGGGCATAGAATATTAGAGAAACTAGTTTTTTATTGACACTTCTAGACAATTGTTGTATAAAATAGATGAACTAAATATATACTTTTATACTGTTTAAGGGAAGCCGGTGTGAATCCGGCACAGCCCCGATGCTGTTAGAGGATACGAAATTTGCGATTGACCATTGTCCTGAATATTCAGGATGAGAAGGTGCAAAGAGTAGGCAAGCCTTAAGTCAGAAAACCTTACAGTATATATCTTATATGTAGCTACGTAGGGTGGCGGCAGAATAAGGTCCTCCCAAAAGCATAGTTTTTGGAGGATAATAAAGGGTGAAGAAACGAGGGTCTAGCCCCGACTAAAAGAGTCGGGGTTTTTATTTTTATGAAGAAATGCGTTTTGGTTATAAGTCTTTCATTAATGGCTATCTTTTTCAGGCAAGGAGATGCGATATCCTCCGAGATTAAAAAGCAGAGGATCATATCTCTTGCGCCCTCCACTACGGAGATTCTATTTAGTTTAGGACTAGATGAGGAAATAGTAGGCGTAACCACATTTTGTAACTTTCCCCCTGAGGCGCTGAACAAAGAAAAGATAGGGACATTCAGCCAGCCAAGTATCGAAAAGATCCTTTTACTGAAACCAGATGTGATCTTTGCCGCTGGCCTGGAACAGGCGTTTACAGTCGAAAGGTTAAGAGAGCTAAAATTAAAGGTTTATGTTACCTATCCATCAGATATAGAAGAGTTGTTCGATTCGATCAAAGTTATTGGAGAGCTTACCTACAGAGAAAAGGAGGCCCTAATCTTAATTAACGAGATGAAGACTAAGATCGACAGGATCAGGATCGAGACTGAAGTTATCCCTCAAGAGGACAAGTTAAAGGTGTTTGTCGAGATTTTTTATGACCCGTTAATAACAGCAGGCAAGACTTCTTTTGTTGATGGATTAATCGACTTAGCGGGAGGGATAAATATAGCTACAGATATGACAAGGGATTACGGCTATTTTAGCGTTGAAGAGGTGATAAGGCGCAATCCCGACTGTATTATTCTTGGTCACAATGCCAAAGAAAAAGAAATAAGCGCAATTAAAAAGCGGTTAGGTTGGGAAGAGATAAGCGCAATAAAAAATAACCGTATATATGGTGATATAAATCCAGATCTTTTTTTACGCCCAGGACCAAGATTGGTTAAAGGGCTGGAAGAGATATATAGGAGATTATACCCTAGATGAAAATAAGTCCGGGAAGAATAATTTTATTATTAATTGCAATATTATTTGGTAGTATCTTGTTTGGTCTCTCTAGTGGTCCTGCTAATATCCCATTTTTAGAACTCTTTTCTAGGGTAAATCACCAGATCCTGCAGGTGAGGCTAGCAAGGATTATCCTTGGTATTTTTGTTGGGGCTGGTTTGGGCGTTTCGGGAGTAGCGCTGCAGGCTATTTTAAGAAATCCTCTTAGCGAACCCTATCTATTAGGGACTTCAAGCGGAGCGGGGTTAGGGGCAGTTATTGCAATAATTTTAGGCCTTTCCGGGGCGTATCTTCCTTTTGCCGCTTTTTTTGGAGCACTCCTAAGCATCATTTTGGTCTATAATTTAGCCAGGGAGGGCTCTAAGATCCCTATCCAGTCACTCATTCTCTCCGGGGTCATTGTGGCTATGGCCCTATCTGGGATCATTGTATTTTTGGTATCTATGTCTACGAGCGTACTATTACATGGGATGATGTGGTGGTTATTAGGAAGCCTGCAGATTTATGATGTTAAACTTCTTTTTGTGGTTGGAGGTATCACGATCTTTGGTGTTATTTCAATATTTCTTCTCTCGCAGGATTTAAATGCTATAAGTATAGGCGAAGAAGAGGCTATTCATCTAGGTATAGAAATCGAAAAGATAAAAAAGATATTGTTTTTAATCACTTCCTTGATTACCGGGGCCCTCGTATCTGTATCGGGAATGATCGGTTTTGTAGGCTTGATCATCCCTCATATGATGAGGCTGGTTGTCGGGCCTAATCATAAGTTTCTTATTCCCGCAACTTTCTTAGGAGGGGCAGCATTTTTAGTTTTATGTGATACATTTTCACGCAGTCTCTTTCCGCCGATTGAGATACCTGTAGGCGTTGTTACTTCTTTAATCGGCGCACCGATCTTCATAGTTCTATTGAGGAGAAGGCGAAAGGTCAGATAGTTTATGAGTGCCTTATTGAAGGTAGATAGGCTTTTTGGGGGTTATGGTAAAGAGAGCATACTAAAGGAGATCTCCTTCTGCGTAGAAAAGGGTGATTTTTTGGGTATTATCGGGCCCAATGGTTCAGGTAAATCAACTCTACTTAGGCTGATGAGCCGCGTGCTCTCTCCTCAAGATGGAGCAATATCATTTGAGAGTAAAGATATAGCCAAGAAAAGACTTAAAGAATTATGCCGAAAAATAGCTTTTGTTCCACAGGAGACCCTTATAAGTTTTTCATTTAGTGTATGGGAGATCGTTCTTATGGGCAGGATCCCCCACCTTGGAAGGCTCCAGCTTGAGGGAAAGAGCGACTTCATAATCGCAGAGAAAAGTCTTTCATTAACGGATTCATTGCAGTTAAAACAAAAGAAAATAGATCAGTTGAGCGCAGGAGAGCGTCAACGCGTTATCATTAGCAAGGCCTTAGCTCAGGAGCCTATTTTATTATTACTGGACGAGCCTACTTCTCATTTAGATATAGGCCATCAGGTGGAAATATTGGATTTACTAAAGAAGCTAAATCGCGGGACTAACTTGACTATAGTTATGGTCCTGCATGATTTAAATTTGGCCAGCGAATATTGTAATAATATAATCCTTCTCAATGAAGGCAGGATCTTTAAAAAAGGCACACCAAGCGACATTTTAACCTATCAAAATATAGAGACCGTATATAAGACAATCGTAGTAGTGGACAAAAACCCGCTCTCTTCCAAGCCTTACGTGAGACTGGTCTCCGGAGAAAAATAGATGCCCACAAGAGTGATTTTAATAAGGCATGGCGAGACAGACTGGAATTTAGAAAGAAGGTATTGCAGCTTTACAGGCGTCGACCTTAATAATAAAGGGATAATGCAGGCAGAAAAACTTTTCTATAAACTGCGCAAGGAAAAGATCGACAAAGTCTATTCCAGCGATTCTCCTCGCGCATTAAACTTCGCCAGGATCCTTTTTAAGGAAGCCCCCATAGAAAAGGTGTATGAATTGCGAGAGATAAACTTTGGTATTTTTGAAGGCTTGAGGCATGAAGAGATCATGGAAAGGCACCCTGAAGTCTATAAAAGATGGCTTGATGATCCTTTTCTCGTTGCTCTCCCCGAGGGAGATAATCTAGGGGATTTTAAGAAGAGGGTAGAAAATGCATTAGCGAGAATTATTTCGGTGAACGAGGATAAAGTAGCAGCTGTAGTAACCCATGCTGGCCCGATCAAGATAATTATACGTAATATCCTGAAATCAAAAGACATCTGGGCAATAAAACCGGATCTGGCGAGCCTTAGTATAGTCGATTTTACAGATGACAAGGGGAAGGTTAAATTATTTAACGATACAAGGAGTTTAAATGGGTAAGATTACTTTTATCTTGGGCGGGGCGAGAAGCGGAAAAAGTAGCTATGCGATCGAGCTGGCTAAAAGTATTAAAGGAACGGTTGCCTTTATTGCTACTTCCGAGGCCCTTGATGAGGAAATGAAGAAACGTATAGATCTTCACAAGAAAAAGAGGCCTCTTGATTGGGAGACCTTTGAAGAACCAAAGGATATCCTCGGATTACTAAAAAAGATGCGGCATGACTTTGAGATAATTATCATCGATTGCCTCACCCTTTTTATATCTAATCTTTTATCGGAAGACCTTGATGAGAGCGCTATAGAGGATAGAATTAGCGAGATGCTTAAACTTCTCGGATCAAGTAAGCTAGAATCAATCATTATTTCCAATGAGGTTGGTTTAGGCATCGTTCCTGATAATCCATTGGGAAGGAGATTCAGGGATTTAGCGGGAAAGATAAATCAGATGGTAGCGCAGGAAGCAGATGTCGTATTTTTTATGGCTGCAGGTTTACCTTTAATGATTAAAGGAGGAAGCAGTGAATAGGATAAATGAAACTATTAAGGGAATCAGGGGGCTAGACCGCGATCTCATGAGAAAGGCGCAAAGTAGGCTCGATAATCTCACCAAGCCCCAGGGAAGCTTAGGGCGCCTGGAAGAATTAGCCAAGCTTATCGTTGGTATCTCGAAGAAAGAAAATCCTGCGCTTGATGCGAAGGTTATCTTTACTTTTGCAGGAGACCACGGAGTAACAGAGGAGAATGTAAGCGCCTTTCCAAAAGAGGTAACGCCTCAGATGGTCTATAATTTTTTAAGAGGCGGGGCAGGTATAAATGTGTTGGCAAATCATGTTGGCGCAAGAGTTATAGTGGGGGACATGGGCGTTGCAGTTGACTTAGAGCCATGTCCAGGATTAGTCATTAAGAAAATAAGTTACGGCACCAAGAATATGGCAAAGGGCCCTAGTATGACAAGAGAAGAGGCGATAAGATCTATTGAGGCGGGGGGAGAAATCTTTGAGGATGAAGCTAAGAAAGGTATCCATATTGTTGGTACAGGGGACATGGGTATCGGAAACACTACTCCCTCAAGCGCTATAGTAGCTAGTTTTACCGGCAAACCAGTTGAAGCAACAACAGGAAGAGGTACTGGCATCAATGATGATAGATTAAAGAATAAAATAGAGATTATAAAAAGATCCCTTGAAGTGAATAAACCGGATCCGAAAGATGCAATAGATGTCCTCTCAAAAGTCGGTGGATTTGAGATCGGGGGTTTAAGCGGGGTAATCTTGGCCGCAGCGTCTAGAAGGGTCCCGGTCGTAATAGATGGTTTTATATCAGGGGCAGCAGCCCTCGTAGCATATCACTTAGAACCAAAGGTTAAGGATTATCTTATAGCTTCTCACTGTTCTGCAGAAAGGGGACATAGGCTGGTCTTGGATCACATGGGCCTTAGGCCTATCTTAGATTTAGACTTAAGGCTTGGAGAGGGGACAGGAGCGGCATTAAGCATGAATATAATAGATGCGGCAGTTAAGATCATGACTCAGATGGCTACGTTTCAAGCGGCGTCTGTTTCAGAAAGGTCCGACTAGTGAAAGAATTTCTAATTGCCCTGCAGTTTCTGACAGTCTTCCCGATAACTATTAGACCAGAGATAAAGGGAGAAGATTTCGGAAAATCACTCAGATACTTTCCTATAATAGGGGGATTAATAGGTATTTTACTATGTTTGAGTTTATTTCTTCTCGGTTTTTTGCCAGGTCTAGTAAAAGGCGCATGTATCCTAATAATATCCATTATTATAACAGGCGGTATTCATTTAGATGGATTTGCTGACGCTTGTGACGGATTCTATGGGTCTAATCCGAAAGAGAAGATATTACAGATAATGCGGGATAGTCATATCGGGGTCATGGGGGTGATTGGGGTAATTTGCCTTTTGTTTTTTAAATTCAGTCTAATAGTAAGCATCCCACAAGGTATTCTTTGGAAGTCATTGATTATGATGGCAGTATTTGCAAGATGGTCACAATGCTTGGCATGTTATGTGTCTTGTTATGCGCGCAAAGATGGAAAGGCCAAGCATTTTATAGAACATGCTAAGAGGAGAGAAGTTTATCTCGGAGGGGTATTTACATTAACTTTATTCTTAATGCTGATGCAGATAAAAGGCGTCATTTTATTTTTTATTTCCATATTACCAATATTTTTATTTATAAATTATATAAAGCGAAGGATAGGTGGAATGAGCGGGGACACTATTGGGGCAGTGAGCGAGATTGGAGAAGTCGCAATCCTTTTTGGTTGTCTATTTTACTAAAGGTAAATATAACTTTATTCAATGGATACTGATCTATTAGCCATATCTTCATGGAGCGGAGGAAAGGATAGTTGCCTTGCCTGCTATAAGGCAATGAAAAATGGCTTTAAAGTGAAGTATCTTCTCAATTTTATATCCAAAGAATATAGACGTTGCTCTTTTCATGGAATAGAGGCCGAGCTTTTAAAATTGCAGGCCGAACTTGTAGGTATACCACTTGTACAGAAAGAGGTTACTCCTGATATGAAGAAGTATGAGGAGGAATTTAAAGAAGCTGTATCTCTATTAAAAGCCAAAGGCATCAAGAAAATGGTCTTTGGAGATATATATCTATCAGATCAGATAAATTGGGTCGAGCGCGTATGTAAGGACTTGGGGATTCAGCCAATAGAGCCCTTGTGGGGCGCCTCACCACATAGAATCTTGGAAGAATTTATTGACCTTGGGTTCAAGACAATTGTCGTTAGTTGTAAGGCGGATCTTTTTGGAAAGGATTTTGTCGGGAGATGTATCGATAACGATTTCTTGAATGAGCTTAGGGATAAAGATATCTGCCCGTGTGGCGAAAACGGCGAATTTCATACCCTTGTAGTGGATGGCCCTATCTTTAAAAGAAAGATCGAGATACTAAAAAGCGAACCTGTCCTTAAGGAAGGTTTTTGGAAATACTGGTTCCTGGACATCAAAGAATATAATTAGGTTTGACAAATAACAATCTCAGCTAGACAGGCGAAGGAAAATGAATAAAATAAAATTTTTGTTGAATTTTATTTCATACTGCCTCTTCTTTTTAATCTGTATTAAAGTTGAGGCAAAAGAGCCTGATGAGCCGCGCTATGCTACTGATTTAGAAAAAATCGTAATCACTGCCTCTCGAATCGAACAGGAACACAAGCTCTCCACACAAAATATAAGCATCATAGATACCGAAGACATTGAATCTAGTGGCATAACCGAGATTACCGAGATCCTGGATTTACTGCCTTCGGTAGATATATTAGAGTATGGCTCTACTGGTTCCTCGCGTTCTGTTCATACAAGGGGGGCTTCATCTAGCCAGGTACTTACCCTTATTGACGGTAGGCCAGTCAATACTCCACGCGATGGCGTTACAGATTTTAATCAGATCCCCCTTTCAAATATTGAAAGGATCGAGGTCTTACGCGGCCCTGCCAGTAGTATATACGGAGCAAATGCAATAGGAGGGGTCATTAATATAATTACAAAAAGCGGGGAAGAGAAGGGGCGCACTGAAATATTAAATAAATTCGGTTCTTTTAATACAAAGCTTTCCTCTTTAACGCACGGACAAAGAATCAATGATTTTGATTATTTTATATCCTATGACTATCTAGCTTCTCATGGTTACAGAGATAATTCCGATTATTTAAGTAACAATGTAAATACAAAATTTGGTTACGAGTTTAATGCCGATAATCATATCAGTCTATCCAGTGGATATTATAATTCAGAGACAGGGACCCCGGGTAGAATTTCTAATATAGACCTTAATGACAGGCAGGAAGCATTTAAGGAATATATAGATATAACCTATAACGGAAAGTTGCTTGAAGGCCAAGATATAGTTTTAAAGTTATTTCACAATTCTGATAGGTTGGAGTTTATTGAGGCGTTTAACCCTCTTGATAAAGATACGCATATGACCAAGGTCTATAGTATGGATAGCCAGGTTTCTCAGGTCTTGTTTGATATCTTTCGTACAGCAATCGGGTTAAACTATCAGGAACATAGACTCAATAGTTCGACCAGCGACAAACATACATACAATTTAAAGGGTTTCTATTTTGAATCAGAGGTCGATTTTTTTAATAAAAGTTCCTTGAAGTTTGGCGCTCGTTGGGACGGCTATTCAAGTTTTGGAGATAAGATCAGCCCAAGCCTTAGTTTTAATCTTTGGTTGTTTGATAAGATAAAAGTCCATGCCTTAGCGGCTAAATCCTTTCGCGCGCCTTCCTTTAATGATCTCTATTGGCCAAGAGAAGACTGGGGTATTTGGGGCGGGGTTGAGGGAAATGCAAATCTCGGGCCGGAGAAAGCTGTTTCTTATGAGGCTGGACTAAGCGGCTATTTTCTGAAAAGATTTAAAACCGATCTGACTTTTTTTAGGACAAATATCGATGATCTGATAGAGTGGACGGTTGATAACGCTCAGTGGTGGAGACCCGAGAATGTCAGTTCTGCAACAATGGAAGGGATTGAATTAGAGACAGAATTTGTCTTAAGGGAACACCTCAAGGCTAATTTTAACTACACGTATTTGGAGGCTAATAATAGAAATACAGGGAGATGGCTGATATACCGGCCGCAGTATCTATATAAATTAAGATTGGCATATTCACCTACTCCTTTATGTGAATTGGGCGTGAATGCCATATGTAAGACAAAAAGATTTGCAAATGAAGCCAATACGACTTCCCTCAAGCACTACTCTATAATAAACTCAAATTTTTCCTATAAAATAAATGATTCTACTAAAGTTTTGTTTGAGGCCAAGAACATTCTCGATAGGATGTATCAGGAAGAAAGAGACTATCCCATGCCCGGAAGGACATTTTACGGCGGCCTCAAAATAAGTTTTTAGATTTCCTCTCTATGTTTGACAAACTACTGAAGGATTGTTAATATAGATACAAATGGCTGAGAATAAGATCTTTCAAGGTGCGATTCTGGTTTCAACGTTGTTCCATTTTGTCTTTTTTTTAGGTCTCCCACGTGCGCCATTTACTCCCAGTAAACGCTCTCTGGAAAAACTTAAGATCACATATTACGAGATAAAAAAAATACCCAAAAAAGAAAAGATAACAAAAAAAAGCATGGAGCCCATAATTAAAAAATTGCCCAAGATAAAAAAAGAAGAGATCCTTGCCCCGCCCAAGGCTGCTACAAAAAAGGAAACAAAGCCCGCCACCAGGCATGTAAGGCGTACTGTAGTCACCAAAGGGGAGGAAAAGAAATTTGAAGCAGTGGTTGAGGAAGAGAAGGACAAGGCAAAGAGGGCTACATATATAAGTTACTATCGGGCTGTCAGGGAAAGGATAAGAGAGCGTGTGGACGCTAATTATTTACGTAATAGGAACTTAGGTGAAGGTGAAATATTTTTGTCTTTCGTTGTTGTTTCCAGCGGAGAGCTGATCCGCGCCAGGGTAATCGATGAGAGGTCTACAAGTAATGCATTATTACGGAATATTGCTATAAATAGCATAAGAGACGCAAGCCCATTCCCGCCATTCCCCACAGGGATGAGTCAGTATAAGATCACCTTTAATATCATAATATCCTTTGAACTGAGTAAATAAGTTAAAAAAAGGCTTGACAAATGCTTGCTATTTAAGTATTATGGATGGACATTGATAGCACTCCTCTGGAGAGAGTGCTAGTAAAAATCAAATGAGACACGTTTTAAGATAAGATCAAGTAAAACGCATACTCATTAAAAGGAGGTGGAAACATGACGATTCAACCTTTAGGCGACAGAGTGCTTGCCAAAAGATTGGAGGCAGAAGAGAAAACAAAGGGTGGCATAGTCCTGCCTGATACTGCAAAAGAGAAGCCACAAAAAGGCGAGATAGTTGCTGTAGGTAAGGGTAAGGTGCTGGAAAGCGGTAAGTTAGAGGCGCTGGAAGTAAAAAAGGGAGATAAGGTCCTTTTTGGAAAATATGCTGGCAATGAAATAACATACAAAGAAGAAGAATACCTTATTTTAAAAGAAGAAGACATCCTGGCGATACTTAAATAAATAACACAAAAAAACATAGATTTTAATAGAAGGAGGTAAATTAAAATGGCAAAACAGTTGGCTTTTAGAGAAGATGCAAGGAGCGCCATTGCGCGGGGCATAGACCAGCTTGCAGAAGCTGTAAAGACCACGCTTGGACCAAAAGGAAGAAACGTGGTGCTGGATAAAAAATTTGGCTCTCCCACTATTACAAAAGACGGCGTAACAGTGGCAAAGGAGATAGAATTAAAGGACCCATATGAAAATATGGGCGCTCAGCTTGTAAAAGAGGTTGCTGAGAAGACAAGTGATGTAGCAGGCGATGGCACAACCACTGCTACAGTGTTGGCCCAGTCGATCTTTAGAGAAGGGCTTAAGAATGTAACTGCAGGTGCAAATCCCACTGCTTTAAAGACAGGGGTAGAAAAGGCAGTTAAAGAAGTCGTTGAAAACTTAAAGAAGTTGTCAAATCCCATTAAGGATAAGAAAGGGATCGCTCAGGTAGCCTCAATCGCATCTAATAACGATGCTGCGATAGGCGAACTTATAGCAGAGGCCATGGAAAAGGTAGGCAAGGATGGTGTTATTACTGTTGAGGAAGCAAAATCAATGGCGACAGAGTTAAAGGTTGTAGAAGGTATGCAGTTTGACCAGGGCTATCTTTCGCCTTACTTTGTAACAGATGCTGAAAGGATGGAGACAGTAATAGATTCTCCGTTTATCCTGATACACGAGAAGAAGATCTCTGCCATGAAAGATATGCTGCCTCTTCTTGAGAAGATAGCCAGAGCCGGCAAACCACTCCTTATAATCGCAGAGGATATTGAAGGAGAAGCCCTTGCGACGTTAGTAGTAAACAAGCTGAGAGGGACGCTTAATTGCTGTGCAGTAAAGGCGCCTGGTTATGGAGATAGAAGAAAGGCAATGCTTGAAGATATAGCGGTCCTGACCGGTGGAAAAGCGATCACAGAAGACCTCGGCATAAAACTTGAAAATGTTACCCTAGATGATTTAGGAAAGACAAAAAGGGTAACTGTTGGCAAGGACGAGACTACTATCATAGAGGGTGCAGGAAAAAATAGTGATATCAACGGAAGGATCACTCAGCTAAAAAGGCAGATAGAAGATACAGATTCCGATTATGATCGGGAAAAGCTTCAGGAAAGACTTGCAAAGCTTGCAGGTGGAGTAGCAGTCATTAATGTAGGAGCAGCTACAGAGACTGAGATGAAAGAGAAAAAGGCCCGCGTTGAAGACGCGCTCCATGC
The DNA here is from genome assembly GCA_042570105.1 of Candidatus Omnitrophota bacterium. GTDB lineage: Bacteria > Omnitrophota > Gorgyraeia > Gorgyraeales > Gorgyraeaceae > JBHPHW01. Next base: position 20,008 of record JBHPHW010000011.1, on the reverse strand, counting down.
CACAAGAGCTGCTGTTGAGGAAGGTATTGTACCAGGCGGCGGAGTCGCGTTCTTACGCAGCATATCCAAGATCGATGATGCAAAGGTCAAAGGTGATGAAAAAATCGGAGCGGATATAGTTAAGCGCGCCCTTGAAGAGCCGATAAGACAGATAGTTAAAAACGCTGGTCTTGAAGATTCGGTTGTAGTGCATAAGATCAAAGGCGAAAAACAGAATGTAGGGTTTGATGCCGCGAAAGATGAATATACGGATATGCTTTCTGCAGGTATTATGGATCCCACAAAGGTAGCAAGGACAGCATTGGAAAACGCAGCCAGCGTAGCAGGGCTTTTGTTGATGACAGAGGCGGTGATCTCAGATATACCTGAACAGGAGAAACCAGGTCCAGGTATGCCTCCAGGTGGTGGGATGGGGATGCCTCCAGGAGGAGGAATGTACTAAGGCTTTAGTCTGTCCCTATTGTAGAAAGCGGTCCAAAAACACATAACCCGCGGGTAATAATATTATTCGCGGGTTATTTTTTTGACAATAGTTATTCTCTGTGATATATTTAATAGAAAATAGAATAGGATATATAGGAAAGATCTAGTTTCTATAATAGAGTTTTTGAAAAAACTAAGGAGGATTACTATGCCAGACCTACACGAGATCCCTCAGAAATTAATAGACAATATCTCAAAGGTCATTGTAGGTAAAAAGGAAGTCATTGAATTGGTTGTTGTCGGGCTTATGAGCAACGGTCATGTGCTTTTAGAAGATGTGCCGGGTCTTGGAAAGACAATGCTTTCGAGGGCTCTCGCGAAATCTATACAGGCTAATTTCAAAAGGATCCAGTTTACCCCGGATCTTTTACCTTCGGATGTTACGGGGGTCCCGATCTATAATCAGAAAATAGGCGAGTTTGAATTCAGAGAAGGGCCTCTATTTGCTAATATAGTGCTTGCCGATGAGATAAACCGTACGACCCCCAGGACCCAGTCAGCTCTATTAGAGGCCATGCAGGAATTTAAGATAACGATAGATGGGGTATCAAGAACGCTCCCTGTGCCATTTTTTGTTATAGCTACACAAAACCCTGTGGAATTTCATGGAACCTACCCGCTTCCAGAATCCCAGGTAGATAGATTCTTAATACAACTTGGCGTAGGTTATCCTTCAAATAAAGAAGAAACCCGCATCCTTACCAGAAACGTAAAGAATTCCCCTATAGAGGATCTAGAGAGTGCCGTAACTATACAGGAGATACTTGAACTCCAGAAGGCGGTAACAGAAGTTCATATAGAGCCTAAAATCGCAGAGTATATTGTACAGATAATTTCTGCGACTAGGAGTCTACCTGGTGATATAAAACTTGGCGCAAGCCCTCGTGCTTCCCTGGCCCTTATGCGTACATCAAGATCACTGGCTTTTCTTGACAAGAGGGATTATGTGATACCTGACGATGTTAAAAGGCTCGCCTATCATGTTTTGAAGCATAGGATTGTTCTTCAGCCAAGATCTATAGTGCGCGGCCTTGCTTCGAAAGATATCGTCAATCATATACTGAAAAAGGTGCCGGTCCCGGTCTAATAAGGTCGTCTATGTTCACCACAAAGAGCATTTTTCTCCTCACTGCAGTTATTATCCTTCTTGCCATTGCGTGGAATACTGACATAACAATGGTCTACATCTTTTTTGTTGTGGCATTTGTTATGTTTGTCCTTTCATTCATACACCTCCAATTTAATATCCCCGACATCGCTATAGCACGCGAAGTGCATGATACAGTATATGAAGATGACGTGATTGATGTCAAGATGCATATCCGGAACAAACGCCCACTAAACATCTATTTTTTTGAATTATTGGATAGATTTTCAGGCGCGTCGCCCGAGAGGGAAGAGACCTCCCTATTTATGTTAAAAATGGAGGGTAAGGAGAATAAAAAAATCAGCTATATAGCCGATTGCTATCGAAGGGGGTTGTGGAGATTTGGCCCTACAACTGTTATCTCCCAAGATGCATTGGGATTTTTTAAGACAAAGAAAAGACTCAATGTTTTTTCTGATATACTGGTATACCCGAGTCTATTTAGGATATTTGCCTTTCCAACTCTAGCAAGTGGTTCTGTTTCATGGATGGGTGTTGAGACCGCAAAGATAAGCGGAGACAGCCATGAATTTTTTGGGGTGCGTGAATATCAGCGCGGGGATGCAATAAGCCGCATACACTGGCCTTCTACGGCTAGGCACAATAAGATGATTGTAAAGCAGTTTGAACGTAATGCTGTACAGGAGGCAACAATAGTCATCGATCTAAAAAAGGGACACAATATTGGTAGCGGCAAAGAGACGACCTTGGAGTATTCTGTAAAGATCGCAGGATCTATCGCAAGATATCTTTTGAATGAGGGCGTTTTGGTGCAAATGGTGGGATATAGCAAAGAAGCTGTGATTTTGCCCTTTGGTAAAGGTGAATCACACATGTATAAGATCTTAGAGTATTTGGCAAAGGTTTCCTCAAATAGCGATTTTAGTCTAAAGGATACCCTTGAAGAGGCAAGTTTTGTTGCCCCGCATCGATCTACTTTGATCGCAATAATGCTTGATAATGATATGGATAGCCTCTCAAGCCTTGTTCAGTTTAAAGTTAAAGGCATAAGACTCATAGTGATTGTACTTAGCGCTTCCACATTTGGTCATGTAGCAGAAGGCGAATATCTTGATGCAGATGCTGCAAGAAAGTTTGATGAAGCCCTGGCAAATCTTGAGGCGCATGTGTATAGGATTTCAAAAGGGGATAAACTTGCGAAGAAGTTTGAGACTGTTTAAAAGCAAAGGTCTTTCCTAAAAGGCAGAGTATATGGACAGAGACACATTGTACTTCCATTTTGCAAATCTGGGATTAGTGCTCATAGGCCTTTTTAGTATCCAGGCTATTTTTAGCCCCCTTGTAACTATGATACTGGTATTTGGCACTGTTATAGGCTTTCTTGTGAGCTGGCAGATGAGGGATACCCGGTTACAGCATAAAGATACTTTTATAGGAATGTTATCCCTTGCAGCATTATTAATAATAATCGGAAGATTGTCTGAAGTAACCATAACGTTTGAAAATCTTCTTAGGATTTTTTCAATAGCCCTCGCATGGCTTATGCTTTTCCAAAGCTTTGGACTTAAGACAGGACAAAGTTATGCTATGCTACAATTTATATCAATGTGTCTTTTGATCTCATCTGTTGGCATTGCGCTTGAAGGAGAGACATTCTATGCAGTGCTACTCGCTTTATTTTTGTTTATTTTTATTTTTACAATGCGCTTAAGCTTAGTGTGTGAGAAAAAGCACAAGGGGTCTGTGATAATAGGCGATCGAGAGGAGATAATGAGTCTATGGCAACAGATAAAAGTGGGGGCCTTGATGTTCTCCTTTGTTTTAATAGTAGCATCTTTTTTATACCCTTTCGTCCCTAGATTTGAAAACCTGTCATTAAAAAATATACCCTCCACACTTTTGGGTATCCCTGAGCAAATACCATTATTAAAGTTATTGAAACAGGCGCCTAGGACAATAAAAGAAAATAAGGACGCAAAAGACCAACTTGTGGATGATGAGATTAGAAAAAGGGAAACATCCCCTGGTCACGTAAGAGAAGACCAGCTTAAAGAAAAGCAAAAGGATGAACAGGAGGATGAACAAAAGGAAAAACAGGAAGTTTCCAAGAGATTCCGGGCGAAAGAATTTAATAAAAATATAGATACGTTTGGAGTGGAGAGCTTGACTGTAACCTCAGATAAAGAGGAGATGCCGCTTGATGAGGAGTGTAAGCTCACTGCAGAGGTAAAATTAAAAGACGGTTCTATTATTCCAGCAACTCGTCTTGTTGATTGGAAGGTCAAGGGGGCTACAGAGGTCTCGATAGATAGCGAGGGCAATCTTAAGGCGAAGGAAGAAGGGAGAGTGAGTGTTTCCGCAACGTATCTTGGAAATTTTAGTAATGACATAGAGATAAAGATAACCGAACCTGTTGGACCAATAGAGGAAAAGAGCTGGGCATATTATTTGCTATTGATTCTTTCGTGGATAGTTTCCTCGTTCGTATTGTGTCTTGTGGTTTATATTTTTATGCGAAGCAAAAAGTTAAGCGAACTGGCGGTCAAAAACCCCCGAGAGTTCATAAAAGAGGTATACAATGCTTTATGTAGAGGGTTTAAAATTTACGGAATCCCAAAAGCTAATCACGCGGCGTATAGAGAATTTTCTGCATCTGTAGGGGGGCTAATATCCACAAGACCAGAACCAATGCGTCTTATAACAGAAAGACTTCTGGAGGCGCGTTTTTCTACGCATAAGATTTCAGCTGAGGATTCACGACATGCATTGGGATTGTTTCATGAGATAAAGGAAGTCGTCTTGGAGCGAGAAGAAAAGAAGGAGTTTTGGAAGAAGATTTTATTTAGATTCTTTTTGCTGGATGTGATTATGGTATCCGGTCTGTCCGAGGCTTAGCCTTGAAGGCCTGTTCGATTGGCCTTGCGAGCCTCGAACAGGCTCTATTTATCTATCCTTGACTTTTTAGATATATTGCTGTATTATACACAAAAAACTAAACAAATAATGGAGGTATCTACAAATGGGTATGTGGGTTGGAAGAGGAAGAAAGGCGCGTAGATGCTATGGTTTTGATGAGATAGCGCTGGTCCCGGGCTCTATAACAATAAATCCTAACGAAGCAGATACGAGCTGGGAGTTGGGCAAAAAGAGATACAAAGTACCTATACTCGCTGCTGCGATGGATGGCGTAGTTGATGTCAAATTTGCAACAGAGATGAGCAGGCTTGGAGGTATAGCTGTTTTAAATCTAGATGGAATTCAGACCCGTTATGATAATCCTGCCAAGATACTCAAGAAAATAGCAAACGAAAGCCCGCAAAAAGCTACAAAGTTGGTCCAGTCTTTATATGTAAAACCTGTAGTGAAGAGCCTGATTAGAAAGAGGATCCAACAAATAAAAGAAAAGAATGCTACTGCAGCAGTGAGCACAATCCCGCAAAACGCGGAGGCCTTTGGGCGGATTGCGCAACTTGCCGGCGCAGATATATTTGTAGTCCAATCCACGGTTATAAGCACAAGGCATGCCTCAAAAGAATACAAAGTTGTAGATCTGAAAAAGTTTATCAAGTCGATGAAGATCCCCGTCGTCTTGGGTAATTGTGTTACATACTCTGTTGCCCTTCAGTTAATGGAGTCAGGAGCCAGCGCAGTTTTAGTAGGCATTGGCCCTGGAGCAGCGTGTACCACGAGGGGCGTTTTAGGTATAGGCGTTCCGCAGGTAACAGCAACTTCAGATGTAGCAGCAGCCCGTGATTTTTATTATAAAAAGAGAGGCAGATACATCCCCATCATTACAGATGGAGGGATGGATTCGGGAGGAGATATTTGTAAGGCGTTTGCCAGTGGAGCAGATGCAGTAATGGTTGGTTCGGCATTTGCAAGGGCAAAAGAGGCGCCAGGGAAAGGTTTTCATTGGGGCATGGCAACCCCGCATGCAAACTTACCGAGAGGGACGCGCATTCAAGTCGGGACTACAGGGACACTTGAAGAAATACTTTTTGGGCCAGCAAGGCTTGATGATGGATCGCAGAATCTTGCAGGAGCGCTTATGACCTCGATGGGTAACCTCGGCGCAAAGAATATAAAAGAAATGCAATTGACTGAAATCATAATAGCACCATCCATTAAGACCGAAGGGAAATTGATGCAACGAGTGCAGCGAGTTGGGATGGGGAAATAGCCTCCGTATATAATTCAAAAAATGTTCCACTCCGATTTTGTCCACCTACATGTACATACTCAATACAGCCTTCTTGACGGCGCCTGTTTAATAAAAAACCTGGTTGAGCGTGCACGGCGAATGAAGATGCCAGCGGTAAGCATGACTGACCATGGCAACATGTTTGGCGCAATTGAATTTTACCAGGCCTGTATGCAAAACGGCATAAAACCCATCATAGGATGCGAACTTTACCTCGCCCCCAAAAGCCGATTTGATAAGACGATATACACCGGGGGAGAGACATCAAATCATATTATACTTTTAGCCAGAGATGAGGCAGGATATAGGAATCTGATGAAGCTTGTTTCCATAGGATATCGGGAAGGTTTTTATTATAAACCCAGAATAGATAAAGAAGTCCTGGCTCAGTGTTCAGAAGGCCTTATGGTCCTTTCAAGTTGTCTTAAGGGTGAGTTCTCAAGACTAGCGCTTGAAGGCAATGAAGAAAAGATCAAGGGGTTAGCGCTTCAGTATAGAGAGATCTTAGGTAAAGAGAATTTTTATTTTGAGTTGCAGGATAATCTAATACCAGAGCAGAAAAAAGTAAATAGCGTCCTTATAAAATTGGGCAAGCAATTAGAGATAGGAGTAGTAGCTACAAATGACGTCCACTATCTTACCCGAGAGAGCGCTAAAGCGCACGAGGCGCTTCTTTGCATCCAGACACAGACGACACTTCAAGATCCCAAGAGGATGCGTCTTCAAACAGATCAGTTTTATTTTAAATCCCCCGAAGAGATGAAGGAGCTTTTTAAAGATATCCCCGAGGCAATTTCAAATACAATTAAGATAACCGAAAGATGTAATCTGGAATTAGATTTTTCAAAGACATTTCTACCTCACTATTCGATCCCAGAAGGCACTACGCGTGAAAAGTATTTAAAAGAACTTTGCGAAGAGGGTTTGAGAAAAAGGTATGTTGATGTGGCTCCAGATAAAAGACAAAGGCTCGATTATGAGTTGAGGGCAATTAATAAAGCCGGTTATACCAGTTATTTCCTTATAGCATGGGATTTTGTCAGCTACGCAAAAAATAAAGAGATAGCAGTCGGGCCAGGCAGAGGATCAGCAGCAGGCAGTATCGTAAGCTATTGTCTGGGGATAACAGACATAGACCCCTTAAGGTATAATCTTCTTTTTGAAAGATTTTTAAATCCAGAACGGGTGACAATGCCTGATATTGATATTGATTTTTGTTACGAACGCAGGCAGGAAGTAATAGATTACGTTATAGGGAAATACGGTCAAGAGAATGTCGCGCAGATTATTACATTTGGGACAATGGCTGCCAGGGCAGTTATAAGAGATGTGGGAAGGGTTATGAGTATGCCTTATGGTGACGTTGATAGGATTGCGAAGCTTGTGCCTCTGGATCCGAACATGACATTGGAGCTTGCGCTTGAACAGGAGCCGGAATTGCGCTCCCTCTATAACCAAGATCCTAGAGTGAAAGAGCTCATCGATACATCAAAGCATCTTGAAGGTCTTACGCGGCACGCCTCGACCCATGCAGCGGGTGTTGTTATAAGTGAAGACCCCCTTGTGAACCATGTCCCTCTTTTTGGAACCAGCGATAATCAGATTTCAACCGGGTACGCAATGGGTTCTCTTGAAAAGATAGGGCTTTTAAAAATGGATTTTTTAGGCCTGAGGACACTGACTGTCATCCAGGAGGCCATAAAGATAGTGAATCGTGTTAATAGCATATCTTTAAAGGTTGAAGATATCCCTATGGAGGATCCAAAAACATATAGGCTTTTAGACAAGGCTGAGACAATGGGGGTGTTTCAGCTGGAGTCATCAGGGATGAGGGATTTGTTAAAAAAATTAAAGCCTGAGAAATTTGAAGACATTGTAGCGCTCCTCGCATTATACAGACCAGGTCCAATAGGTAGCGGTATGCTTGACGATTTTATGAAGCGAAAACACGGCGAAGTAGAGGTAAGATTTGATCACCCGCTTCTTGAATCCATACTAAAAGAGACCTATGGTATTATAGTTTACCAGGAACAGGTGATGATGATTGTTTCGAAATTAGCTGGTTTTTCTCTTGCCCAAGCAGATCTTTTGCGTCGAGCAATAGGAAAAAAGACGCCAGAGGTGATGGATCAGCAGAGAAAGGCATTCATAGAAGGCGCTATAAAAAACAAGATCGACAAACGAATAGCTGATAAGATTTTTAGTTTGATAGAACACTTTGCAGGGTATGGATTTAATAAAAGCCATTCTACCGCATATGCGATGATATCTTACAGGACAGCATTTTTAAAAGCAAATTATCCAGTTGAGTTTATGACAGCGCTTCTCACAAGCGAAAAAGACAACACAGATAAAGTTGTCGAGTATATAAATGAGGCAGAGCGCATGAATCTGAAGATACTTCCTCCGGATCTTAATGAAAGTTTCGCGAATTTCACAATGGTTGGTAAAGATGCGATACGTTTCGGGCTCGGTGCTGTTAAAAATGTAGGGCAAGGATCCATAGAATCCATTATCGAGGCAAGAAATCGATATAATAGCTTTAAATCACTAAGTGAATTCTGCGAGCATACAGATTCGCGTTTGGTCAACAAAAAGGTGATAGAAAGTCTTATTAAATGTGGCGCCTTTGACAGTTTGTCTCTTAAAAGGTCACAGATGATGGCAGTGCTTGCTAATGCAATGGATACAGCAAATGCCATACAAAAAGATAGATCGCTAGGTCAGATGTTGCTTTTTACCGATAAGGGCATTGACCGTCAGATCCCTGACATAAAAGAGTGGCCTGAAAGTCAGCTTCTAACTTTTGAGAAGGAGATGCTAGGGTTTTATATAACAGGGCACCCACTAGCCAAATACGAGAAGATCTTGAAAGAATATTCCACGGCTAGTAGTAAGGCCCTTAAGGATTTGGAGGATGGCGTAAAGATTAGATTCGGAGGCATAATAAATAAAGTGAAAAACACGGTTACTAAACGTACCGGCGAGAGAATGGCTATAATGATGGTGGAAGACCTCGAGGGAAAGGTTGAGGTTTTAGTCTTCCCGGCAGCCTATAAAAATGTCTCAAAGTTTATAAGGGTTAATTTTGCAGTTTTTGTAAATGGTAGGTTAAATTTGAAAGAGGAAAGGCCTAAGATAATAGTCGAAGAGATAGTGCCGATCGAAGAGGCAAGGACGCGCTTTACTCATGCAATAGCGATAGATATTTTTTCACTTGGCATGGAAAATGAAATTTTGGAAAGATTGAAAAAGACCCTCGAAAAATACAAAGGAAATACCCCTGTCTATCTGAATGTCTCGACCAAAAAAAATGGCTCCTACCGCATACTGGTCGATAAACATCTATTCGTAAGCCCTACCAATGAAGTGGTGATAGAGCTGGAAGAGCTTGTAGGTCGGGATCATATTAGATTTGAAACAGCCCCTGTCTCCAAAACTAACTAGCCCAGCAAAACCTTCTTGACAACATTATATCGCCATGTTACACTACCCGTTGTAATTAAATCAGATACAAAAAAGAGAAGAAGGCATAGGGACGATTTTTCTTTATGCTTTAAAAGGGGAGGTATAGGATGACAAAAAAGGATATAGTCGTTAAAATTGCAAATGAGTCAGGGATAAAACAGATAGATGTCAAAAAGACTGTACAAATGACTTTTGATATCATAATCGATACCTTGGCAAAAGGAGAGAAGATAGAGTTAAGGAATTTCGGCGTGTTTAAAACAAAGTCTAGAAAAGGACGTATGGGCCGGAATCCAAGGACGGGACAACAGGTCCCTGTTGCACCCAAAAGGGTAGCTGTATTTAAGCCAGGATTAATAATGAAGGCGAAGGTAAAATAAGACATTGTTCAAGGTAAAGCCTTGGACAATGCTGAACAAAATATAGATGCTAAAAGCGCTAAGAGGCACAAAGGATATTTTACCCACTGATGTGGGTATTTGGCAACGCATCGAGTGTTCTGCCAGAAACGTATTTGCAAGGTATGGATATACAGAAATAAGAACGCCTGTAATCGAAGAAGCAGCGCTCTTTATAAGAAGTATAGGTAATTCTACTGATATAGTGCAGAAAGAGATGTATGTTTTCTCTGATAGAGGCGGAAGGCAGATCGCGTTAAGGCCAGAGGCAACAGCTTCTATTGCGAGAAGCTATGTGGAGAATTTTCTAGGAGAAAAGGCCCCCCTTACAAAATTATTCTATATAGGACCTATGTTCAGAAGCGAAAGGCCTCAGAAAGGCCGGCAGCGGCAGTTCCACCAGCTAGGCATAGAGGCGATAGGGTCGGATAATCCCTTTCTTGATGTAGAGGTTATTTTATTAGCAGTAAAGTTTCTGGAAGATTTAGATATAAAGGATTTCAACCTAAAGATAAATAGCCTGGGGTGTCAAAAGGATAAGTTTGAACTAATACAAAAAAATAAAAAGGCCTTAAGGCCTCATTTAAAGTTATTGTGTAATGAGTGTAAAAAGCGGTATCATAAGAATGTTTTGAGAGTATTTGACTGCAAAAATGCAGACTGTAGAGAAGTTGTAAGAAATATTAGACCTGAGAATTCACTATGTATAGATTGCGCAGGACATTTCGAAACCGTAAAAAGGGGATTAGAAAAAATAGGCGTAAATTATGCAGTCGACCTAAATATAGTAAGGGGGCTGGATTACTATACAAAAACGGTATTTGAGATAACCCAGGAAGATCTGGGCTCCAAGGATGCTATCTCTGCCGGAGGCAGGTATAACAATCTTATACAGGAGATGGGGGGAAAATATACGCCAGCGATTGGTTTTGCATTTGGCATTGAAAGGCTTATTTTAGCTGTAAAAGAAGATCCATCCAAATTAAAACCTACTTTAGATATTTTTATGGCGACGACCAGCGATGAGCTATATGAGGATGCAATCCTTTCGATGAATTCACTGAGAGAGAATGGGTTTTCGTGTGACATAGACTACGGGAAAAGACCTTTGAAGGCACAGATGCGGATGGCAGAAAAACTTCAGGTAAGATTCGCTATTATTTTTGGAGAAGAAGAATTCCGTCAGGACAAGGTCGTAGTTAAGGATATGAAGAATAGGGTTCAAAAGAAGGTAAAATTAAAAGACTTGGTTAAGGAAATCAGGGAAGCGCGCCAGGGGGGATAGAGACAATCTGATGAAACGCACACACACTTGTGGTGAATTAACTGCAAAAAATATAAGCGAGAAAGTTACGCTTCTTGGCTGGGTGCACAAAAGGCGGGATCACGGAAAAATAATATTTGTAGATATACGCGATAAATACGGTCTCACCCAAGTGGTTTTTCTCAAAAACAAAAAAGCCGAAGAATTACGCAGTGAATATGTAATAGGCGTAAAGGGGGCTGTACAAAAAAGACCAAAAGGGACTGAAAACCTCAAGATCATAACGGGTGAGGTGGAACTAGCGGTTGAAGAACTTGAGATAATCAATAGTTCCCTAACGCCACCTTTTGAATTGGATGGGATATCGGATGCCTCAGAGGAAGTGAGACTCAGATATAGGTATATTGACTTAAGGAAACCAGATATTCAGAAGAAGATTTTCTTTCGTCATAAGATATGTAAGACAATAAGAGATTTTTTGGATAAAGAAGGATTTACTGAGGTCGAGACGCCTATTTTAACTAAATCCACGCCAGAAGGCGCCCGAGATTTCCTTGTTCCCTCCAGACTCAGCCAGGGTAAATTTTTTGCCCTACCTCAATCGCCGCAGATCTTTAAACAGTTATTAATGATCTCTGGGTTTGAAAAATATTTCCAGATCGCAAAGTGCTTTAGGGATGAAGACCTGCGTTCAGATAGACAGCCCGAATTTACGCAGTTGGATATGGAAATGTCTTTTATAGACGAAGAGGATATCTTTGATGTTACAGAGAAGTTGCTTTATTATGTTTTTAAAGAGGCGATGGATAAGGGATTGAAGATACCCTTCCCAAGGATGACGCATAAAGAAGCGATGGAAAAATACAAGTCAGACAAGCCTGATTTACGCAAGGAAAAGCAGGGTTTCGAGTTTTTGTGGATTTTAAATTTTCCACTTTTTAAATTAAATGAAGAGAATAACAAGTGGGATATGGAACACCACCCCTTTACTTCGCCTGTCAAAGAAGATGCGGATCTTATAGAGTCTTCGCCAGGCAAAGTAAGGTCCAGGGCATATGATTTAGTTGTGAATGGTGTGGAAATAGCGAGTGGCAGCATAAGGATTCACCAAAGGGATTTACAGGAAAGGATATTTCGGCGTATAGGGATGGATATGGCCCATGCAAAAGAGAGATTTGGATTTTTGCTTGAGGCGTTTAACTATGGCGCCCCTCCGCATGGCGGTATTGCATTTGGACTAGATAGGCTTCTCTCGCTAATGTGCGGGGTGGATACCATAAGAGAGGTAATAGCCTTTCCAAAAACTCAGAAGGCCTCTTGCCCTATGACAGAGGCACCGGCATCAGTAGATAATAGACAATTAAAAGAGCTGGGTATTAAAATAGATAAGGTTAAAGCTAAGACTGTATCATAGCCTGACGAAGGTTACAAGAAGTTACAGGATGCCAGAGAAGTAACTTTTCGTCCAGTAACATTTAAGGGGGGATTTATGAAAGTGCTTATAACTTGTAGTTTGCTGGTCACACTTTTTTTACTGCCTGGTTGCCTCGTTAGAACAACGTCTTACGAAGTAGATAGGGTTGATCAAGAAATTAAAGGCAACAGAGGGATGTTGAAAGGGGAGGCGCCACCTTTACCAGAAATAAAAAAGAAAAAAACAAGAAAAATATATGAGGTTGAAGTAGAACTCGTTTCTTCGATGGATGCCAAAGAGGTTAAAAAAGAGGATGTCAAAAAGATCAAGGCGCAAAAGCCCTTACATACTCCGCCAGGAAATAAAGGGTATATAGAGAGAAAGGCAGTTTCTAAGAAAGAGCAAGAGGTAAGCACTCTAAAATTGTCAAGAAAGCCTCAGGTAGTCTATCAAAAGCCGGCTGCACTTGAAGAGAAGGATAAAAAAGAAGAGAGAGACAAGATATATATAGTAGAAGAAGGTGATACCATTCAGAAGATATCCAAAAAGATGTATGGGACCACGAAAAAATGGGAGAAGATTTATGAAGCGAACAGGAATATTTTAAAGAGTCCTGATCTGATCAGGCCGGGGCAGAAGCTTGTGATACCAATGAAATAATTGCGTAAAAACTCGGAAAGATGAAATGGAAAAGATCCTAACCATACGCACTAATGACGAAGCTAAGGCGCTCTTTGGTAAATGTGATGAAAATTTGAGGCTGATCGAATCGGGTTTTGGGGTGAGGGTTACGTCTCGAGGGGAAAAATTAGCAATAAAGGGAAATAAAGATGCGGTTGAAAAAGGCGCAAGGCTTTTCGAGAAATTACTCATTATAGTACAGCGTGGCGACACTATAAAGAGGGACGAAGTAGTTTATTCTATAAAGTCATTCAAAAAAAATCCACATGTTGACATCGAGAATATCTATCTTGAGAGGATAGAGGTTTCTTCGAAGCGTCAGTTTGTGACACCTAAAACAAAAGGCCAGAAAGGCTACATCGATGCAATAAGGAAATTCGACATTGTTTTTGGCGTAGGTCCTGCTGGTACAGGTAAGACATATCTAGCTATGGCGATGGCAGTTAATGCCTTAAAAAAACAAGAGGTCAATAGAATCATTTTGACGCGGCCTGCTATTGAGGCAGGGGAAAGCCTTGGCTATTTACCAGGAGATCTTTGCGAGAAAGTAACTCCTTATCTCAGGCCTCTCTACGACGCGCTTTACGATATGATGGAAGCAAAAAGGATCCAGGATTACATAGAAAGGGGTATTATAGAGGTTGCGCCGCTTGCCTACATGCGAGGCCGCACCTTGAATGACTCTTTTATAATCCTTGACGAAGCGCAAAATTCTACTATAGATCAAATGAAGATGTTTCTTACAAGGCTGGGTTTTGACTCAAAAACTGTGATAACAGGAGACGCGACCCAGAGCGATCTCCCGTCCGGGAAGGAATCCGGGTTAAACCATGTGCGTAGGATTCTGAAACACGTAAAGGGCATAAGATTTGTGCAATTTACAGGAGAAGATGTTGTAAGGCATCCCCTAGTGCAAGAAATAATAAAGGCCTATGAGAATCTAGAGACGCGATAACCCGCGTTATAAAAGGTAGATATTATGAAGAAATTAATAAATAAGAAAGGGAATAAAAAAGCTTACAATGTATATCATGTTATCATTGCGCTTTTAACATGGCTGATATTGATAACAATAATCCATTGGGACAGAGGGCTTTTTAAAGTAGAATTTAGAGAAGGGGATATAGCTCTAAGGGATATCTATGCGCCGTATGATTTCAGTATAAAGGGAGAAGTAGACGCTAAGGCCACAGAAAACGCAAGAAAAACTGCTACTGGATTAGTCCTGCCAGTCTATATCTTTGATGAGGGGCTAGAGGCGAGGGTTTCAGAAAAGGCAGGATCCATTATTAATTCTATAGAACTTTTAAAAGAGATACCTGATATAACTGACGAAGAAAAGAAGGCCGGCATAGAAGAGATTGTTTTGGCGGATGATATTTCAGAATCATTGGTAGCGGATATCTTCGAGCTAAAGGATCTGGAAGGTTTTTCCAGTCATGCTAAAGAAACGCTTGAGGCATCTTTCTCAGAAGGCATAATTTCTGATCTAGAGTATGATAGGCTTAACGAAGGTAAAATAAAAACAATAAAACTCATAGATAATGCTGAAAATACTGAAATAGAAAAGACAGTGGATAGAACCCTTGCCCTTGAAGGGGCAAGGAAAAGGATAGAGCCTTCCAGTATGACAAGAAACAGGAAGGAGAGGAGAGCTGTTTCAGATCTTGTGAAGGCAATTTTGAGTAGCAATGTAATATACGACGAAGAAAAGACTTTATCAAGGATGCAATTGGCGGCCGAGAACATGGAACCGATATATAGTATAAAAAATATAAAGAAAAACGAGATAATATTGAATAAAGGCGAACGTACAGGTAAAGAGCACATTGCTAAGCTTGAGGCCATTGAACAAAAGAAACGTTCAGGATTGAAGTTCGGAGGTATTTTTGCAATTGCGATATTAGTAGGTCTTTTTATGCTCCTTGTGGTTTTGTATATGAGATTCTATGAGTCAGATCTTATGCGAGGAAACAAAGAAATAGTACTCTTTGCCCTTATTTGTATTTTAACGCTATTTACCGCAAAGGTTATAGTAATATCTCCATGGCCGAGCAATCTTGTGCCGGTAGCAGTAGCCTCAATGCTTATAGCCATTTTAATAAATACACGCTTAGCGATAATGGCAACCTGTTTTTTGAGCATATCGGTTGGTGTGATAGCAGGAAGCAGGTTGGATATTGCAGGGATGTCTCTAGTGGGCGGGGTGATAGGCATCTTCGCAATGAAAGGAGTAAGAAGGCGATCGCAGGTGATAGCGGCAGGACTTTGTGTCGGATTTGCAAACATGAGTTATCTTATAGGTATGGGGCTTATAAGATCCCTGGATTTTAATACGTATATTACAGAATCTTTCTTGGGTTTTGCAAATGGCATAATATCAGCAGTTATTGTGACAGGCGTCCTGCCCATTTTTGAAAATACATTTAAGGTTACTACTGATATCAGCCTGCTTGAGTTAGCAGATCTGAATCATCCTCTTTTAAAAAAGATGGTTATAGAAGCGCCTGGGACTTACCATCACAGCCTCGTGGTAGGAAATCTTGCGGAGGCAGCATGTGAAGCAATTGGCGCAAATTCACTTTTGGCCAGAGTCGGTTCATATTTTCACGATATAGGAAAGATTGAAAAGGCCTCATATTTTAGTGAAAATCAGTCTGTCAAAGATTCTGCGCATGATAAACTATCGCCTACAATGAGTAGTCTCATCATAACCAAGCACGTCAAAAACGGTATTGAATTAGCTAAAGAATATAAACTTAATAGAAAGATCATAGACATTATAAATCAACATCACGGAACAGGCCTTGTCTTTTATTTCTTTAAAAGGGCGCTGGAGAAATCAACAGATGAAGATGTTGGAGAGCAATCTTTTAGATACCCAGGCCCAAAGCCCCAGACAAAAGAAGCAGCGTGTGTACTTTTGGCTGATTCAGTTGAGGCGGCATCACGTACGCTTGACGAACCTACTCCCGCTAGAATAAAAGGACTCGTAAAAAAGATCATAAATAACAAATTTATAGATGGTCAACTGGATGAGTGCGATCTGACGCTGAAGGATCTGGAAAGGATTGCAGGGGTATTCACTCATATCCTTACAGGTATATTCCATACTCGTGTGGACTATCCCGAGGGGCCAGAGGAAAAGGAACGAAGCAATAAAAAATCAACCCTCCCTTAGGCAAAGAATAAGTATGCGGATAGATATAATGAACCTGCAGAACAAGGTAAGGATATCCAAAAAAGGTGTAGAAAAATATGTTAAGTCTATATTAAAGGCCATGGGCGAGAGCGATGCGGAATTGAGTCTATTATTTGTGACAGACCTCTATATCAAGAGACTAAACTGGAAATATCGCAGGGTAAATTCTAAGACAGATGTCTTGGCGTTTTCAATGAGAGAAGGAGACGATATTCCTAAAGATAGCCCGATTCTGGGAGATGTAGTCGTTTCTACTGAGACTGCAAAGAGGGAGGCAATAAAGAGAAGCCGACCTGTACAAAAGGAGATATATCTATATTTAGTGCATGGGATATTGCATCTCTTGGGATATGACGACAAAAAACCCAACGACAGAAGAAAGATGAAGTTAAAGGAAGAAAAGTTATTGGAGGTATTGTGAAGCAACAGAGTCTAGTGGAAAGTTTTAATTCTGCGATAGAGGGTTTTATCTACGTTTTTAAAAGCCAGCGCAATATGAGGTTGCACTTTCTTATCGGGCTTTTTGTGGTCTTATTAGGTATCTTTCTGAGTTTTACATATATTGAACTGATAGTTTTATGTCTTGCGATAGCATTCGTTCTCTTTGCCGAGATGTTCAATACAGCCCTCGAACATACCATAGATCTCGTCAAAGAAGATTTCCACCCTCTAGCCAGGATTGTAAAAGATATCTGCGCAGGGGCAGTGCTCTTGAGTGCAGCGTTTGCGATTATTGTGGGTTACATATTATTTTGCAGTAGAATAGGGCTTAGGCTAGAGGAGAATGTAATCAAGATAAGGGAATCCAACTGGCACCTTACATTTATTATTTTACTCATTATCCTGGGGTTGGTGGTTTTGAGTAAGACCTTTCTTCGCAGCGGCACCCCTTTTAGGGGCGGGATGCCAAGCGGCCACAGCGCTGTATCTTTCTCCATATGGGCAATAGTTTCTCTTTTTTATCCAAAGGGCCTTGTGATCTTTCTTGTATTTATCCTGGCATTTTTGGTCTCAAGGAGCAGGATCAAAGACAGGGTTCATTCTTTACTGGAAGTCTTTACAGGCGCCTTTTTGGGTATCGTAATAACTGTTTTGATTTTTCAAATTTTAAGGAGATAAAGATGTTTTCCAGAATAAGGGCCAATTTTATTACAGGGACTTTAATAGTGATCCCTATAATCCTTACAGTATGGGTCCTCTATTTTATAATAGACAGGTTGAATTCATTGCTCCTGGAGCCTATCATGAGCATCTTTGGTAACCTCCTCCCTGGGCCGGATATAATAATTTTGACAAAACTGGCTATATTCTTTTTGCTTTTAGTCGTTTTAACGCTGATCGGCTTTGCAGCTAGAATAATAGTATTGAGAAATATATTTGGCTTTGGCGAAAAGGTTTTATATAAAGTGCCGATGATCAGCACTATTTATAGAACAATAAAAGAGATATCGTCTGCTTTTTTAGTACAGAAAAATACTATTTTTCAAAGCGTGGTTTTGATAGAGTATCCGAGAAAAGGCCTTTATCAATTGGGATTTATTATATCAGAAACAAAAGGCGAGGTGCAGAAAAAAACGAAGGAGTTGATAGTCAACGTTTTTGTGCCAACTACCCCTAATCCTACTTCTGGCATGCTGGTATTTGTCCCGCAGGAAGAGATGATTCCTCTGGATATATCTGTGCCCGATGGTATGAAGATGGTCATTACAGGTGGAGCGGTTGTGCCGAAAGTTCATTATGGCGATTCAAAAGACGGACGCAGTGTTACTGAGGAAGAAAGACTTAAAAGAGACTAGTCTTATACTGACTTTTTTTACAAAGGATTTTGGTAAAGTGCGTGGGGTTTTAAAGGGCGCCAGGGGTTCGCGCGCCAGGAGCCTAGTCAATCCTTTATTTTTTAGTCTTGACCAGATAGTTTTTTACGAAAGAAAAAAGAGCGATTTTTTTATTATATCGCAGTGTGAAGCGCAGAAGACATTTCTTAATATTTTGAAAGAATGGAAAAGGGCCTCGGTTGCTTATTATATATTAGAACTTGTAGATGTGTTCACAGAACTGGGTGGCGCCCTAGAGTCTATTTTCGAAAATCTGGTAGAGGGTCTGACCTCTCTGGATAGCAAAAAAGAACCGAGTGCCGTGGCAAGGCTTTTTGAGGTGAAGTTCCTGACGGCACTAGGCTTATGGCCTGGTGGTGAAGACTTTAAATTGACAAAAGGGGCAGAAGCTACTCTTTTGTGTTTTGAAAAAGATATTTGGCAGACTTCCTCGAGGATAAAATTAACACGCGATGTCGACAATGAAATAAAAAAGATTACATGGAATATAATATCTGATAATCTGGATAAGCCATTGAAGACAGTAAGCCTGTTTAATATTTAATATTATGAAGAGACTATCGTTCATAGAGCTTGTTGAAAGACTGAATAGATTCTGGAAAGAGCAGGGTTGCGTTATCGCGCAGCCCATTGATACAGAGGTTGGAGCCGGCACTTTTCACCCAGCCACTTTTTTAAAGTCATTAGGGAAAGACCCTTGGCGCGTGGCATATGTCCAGCCGTCAAGACGGCCCACAGATGGTAGATATGCGGATAATCCTTTAAGGATGCAGTTTTACTACCAGTATCAGGTATTAATCAAACCAAGTCCTCGGAATATAAAAAGGCTTTATCTGGAGAGCCTTAAGTTCTTGGGCATAGATACAAAGGGACATGAGGTAAGGTTTGTAGAGGATGATTGGGAGTCGCCTACTTTAGGGGCTTCAGGCCTTGGCTGGGAGGTATGGCTGGATAGTCTGGAGATCACACAATTTACGTATTTTCAACAGGTGGGAGGCAAGGAACTTGATAAGGTTTCATGCGAGATCACATATGGACTTGAGCGCATATGTATGTTTATACAGAATAAGTCTAATGTCTTTGACCTAGAGTGGCAGGATGGCCTCAAATACGGAGAGTTGCATAAACAACAAGAGATCGAATACTCAAAATATAATTTTGACGAAGCCGATATAGATATGCATCGGAAGAATTTTGAATCTTTTGAAAAAGAAGCGATAAGCCTATTGGACAAAGAACTGGTCTATCCAGCATATGGTTTTGTCTTAAAGGCATCGCATGCCTTTAATATCCTTGATGCCCGCGGTGCTGTAAGTCAGAGCGAAAGGCCCAGTTATATAGGAAGGATACGAGGTCTTGCCAAGCGTTGTGCCGAGAGATATCTCAAAGAAAAATAATCACAATATTTTAAATTATGACAAAAGATTTTCTGTTAGAGATAAATACCGAAGAGTTGCCGGCAGGATACGTAAAAGATGCCTTAGAAAATCTATGGAGATGTTTTCATCTAGAACTCACTAAGCTAGGCGTAATCTTCGATCGTACCCCGATAATAAATCTAGGGACAAAGGATTCTCTAGTCTGTCATATAAAAGATATTGATCTACGTCAGAGGGAAAGCTCCAAAGAAATCCTTGGCCCACCCAAAAGGATAGCTTTTGATGAAAAACTCAACCCTACGAAACAGGCCCTGGGCTTTGCCAAGAATCAGGGTGTAGGGGTAGAGGATTTAAAGATCAAGAAGACCCCGAAAGGCGAGTACGTAACTATTGAGAAAAAAGAAAAACCCCGCAATACGAAAGATATTCTTGAAGAAATAACCCCGCGCATCATAAAGAACGCCTCCTTTCCTTTATTCCCAAAGACAATGAGATGGGATGATTCAGGATTAAGGTTTGCAAGGCCCATAGAATCAGTGCTTGCGTTATTCGGCAAAGAGATCATAGATGTCAGG
>JBHPHW010000010.1:0-36673 GCA_042570105.1 Candidatus Omnitrophota bacterium | reverse complement strand
CAGAGGTTTCATACGGTCCTGCAGAGCGACCCCCTAGACGTCTATCGGGAGCTGAGGTCATTAAATCCTTCCCCATATATGTATTATCTGAATTTTGACAGGATAAAACTAATAGGGTCTTCTCCTGAGCTTCTTGTGCGGTGTGAGGATGATATCGTAGAGACAAGGCCTATAGCCGGAACGCGGCCAAGGGGTAAAAATGAGAAGGAAGACAAAAAACTTGAAGAGGAACTTTTGCGCGATGCAAAAGAGAGGGCAGAGCATGTGATGCTGGTGGATCTGGGTAGAAACGATATAGGAAGGGTTTCAAGGCCTGGCACCGTAAAGGTCTCGGACTTTATGTTTGTTGAAAAATATTCCCACGTGATGCATATTGTAAGCAACTGCGTAGGCCGCCTGGCCAAAGGCAGGAATATTTATGATGTTTTAAAGGCTGCGTTTCCTGCGGGTACTGTTGCAGGCGCCCCGAAGATACGGGCCATGGAGATAATAGACGAATTAGAAAACACAAAGCGCGGGCCTTATGCAGGCGCAGTAGGTTATTTTAGCCTATCAGGCAACATGGATACTTGTATTAATATAAGGACGATAATTGTAAAAGGTGATGATGCGTTTATACAAGCAGGGGCCGGGATAGTAGCTGATTCAGTGCCAAAGAGGGAATATCAGGAGACGGTTAATAAAGCAAAGGCGATGATCAGGGCTATTGAGATAGCAGGAGAAGGATTGGAGTAAGAGCTAGAGGTGCAAGATGATCCTTATGATCGATAATTATGATTCCTTTACATATAATCTGGTCCAGTATTTATCTGAATTGGGAGAAAGGCTTATAGTTTACAGAAACGATAAGATAACCCTTGAGGATATAAAAAGGTTAAGGCCAGACCATATTGTTATTTCCCCTGGGCCGGGCAGGCCGTGCGATGCAGGGGTGTCCAAAGAGGTTATAAAAAAATTCAGCGGGCAGATCCCTATCCTTGGCGTATGCTTAGGGCATCAGTGTATTGCAGAGGTGTTTGGCGGCAAGGTAGTAACTGCGCGTAAATTAATGCACGGCAAGACCTCCATGATTTTTCATACCGGAATAGGTATTTTAAAAGGTATACCCAATCCATTTGAGGCAACACGCTATCACTCGCTGATAGTGGAGCGAAGATCATTCCCCGGGGTCCTTAAAGTCGCGGCCCGGACAAAAGACAATGAGATCATGGCGCTGAAGCATAAGAAATTTCCGGTATGGGGCGTGCAGTTCCATCCGGAGTCGATCTTGACAAAGGATGGAAAGAAAGTATTAAAGAATTTTATTAGGTGTTAATCTAAGCCTTTAACACGCGAAAGGGCGTTTTTATGATAAAAGAAGCTATTAAAAAGATAGTAGGTGGTCTTGATCTGAAGCGAAAAGAAATGATCGCGTGCATGGATGAGATAATGTCGGGAGAGGCGACCCCGGCTCAAATAGGAAGCTTTATCACCGCCCTGAGATTAAAAGGTGAGACAGTGGAGGAGATTACCGGCGCAGCGATGGTTATGCGCGAAAAGGCAGTAAAGATAGGTATAAATAAAGGAAAGACGGCAAAAGGCGCCAAGACTATAGTAGATACATGCGGCACAGGCGGGAGCGGCACGAATAGTTTTAATATCTCAACAACCAGCGCTTTTGTAGTAAGTGGAGCTGGTTTAAAGGTAGCCAAGCACGGCAATAGAGGTGTTTCGAGTCCATGCGGCTCTGCGGATGTTGTAAAGGCGCTTGGCGTCAATATAGATATCGGCCCGGACAAAGTCAAAGAGTGCATAGAAAAGGTAGGAATAGGTTTTTTGTATGCGCCTCTTTTTCATGGCGCAATGAAATATGCGATAGGTCCTCGTCGGGAAATAGGAATAAGGACCGTATTTAACGTATTAGGCCCCCTCACCAATCCTGCGAATGCCACCTCTCAAGTCCTGGGCGTATATCGTAAAGAGCTCACAGAACTAATGGCAGATGTATTAAAAAATCTTGGGACAAAGAGGGCATTTATTGTCCACGGCCTTGATGGCCTGGATGAGATCACCATTACAGGCAAGACCAAGGTATCTGAATTAAAGAATAAAAAGGTCAGGACCTTTTATGTAAAACCTCAGGATTTTGGAATGAAGCCGGCAAAGCTTGCAGATATAAAAGGCGGTTCAGCCGAAGATAATGCAAAGATCACCAGAGACGTGCTTAAGGGCAAGAAGGGCCCAAAGAAGGATATAGTATTACTGAATGCCGCTTTTGCGCTGGTTGCAGGAGAGGCTGCAAAAGACTTTAAAAAAGGCATAAAGATGGCAGAAGAGTCTATAAGATCCGGAAAGGCGATTAAAACTTTAGAGAGATTGGTGGAATTCACAAATAGATAAAATGAAAAACTTCCTGAAGGAAATAGTCAAGCTGAAGAAAAGAGAAGTGGAGATACGGCAAGCTAGGCGCCCCATGACTGATTTTGTGGATTCGAAGGGCCTCCTGAAAGGGCTGAGGCCTTTTAAAGCAGCGATCTCGACCGGAGGTCGCGTAAATCTCATTGCCGAGATAAAAAAAAGGTCGCCTTCGCGAAAAAAGGAATTTTTAAAAAAGCTTGATGTCGCAAACCTGGCCGATATATATGCAAAAAGCGGCGCAAAGGCTATATCGGTTTTAACAGACAAAAAGTTCTTTGGAGGAGATGTATCGCACATACCTCAGGTCAGGCGCGTTGTAAACCTCCCTGTCCTTAGAAAAGATTTCATTATAGACGAGTACCAGATCTATGAATCCCGTTATTTCGGGGCAGACGCGATTCTTTTGATTGCCAGGATCCTGACCAAAAGCCAGATAAGGGGTTTCTTGCAGCTTGCAAAGAGGATAGGCATGAGCTCTGTCGTAGAGATCCATGACGAGGTAGATTTAGAAAAGGCCATACTAAGTGATGCGAAGATAATAGGCATCAATAACCGCAACCTTGATACGTTTAAGGTAAATACCGACAATACTTTTAAACTGGCCTCAAGGATGCCAAAGGAACTGATAAAGATAAGCGAGAGCGGTATAAGGACCAGCGAAGATGTCTCAAGGCTCAAAAAAATAGGCCTAAATGCGGTTTTGATAGGCGGGGCATTTTTAGAGGCAGAGGATATTGCATCAAAGGTAAAAGAGATAATGGGAGATAATAAGCCATGAATAAGATCAGGGTAAAGTTTTGCGGCATTACTTCAGTAAAGGACGCTCAAAAAGCAGCCCTTATAGGAGCAGATGCCATTGGTTTTGTTTTTTTTAAAGATAGCCCGAGATATGTTACGCCGGAATATGCCGAGGCAATAATAAAAGATACCCCGCCTTTTATAAACAGTGTAGGTATTTTCGTTAATGAGGATTTGAGATTTATTGAGGAGTGTATCGGAAGCTGCGGGCTGGATACTGTGCAGCTGCATGGTGACGAAGATGCGGAATATTGTTCAAAATTCAGAAAGCTAAGATTTAAAGGCGTTAAGCTCATAAAGGCCGTCAGGGTCAGGGATGAGAAAAGTGTTCAGGTCATAGAAAATTCTCTCGCAGATGCATTTTTACTGGATGCCTACAGCCCTGAGGCCTATGGCGGAACAGGCAAAGGATTTGATAGGTCTCTTGCGCTTCTTGCAAAGGAACATATAAAGCGCCTTATTGTTTCCGGCGGGCTCGATCCCGACAATGTCTACGATATCATAAAAGAAATTTTGCCCTACGGCGTAGATGTCTCGAGCGGTATCGAGTCAAGTCGCGGAAAAAAGAATGTAGAATTAATGGAGGAGTTTATAAAGGAGGTCCGACGGGCAGAAACGGAGTAACTACTGAAAACCGCGCTGATCTACCATCCTATTTACCTAAAACACGATACCGGCCCCCACCACCCAGAACGCGCTTCCAGATTGCAAGCCATACTTAGAAGATTACAAAAGACAAAGCTTATTGAGAAACTAAGACTTGTAGAGCCGGGATCCGCGTCTATAGAAGACATTACACTCGTCCATCCCAGGGATTATGTTTCAAGTATAAAGGATAAATGTAGGGACGGTTGTACTAATTTGGACGCAGATACTGTAATTTCTGAAAAGTCATTTGAAGCTGCCCTTTTTGCGGCTGGCGCAGTAATGAAAGGAATAGATTTGATATTTGATGGGGAGATTGACAATGCATTTTGTATGGTCCGTCCCCCGGGACATCATGCAAGACCTTCGCAGGCAATGGGATTTTGCCTCTTTAATAACGTTGCCATAGCTGCCCGATTCATCCAGAAAAAATACAAGTTAAATCGCATACTAATATTAGACTGGGATGTGCATCATGGAAATGGAACAGAAGAGATATTCTATAAAGATCCATCTGTTTTTTACATAAGTCTCCATCAATACCCTCATTACCCCGGAACAGGCTCAAAAGAAGATATTGGAGAGGGGAAGGGAAAGGGATTTAATCTAAATATCCCGATGCCGTCAGGAAGCGGAGATACTGACTACATAAATGCATTTCAGGATGTTATTGCCCCAGCCCTCAAAGAGTTTAAGCCAGAATTCATCCTGATATCCGCTGGTTTTGACGGCCATAAAGACGACCCATTATCCACCATAAATCTCACCGAAGACGGCTACAAAAGAATGACCGAGATCCTGAAAGCCATGGCCTCGACATATACCGGCAATAAATTGCTCTCAGTTTTAGAAGGGGGATATAATCTACTAAGTCTTTCCAATTCCATCGAACAGCATTTGCTCGCCTTGATGTAACCCCTTGTAAATCTTAATATTACAACAAAAAATAACCCATATTTACTATTTGACTTTCCTTAAAAAATGTGGTATACTTGTCTTAATAATGAGTTTTTAAAAGATGAAATAAAGTTAGCTTAACTTATTGGCGGAGATAGTGTTATGGGTATATGGCAATGCCTAAGATATAGGATGTATATTAAAGCTATAGCCATATTAGTATGCATAACCTTCTTAAATGCCCAAGTTATATGGGCAGCAGGAAGCATACAAACTCTAGTAAGTCCTGCTAAAGATAAGCACACTCCTAAATATCCCCTTTCCCAAGTAGATAAGGTCTTTTCCAATACTATCACCCATATAAAGCATCTAAAAGATATAGAAGATCTTAAAGCCAAAAACACAAAAACTGAAAAAAGTTCAAATTCTTGCCCTATCGGATCCATAATAATTGCACCGCCCAAAGACCCAAATCATGCCCCTGCATTAAATGATATCCCTTTCTCTCATAGTATAAATGAAAATAAATCTCTCTGGGTAAATATCGAAGCCATAGATTTAGATGGTGATAAGATAACCTATTCGTGGGGGAACCCTACCTACAATGATTATTATGATAAAGTAGATAAAGACGATGTGTATCTCAATTCCTCCACCGGCCTTTTTATGTTTATGCCTGATTATGATGATGAAGGTAGCTATATATTCAAATTTACCGCAAGCGATGGAGAGAAAAGTTCATCCAAACATATATACGTAACGGTAAATAATGTCAATGCCCCTCCTCAGTTTGTTGAATATATCTCTTGGCGAAAAGTAGATGAGAGCGATTCGCTTTCAATAAATCTTAAAGCTACCGATATAGATAGAGATCCTATAACCTACTCCTGGGAAAGTCTCTTATATGATTATTATGAAGAAGATTATTACTGTTGGGATAACGCCTATTATAGAATAGCAGATAAAGATGATGTACAGTTTGATTCATCTAGAGGCACATTTAGCTTTAGCCCTGACTATGATGATAACGGCGACTATCTATTTAGATTTACAGCCAGTGACGGGAAGAAAAGTTCATGCATGTATACACATATTTATGTAAAGAATGTAGATGCCCCGCTTCCCCCTCCCGTAGAGGAAATCCCGCCTCCTGAAGAAACCCCGCCACAAGACATAGAAGAACCCGAAGATGACATAATCACGGAAGACAATGTAAACCACCCTCCCGAGATTGAAGATCTTTCTAGTATTGCGATCAAAGAAAATGAACATTTGGAGCTTAAGATCCTTGCAGACGACCCCGACGGTGATGATTTAATATATTCAGTTAAAGGATTGCCAGAAGGAGCATCTTTCGATATAGAAAAACATACTTTTGAATGGAAACCTGACTTCACGCAAGCAGATACTTACACAGTGACATTTGAAGTAAGCGACAAAGAATCAACTGTTACAAAAGATGTCATAATCAATGTGCACGATGTAAACCGCCCTCCTGAGATCAGGGATATTTCCAATATAGAGATAGAGGAAAATGAGCATTTAGAGCTCGATAACCTTGCAAGTGATCCTGACGATGATAGTTTGACATTTTCTTCGCCCAGCCTTCCTAAAGGCGCAAGCATTAATTCATATAAAAAGACTTTTATATGGAAACCTGCGCTTGACCAGTCAGGTGAGCATAAGGTTGTTATTAATGTAGTAGATGAAAAGGGAGGAGAGGATGCCATATCGTTTACCATTAAAGTTAAAGATCTTATGGAAAAAGTTATTGAAGAACTGGATATTCAGCTTGCTAATATTAGTTCGGACCTTGATTTTATTACTTTAGCTCAAAAGGAGCTTGAATTAATATGGAGCATAAGAAGAGATTCTCGTTTAACAGAAAAAGAAGAAGAAAAGATATTAAACGAAAAGATGCTGCCTTATTTCGCTGAAGTAAAAAATGATAGAAGGAATAAGGAAAATAAGATTACAGCTGAAATTAAAGACCGGATAGAAGATGAATTGACAATACACCTTTTCTTAAGAGAGCTTATAGTTAAGCAGAATGAACTTAAAAGTGAGGTAGAGGGAAATATCTTTTTAGATGATGATAAAAAAAGCACCCTTAGTTCTAAGATCGATAATCAATTTAATGAAGTTCACAAATATCACGTGCTTATAGTGGACCAAGCCATTAATTATAGCCTGAATGATCCCGCAAAGAAAAATTCTGAAATAACGTTAGAGCGGGATAATTTAAACACAAAGGTCAGAGACTATTTAAAAGATGATGAGCAACTCCCCAGAGATGCCACAATAGATAATAAATATACTTCTGTTTTACAAGTCCGCAGCCAAAAGGCCCAGGAAGCAATAACAAGATTTAACCAAAGGATGCAAACGCAGCTTGCCAGTAACGTGGTATACCAAGCCCTTCTTCTTAACCGCGACAGAATAATAGATGATATAAATAGAGAAGTTTTTCTTGAGCTGGATCAAATAACGGATGCGGTTGAGCTTACAAATGATAGATTCGACAGCGTGCATGCTACCAAAATTACTGGAATAGATACAAACATAGAGAACAGCCTAAACGACCCAACCTTAAAATACAGCGACTTAATAATTGAGCGTAATAATCTCTTGCCCCTCGTAAGAGATTATCTCGCTGAAGATGAGAAACCCTCGCGCATTGAGACCATAAACACTAAATTTACTGCTGTGCGGCGCATACAAATAGATACAGCCGCGGGCATGCTTCTGGAGACCCATGAGTATGATAATGAGGGAAATGTCCTTACCACCATATATATGCATGATATGGATGGGAATACTATAAGAAAGATCAATCCGGATTCAAGTTACATCGAATATTTCTATAACTCACCGACATTAACAAGCTATCATAAGTATTTAACTAACGGCGACATAGAGATATTCAATGATTCCGATGCATTAATTTATAAATATGAAGCTTCAGGCAATAATGGCGAGACACAAGATTTAGCTTCTCTATTATCTATTGCCACATCTACCGGTGATGTTATCCGGTATCTTGATGGAGAGGTCTTCTCAATCACACTTGATGAAGACGGTTCCACTATGACTAACATCGAATTCTACCACGAAGGAAATCTTAAAAATGCGCAGATCAAACATTTAGATGGATCCATAGATGTGATCTATGATGGTAAAGTTATTCAAAGAAGACTTCCTGATGGGACTCTTCTTATGTATAGAGAAGATCAAAAAACAATCGAATATTCCTCTTTAATGGGGCTTACATATTTCTGTTATATCCCTGATGAAAATGGAGATGTTGCTTACATCAGGGTGGCGAATAATGCATCTGTGTGTATATATGATCCAAACGGAAACCCTATTAAATTTTTAAAACCAAAAGGAGCAATGGCTGAATATGAAGATGCGCACCTCAAAAGACTAGTCACGCAGGAAGGCGAGGAATATCTGTATACGTATACAGATGCAATAGGTGAAGAGCTGCCTAAATCAGTACTTATTGGAGACACTAATGATGATTCTCTCCCAGCTGTTATATATTATGACGAATATAATCGCATATCCAAGGTCTCTAATGCAAAAGGAGACACTATTACATATAGAGATGGCTTGGTAGACAGTATTTCAAGAGGGTCGGATTTGACGCAGTATGACTATGTTTTTAACGAGGCAAATGGCCTGGAAAAAATAACAATTGATAGAGCGGGTATAGAGCGGATATATGATGAATTAGGTAACTTAGAGTCCTTGAGTCTCGATAATGGGGCAAAGATTGTCTATAAAGATGGAGAAGTTCAATATATAGAAAAAGCTGATGGCACAAAGATCAGTGGCTTAACAATGTTTGAAAATGGCGACATTGATGCTGGGCTTATATCATACCCGGATGGGAGTGTGGCCTTGTATAGTGATGGTGAACTTTTAGAAAGTATAAGTGAATTCGGCGATACAATTAGTTATCTAGAAGGAAAAATAGAGACTTTAACATTAAATGATGGTTCAGTTTATGATTGGTCCTACGAAGATGATTCCGTAAAGATATATGATCATGCAAATGATGAATACCGTTGGTATCTCGAAGGCCGATTACGAAAAGTCGAAGATCTGAGTGGCGCTCAGTTGGTTACCAATTACTATTATGGCGATGAAAATAAGCTTTCCAAATCAAGCGTATCCAGCGGTAATGATATTCTTTATACATACTCTTACACATATGAAGATAATCTGACATTGGTTCATGACGAGGACAGTAATATTCAGGCGTATAATGCTGATAAAAAACTTATTTATCTGATTGATTCAAAAGGAAGAAAATACACATACACTTATGTAAATGAAGACGATGGCTATATAAAAGTCCTTACACCAAACCTCTCTGAGGTCAGATATGATACAGATGGTAATATTATAGAGATCTTTAAACCCGATGGTACAATTATCCAAAATCTTACCTTTAATAACAATGGCCTCCCAGAAGAATTTACATACATTAAAGACAACGAGACTTATGTAGTACAAGACGGCAAGATAAAAGAAATTATAACCGGAGAAGGTAATAATATAACCTATAACCTGGCAGGCTTCCTAGAGTCTATCAAGACATCATCCGGCGAAGAAAAATACGAATATATTATCGATGATGAACATAGTTCAGTAGATATTGACGGATTCTCTTTTGATAACGAGAATTTGGAATATGACGGATCGAGCATAAAGATAAAAGCCCCATTTGACTATGGTGAAGGAGGAGATGGAGCTTTAGTAGTCAATGCAGGCCAAACAGTTTATATAGATGGCACAAAAGAGTATGAAAGTATTTATGTAGCTAAAGGAGGTATATTAGCTGTTTCTCCCTGGAACGGCACATCAGGAGGATTAGCAACGCTGAGATCAAGAGGACCTGTAGTGATTAAAGGGGTGATTGATGTCCGCGGAAAAGGTTGTAGAGGAGGCATAAACAATCCAGCTACTAACAGGAATTTTGGCGACAATCAAAGTGGCGAATCTTATAATGGCCTAGGAGCTGAAGGGCAAGCTGCGAATTACGGTGGAGGCGGAGGAGGAAGGGATGGCCAAAATCATCAACCTAATGCGCCTGGTGGTGCTGGTGGAGGAGGTGGCGGGTATGGTACTAAAGGTACTCCTGGCCAACGAGATATATATGGATGTCCGCATGAGGGATATAGAGGTAATACTTATGGAAGCTTAGACATAAATCAGTTGTACAGAGGTTCAGGAGGAGGCTCAGGCGGAGATTATACAATGGGTGGATGGGAGACACCTGGAGGAAATGGAGGTAGAGGAGGAGGTGCTATCTACATTGCTGCGCCTAACATTGTAGTATCTGGAACTATCTCTGCTGATGGAGAGGATGGTAAGGATGGAAAAACTTTTCCTCATCCTGGTGCAACAGGTGGAGGAGGTGGAGGCTCAGGCGGCACTATCTGGCTTAAGGCCGAAAGCATTAACCTTACCCACGGCGCCATCTCTGTCAACGGAGGAAAAGGTGGAGATGGTAAATATGGTACATTTCTAATAGCAGGCGATGGGGGCGATGGAGGATATGGCAGGATACGCCTTGATTATGTTGAGTTAATCGGCGCAACACCTAAAATCCCGACATTATATACAAAAAAAGCACAAAGCATTACAAAAGGAGAATTGTTCTCAGATGTAATAGAGGTAGATGCAAAAGAATATAATACTTTTTCATGGTCAGAAGACCTGCCAGAAAATACTGATATAACATTCCAGACGCGCACAGGAAATACACCCACCGTAGACCATACATGGAGTGCCTGGTCAAATCCGCTTACAGGCTCTACAGGCACACAGATTACATCCCCTACAGGAAAATATATACAATATAAAGCCATTCTCTCTAAAACTAATTCCGCAATCAGTCCTACACTCCATTTAAATAATACTCGAGATATAAATATTACTTACACAAGAGACCCTATAGATTATGAAGATATTGAGAATCTTGCTTATATAAAGGTAATGAGGGACGATGTTACTGCCACCTATGATGCAGATGGTGTCAATGTAGACGATCCCGCTGATACTATCGATACAACGCTTCTTATTTTTGATAGAGGGTATTTTGGAGAACTAGAAAAAGAACTGCCGACATATATTTTAAATGAAACACAGCGCGCAATTTATTTGAATAATGACATTGTAATCTCTGAATTAAAGTCCATAAGAAGCATTGATGGTACTATAGCGCACTATACCCAAGGTAAGATATCAGTAATCGAATTTTCTGATAGCAGTTTTATCCAAAATCTTACCTTTAATAACAATGGCCTCCCAGAAGAATTTACATACATTAAAGACAACGAGACTTATGTAGTACAAGACGGCAAGATAAAAGAAATTATAACCGGAGAAGGTAATAATATAACCTATAACCTGGCAGGCTTCCTAGAGTCTATCAAGACATCATCCGGCGAAGAAAAATACGAATATATTATCGATGATGAACATAGTTCAGTAGATATTGACGGATTCTCTTTTGATAACGAGAATTTGGAATATGACGGATCGAGCATAAAGATAAAAGCCCCATTTGACTATGGTGAAGGAGGAGATGGAGCTTTAGTAGTCAATGCAGGCCAAACAGTTTATATAGATGGCACAAAAGAGTATGAAAGTATTTATGTAGCTAAAGGAGGTATATTAGCTGTTTCTCCCTGGAACGGCACATCAGGAGGATTAGCAACGCTGAGATCAAGAGGACCTGTAGTGATTAAAGGGGTGATTGATGTCCGCGGAAAAGGTTGTAGAGGAGGCATAAACAATCCAGCTACTAACAGGAATTTTGGCGACAATCAAAGTGGCGAATCTTATAATGGCCTAGGAGCTGAAGGGCAAGCTGCGAATTACGGTGGAGGCGGAGGAGGAAGGGATGGCCAAAATCATCAACCTAATGCGCCTGGTGGTGCTGGTGGAGGAGGTGGCGGGTATGGTACTAAAGGTACTCCTGGCCAACGAGATATATATGGATGTCCGCATGAGGGATATAGAGGTAATACTTATGGAAGCTTAGACATAAATCAGTTGTACAGAGGTTCAGGAGGAGGCTCAGGCGGAGATTATACAATGGGTGGATGGGAGACACCTGGAGGAAATGGAGGTAGAGGAGGAGGTGCTATCTACATTGCTGCGCCTAACATTGTAGTATCTGGAACTATCTCTGCTGATGGAGAGGATGGTAAGGATGGAAAAACTTTTCCTCATCCTGGTGCAACAGGTGGAGGAGGTGGAGGCTCAGGCGGCACTATCTGGCTTAAGGCCGAAAGCATTAACCTTACCCACGGCGCCATCTCTGTCAACGGAGGAAAAGGTGGAGATGGTAAATATGGTACATTTCTAATAGCAGGCGATGGGGGCGATGGAGGATATGGCAGGATACGCCTTGATTATGTTGAGTTAATCGGCGCAACACCTAAAATCCCGACATTATATACAAAAAAAGCACAAAGCATTACAAAAGGAGAATTGTTCTCAGATGTAATAGAGGTAGATGCAAAAGAATATAATACTTTTTCATGGTCAGAAGACCTGCCAGAAAATACTGATATAACATTCCAGACGCGCACAGGAAATACACCCACCGTAGACCATACATGGAGTGCCTGGTCAAATCCGCTTACAGGCTCTACAGGCACACAGATTACATCCCCTACAGGAAAATATATACAATATAAAGCCATTCTCTCTAAAACTAATTCCGCAATCAGTCCTACACTCCATTTAAATAATACTCGAGATATAAATATTACTTACACAAGAGACCCTATAGATTATGAAGATATTGAGAATCTTGCTTATATAAAGGTAATGAGGGACGATGTTACTGCCACCTATGATGCAGATGGTGTCAATGTAGACGATCCCGCTGATACTATTGATACAGCGCTTCTTACTTTTGACCCAAATTATTTTGATAAAATCATCGAAGAAATCCCTTCGCATAGATTAAATAGTTCCCAGAATATTATAACCGCCTATAACAAAACCAGCGATAACCCCATTTATACAATTTCAGCGGACCATTCTATAACTTATTACGATGAGAACCGTGTTAGTAAAGTCGGAGATAAAAACGGTACTGCTCTGGTTCAATACATATACGGCGAAAAGAAAAAGCTTTTGGGAACAGAATTTGTAGAAGCAAGAAAAAGCTTAGAAGAGGGTTACAAGACAGCTTTAGAGGGATTAGTGACGCAGAAAAACGAGGCTTTGGTAAGACTCGTGCAAGCAGAAGAAGACGCAAAAAAAGATATTGAAGAGAAGGCAGCAATAATCCAGGCTCAGATTGACGCCGAGCGCAAGAGACTGGAGCTTGAGAAAGCCAAATACGATCCAAATATTTATGACTTGAGCGAATTTAATAGAGTGTTTAGGGAATTAGATGAGTATGAGGATAATTTATATGCACAAAGGACGCAGGCTCTTATTGATGTAGATAATCAGATAGCTAAAGCTAGGGCGAATATAAATATTGATTCAAAGCAGGCAATGCACGATTTGCTCGTGAATGACTACAATGTAGCGCTTGGTGACATTGTTCAAAAAGAAAGCTCCCCTGTTGTATTTTACTATTATAGGAATGTATTAGGTCGTGACCCAGATGATGGTGAGCTCGAATACTGGCTAAACAAGGCAAAAGCTGACCTCGCTGCAGTAGACCCCACCGAAATCACTCAATATCTACAAGAGCTTCCTGAATATTTGGAAAGAGAGAATTGGAAAGAGAATATAATTGCCGAGGTAACCTCGTTTTTTGATAAATATCTGCAAGCTAGTGATGATGAAAAGGAATTAATGTTATCTTTATTAGGGCTAGAAGCGAGTGAAGTCGAAGGAGTTAATCTTATAGAGGAAGATATTGATGATATAGTCGCATGGCTTGAAGCTCAGAGTTTACATTTTGGCGATAGCGCATTCAAGACCGTTATTGACTTACTGGCTAAAGAGGACATGGCTAAGACATTTGAAGAGATAGGTAGAGATTGCCTTAAGGTGGATATACTTACAGGCGTGATTACAAAAGATACAGAGGGTGCCCTGGTTATTTCAATGTATGCCATGAAAAAGATTGCCAGGGTCAATGGCTTAACACTGTACGCTGAAAAAATAGATTTTGATGAACTAAAAGCCCAGTTAACTTTAAATGACAGCATAATCTTGCACATAAACAATGATCACTATGTTGTGCTTAAAGGTATCAACGAAGGTGAGGGAACAGTTACATATAAGGATTTATCTGTAGGGGCTGAAGGTCAGGATATAAGTCTCTCCAGGGCTGAATTCATGGAAGAGTGGAAGGGTTACGCCCTTTCCAAGAATCAAATTATAGATAGTGAGGGAAATAAATACCTGAATGATTCTCAGGCAAAAAATATACGAGGCGCTGGTTGGTTCAAGAAAATCTGGAAGAAAGTAGTGAACTTCTTCCAGAAGATAATTGCACCTGTTGCATCAGTTATGATGCTCCTTCCCGGGCTTCAACCTCTTGCATTAGCTGCCCACGCCCTCAATGTCGTAGTCCAGACCGTATCTTTTGCTGTTGGGACAGGGGATTTAATGGATGTAGTATGGTCAGGTGCTAACTGGGCAGGGTCATATTTTGTGTCTAATTTTCTCCCAGGCGCTTTTGATGCAGTTGGTAAGGCATTTAGTTCAATAGGTAAGACGATATTCGCTCCTATAAAAGGGGCTTTTAATTTTGCAGTACCTATATTTAACCATATTGCAAATGCTGTTCAGAATGTAGCAACAGGAATAGGTAATATTTTCAATACATTCATGGAGGAGAGCATTGCGACTTCCCTGACCACAAATGTGATAGGTACTGCTGTTAATATTGGTGCAAGCGAGGCCTTTGAGAGCATGGGGATGAATCCAGATTTGACAAACTTTACGTCTGCTTTAGTTTCAGGCGCTACGATGGGCATGGCAAATCCAGATATGGACATAATGAAGTCCACCCTTACCAGCGGAACTATCGTAGGGACAAGAGAAATAGGTGAAGCCGCAGGTGTGGATCCGAGACTAACACACCTTGCAGCAATCGCAGCAGGCACTGCAGTAGGAGGAGTTTTAGAGTTAGATGGCGGAACGTATACACAGGAACAATTATTAAATGACCTGACAGTTAACATTGCCAGCGAGGCCACCTATATCGGAATCCAGGAACTCGGCGACCAAATCGGCATTGACTCCCGAATATCCTACTTAGCGGGGGTGCCTGTTAAGTCATCAATAAGTGCTTATTTATCCGGTGCAGATTCAGATACTATATGGACAAGTGTAAAAGATGGAATGCTGAGAGGAATAACATCAATTACTATAGAATCAGCTCTACAAGAGGCAGATATTGACCCATTGATAGGGTCGGTAGCGACAGCAGCTATAGCAGGGTCTATTGAAGCGTTATTAGAAGAACAAAATCCAATGCAAGGGGTTTTTGATACTTATTTTAACTCTGCAAATGGTCTCTTAACATTAGGTGGACCAGGAGCTACTGAATGGGAGAAAGCCCTTTATATGTCAAAGATATTAGACTTTAGTGAAATAATCCAAGAACAGGGTATTGGTGATGTGCTAGAAACTTACGCAACAGCTATATTGCATCAGCAAACTATAAATAATATCTGGAAATTAGGTGGGATATATGATCTTTTAGCAAACCAAGATCAAATAGAGATAGTGATAAATAAAGAAGGAATAGAGGTTAAAAGAATTTATACGAATGAGGAAAAGACAGATTATATAGAACTATCTCTTAATGATGACCGTCTTATGGGTAAAAAAGAAGGCAATATTATAATGCATTGTGATTATGTCAAAGGACCGGACGGCAAGTTTAAAATGAAGAATGGCGAAATAGAACATCTTTCCGAAGATGAGACTTATATCGAAAGGAAAGATATAGTTAAGGATTTCAAATTAGTTGAGATTATTAAATATGATAGAGACGAAAATGAAAGAGAGAAAATACTATCGTTTGATTCGAAAGGTATTCAGATTAACGATAAGGACGTAGTGGTACATGGTTTAAGGAAAAATTACATAGATAAAGTAAACACTTTTTATGAACATGGCAAGGTTACAATGATAGAACTTGACAGGCAATATTTGCCAAGTGAAGAAGAAAGGGCATTATTATTTGAGATGAGATATACAGAAGAAGATATAAAAGGGCTTTCGCAGGTATTCATATACGATACAAAATATGGAAAACATGCTTTAACATCCAAGATACGTAAAACAGATGGCAGTCTTATGAAGGCAGATAGTGATAAGACAAGGGAATTGGTAAATAAAATTTCAGAGCGGACTAACAAGATATGGGAATATGCAAAACGATTAGCTTCGGAAGGAATACCAAAAACATCTGTAGAATTGTATAAAAATAGAGGTGTGGCAGAGATAGATATGGAATTAACATGGCCTGATGGAACAAAGGTAGATAAGGTTGATTTTTTACCGGCAGGGCAGATTGTCAGATATATTTTTAATAACAAAACTGTTTGGACAACAGCAATAATGGATGCAGTTACTCCATTGGCTAGTATTATTGCTAATAATGATGCAGATTTTATATTTATGCCTGGGATTAATACCGAAGGCAAAACTGCTGATGACCTTTATAAGATGAAGATGTCGCTTGAAACTACAAAAAAGGTAGTTTTTGCGCATAGTGCTGGTACAGAATTGGCAATACGCTCTACTTTTATTGCTAAAGCCGATAAATACATCATAGCTTCACCAAGAATGACACCAGAGGCATTTTATGCTATAATACAAAAAACAGGAGTAAGGCCAGAGCAGGTGATTATAGTGAGTATGAGGGGGGACTTTTGGAATCATGGAGGTACATACGAAGACCATGGTCCAGAAAAATGGACAAGTATTTATATAGAAGACGGACCAGGCGTAGGTAGATTTATGTCCGAATCAAGCCACAGCATACCAATTGAAGGATGGCTGAATGAAGATGTATATAAAGTAAGAATTAATGGAGAACCTTTGTTGGAAAATATGAAATTATCCGATATTTATAAACAAGAAGTAAATAGATGAGGTTATGATGAGACCATGGCATTGGATAAGTATCAGTTTCAGTATTTTACTAGCGACTCTTATAATATTGGGAAAGCTTAAGGGAGATTATCGTTTTATCAATATTGCTAAGAAAATATGTGGTGTAGTATGTTTATTAGCGGCTGTATATTTTGGGGTATTAGGAGGTTTCGCTATAGCTTCAGGTCATGGATTAGGAAGCATAATTGGAGCAGGTTTTCTATCTTTAATCGTATTACCTTGCATTGCATTGTCTATATTTTGCTTTAGAAAACAATCAAAGAAAAAATTTAAATAAGAAGAAAAAAAGAGAAAAAAAGGAACGCGCTAAAAAGGGACAGGTTAGTTAAAATTTATTGAAAGAAAAAGCTCCTTTCTGTGTCTAATATATAGAAGATCAACAGAAAGGATTTTTTTATGCCTAGAAGATTCAGGATGACGCCATATATCATGTATTGAATAGGGGGCATAATAGGTATAGCTTACTTAGAGCATAAAAAGAAACAATGTAAGATTTTAGAACATATACTTGACAGATTTTCTTACATATGGTATGCTTGTAATGGAATAGCCTTGGAAGGGGAGGTGTAAAATGGTAGATACATTTTATAAAAAATTAGGCATGCGAATCAAAGCTCTAAGAGAGCAAGCTGGATACTCACAGGAGAAATTAGCTGATTTGCTTAAAATAAGCAGAGTTTCACTATCTCAGATTGAAACTGGTGATAGAAGAATAAGCGCTGAGGAGGTAGCGGAACTCTCAAAGATATTCAACGTTGCCTCGGATATTTTACTTGACTTAAAAAAGGATATAAAAGTGGTCTTAGAAAAAACAACTAAATCCACAAAAACAAAGCCAAGACTTCGTATTAACGTGCCGCAAAGGAACTTAGAAAAGTTTAAGGTGGTTTTGCTTTATATCCTTAATAAAGTGGGTTCAAAGCCAAATATAGGGGAATCTGTACTATATAAGCTACTTTATTTTGTTGATTTTAATTATTACGAAAAATATGAAGAACAACTCATAGGGGCCACTTATATAAAAAATAATTACGGGCCCACCCCTAAAGAATTTATAAAGATAATTGAAAAAATGGAAGCCCAAAAGGAGATAATTAAAGTTGAAGACAAATATTTTCAGTACCCGCAAAGAAAATATCTTCCTTTAAGGACACCAGATTTATCTAGATTGAAAGCCAATGAATTGAAAATAATAGATGATGCATTAGAAAAACTCTCTGATATGAATGCGGCGCGGATAAGTGAATATTCCCACAATGATGTCCCTTGGCTTACCACAGATGACGGTAAAATAATAGATTACGAATCTGTTTTTTACCGCACCCCAGAATACTCCATGAGGTCTTACGGTGAAGAAGATATTCAATGAAGTTGGGTTCCTCCCAGAATTTAACAAGGATTTGAGGAAACTCAAAAAATTCAGAACGCTTAAAGACGATTTAGATATATTTACGGAGAAACAACTTCAACTTTTTCATAAATTAGGTATTGATAACAAGGGAATAGTTCAAATATCAAATCTTGGTATTGAATATCCAAAAATTTATAAAGCAAGGAAATTTGCGTGTAGATCCTTAAAGGGAAAAGGTTCTGCAAGTGGCATTAGAGTAATTTACGCCTATTTTGAAGATAAAGATTCTGTGGAATTTATTGAAATTTACTATAAGGGCGATAAGGAGAATGAGGATCGAGAAAGAATTTTAAGGCATTACGGCAAAGAAGGTTGAAAAAATAAGCTGTAAGCTGAGGCGTGTCAAAAAGAGACAGGTTAGTTAAGATTTATTGAAAGAAAAAGCTCCTTTCGGTGCCTATATATAGCAGAAAGGAGCTTTTTTATGCCAACTCCAAGTGGATGCCATATATCATATCTATATTATATGTACAAAACTAACTATATTAACCAGTTGACTTTGTGGCAAAAATGTGGTACGATGCACTTTGTAAGTAGTTTATAAAATATAAAATAAACTCCGCAATTATATATCCTTCTTTCTGTACAGCCTATAGCTTTCAATTAATAAAGGATGAAACCATGCCATATTTAAAAGAATCTGAGATTATCGGACAATTATTGCTGCGAAAAGGTTTTATTACGTCCGATCAGTTAAAAGAGGCTTTGCTGCAGCAGGAGAAATCCGGCGGTCTTTTAGGGGCAATATTGGTCAATCTGGGGTTTTTAACAGAAGAAGAGCTTTATGAGATCCTGGCAGAACAATTCGGCACAAAATATATAAAGATAAAGGATATCATAATATCAGATCTGGCAATAGAAAAAATCCCCTCTAAATTCGTCTGTTATTATAAACTGATACCGGTCGAATTTAAAGATAATGAGATAACAGTCGCCACATCCAACCCTCTGGATATAAATACCCTGGATGATCTAAGACTCCTATTAAAAAAAGATATAAAAACAGTCTTGGCAAGTGAAAATGATATAATCGATGCGATAAAGAGATATTATGGAGTTGGCGCTGAGACAATAGAGAAGATAACTCCTTATGCCCCCAAGAAGAAGATAATCAGCGTCCAGTCCCAAGTGACAGAAGATGTCGCTAAGGCAGCGGAAGGCGCCTCTATAATAAAATTTGTAAACCAGATTTTATTGGATGCCTATAAGGATAGGGCTACAGATATCCATATAGAGCCTTATGGAGACGAGTTAAAGATCAGATATAGGATAGATGGTATCCTCTATGACACAAACATACCACCGAACATAAAGAATTTTCAATCCGCTATCATCTCCCGTATAAAAATAATGGCTAACCTCGATATTGCCGAGAGACGTCTTCCTCAAGATGGCAGGATCAAGATCAGGATAACAAAAGAGACTGAAGTCGATCTCAGGGTGTCGATACTACCTACACCTTTCGGCGAGGCAGTAGTCATAAGACTACTTTCCACAAATGTTTTTTATGGGCTTGAAAATCTAGGTCTTCTAAAAAGAGATCTGAAGGTCTTTGAGAAGTTGATAGAAAGACCTCACGGTATAATATTTGTTACAGGTCCGACAGGGAGCGGCAAGACCACGACGCTTTATGCCGCATTAAGCAAGATAAACAACGCAGAAAAGAAGATCTTGACTATAGAGGACCCTATTGAATATCAGATGAAAGGTATAGTCCAGACTCAGGTCCACACTAAGATCGACCTGACCTTTTCTCAAGGCCTAAGGTCCATACTAAGACATGACCCTGATATTATGATGATCGGAGAGGTCAGGGATTATGAAACAGCAGAGATCACTATAAGGGTAGCGCTGACAGGACATCTTGTCTTTTCTACATTGCATACAAATGATACAGCAGGCGGTATAACCAGGCTTATCGATATGGGGGTAGAGCCATTTCTTGTGGCGTCATCTGTCAATGCATTTATCGCGCAGCGGCTTGTAAGAGTCATATGTCCGGAATGCAAGGTAGAAGCAAAACCAAATAAGGAGATCTTGAAGGAATTAGGGGTGACCAGCTTAGATCCAGATGTAAAGATATATAAAGGAAAAGGGTGCGAATCATGTAAGAATATAGGATATAAAGGGAGGACGGCAATATATGAGATCCTTCTCATAACAGAGCCAATACGAGAATTAATACTTAATAGGGCTTCATCAGAAGAGATCAAGAAAAAGGCCCTTTCCCTCGGCATGCATACATTGCGTAAGGACGGATGGGAAAAGATTTTAAAGGGGATCACTACACCTTCTGAGGTTATAAAGGTAACCCAAGAGGAAGGCCCGGAAAAATAAGCTATGCCAAAATTCACCTATAAAGCAAAGAAAAACCCTGTCGAGACAATAGAAAGCACTATACTCGCCGAGGATAAGACTTCTGCTATTCAAAAGCTATCAAGCAAGGGATATTATCTGGTATCCCTAAGTGAATACAAGCAATCCAAAAATATCCTGAAAAATAGAATCACTATACGAAGAAAGATAACCTTAAAAGATATCGCATGCTTTACACGACAGCTTTCAGATTTATTGGAAAGCGGCCTGACCATTGTGAAATCCTTGGATATATTACACGAGCAGACAGGGAATAAGAGGCTAAAAGAGGTCATATTAGATGTACGTAATTCCTGCATAGGCGGGGAGACGCTCTCAAACGCATTGGCAAGACACCCGCGTGTATTTTCAAATCTATTCGTTAGTATGACGAGATCCGGTGAGACAGGGGGCGCCCTTGAAAAGGTCCTGAAGGATCTCTCGGATTTCACTGATAAACAGCTTGAGATCCAGATAAAGATCCGGTCGGCCCTCGCTTATCCGATTCTTATGTCAATCGTGGGGAGTGTTACTATAATAGTGCTTTTGACATTCGTCATCCCCAAAATGATGACCATGTTTAGTGATCTAGGACAGAACCTACCTCTCCCTACATTGTTTCTGATAAATATAAGCAGTTTTATCAGAAACTATTGGTGGCTGATTGCATCTGGCATCTTTAGTATCGCTTTTATCTTTGCAAGGTCATATAAGACTAGAGAAGGCAGGAGGGCAATAGATAGATTTAAGATAAAGATGCCGGTTTTTGGAGATGTGATAAAAAAGATCGAGCTGACAAGATTTGCAAGGACATTGGCCACCCTTTTACATAACGGTGTTCCGATGTTGGGGGCATTGTCGATCGTAGCAGAGACGGTAAATAATGTTGTTGTAAAGGAGGAGATAAAGAAGGCATCCACGGCTGTTAGGGAAGGTTCCAGTCTTGCCTCGGGATTTTATAAGAGTGAAGTCATCCCCCCGCTTGTTATAAATATGATAGCAGTCGGAGAAGAGGCGAGCCACATCGAGAAATCGCTTTTTAAGGTAGTTGAAAGTTATGAAAGAGAAACAGATGCTTCTATAAAGGTCATGATGTCGCTACTGGAACCGACATTGATATTGTTTCTCGGTATAATCGTCGGCTTTATCGTGCTGTCCATGCTTTTACCTATTTTTGAGATAAATTTTCTGATTAGATAGAGGTGTTATGAGAGTTTATTGTAAGAGAGGATTTACTTTAATAGAACTTATGCTTGTGGTTGTGATCATAGCGATCTTAGTGGCCATGGTCGCGCCACGATTAGCAGGCAGGGCAAAACAGGCGAAGGTCGTAGCGTGTAAGGCGGATATAGAGGTAAATATTACATCAGCTCTGGATCTATACGATCTTGACAATGACTCTTATCCTACGACAGAAGAAGGATTAGATGCGCTTTTAGTAAAGCCAGCCAATGCATCTAAGTGGAGAGGCCCTTATTTAAAGAAAAGGCCCAAAGACCCATGGGGAAATCTATATATCTATAGATCTCCCGGAGCGCATAATATAGACTACGATTTGTATTCTTACGGCAGAGATGGCTCAGAAGGTGGTGGCGATGATATCGTCAATTGGGAGGAAGCGACAAGAGAATAGTTCTAGTAAAAAGAGCTTCACCCTGCTGGAATTAATCTTAGTGGTTTTTTTGATATCGATCCTAATAGGCTTTTCTACGCCTTTATTTAAAAAGACTTTTTCGAATCTTGAACTTAAAAATACTTCTTTCGATATAGCCAAGACAGTTAATTATGCACAACAGATGGCTATTATCGATAAGCTAAACTATAAATTAAACTTTGATTTTGAAGAAGGGACGTTTTGGGTTACGCAGCTTGATGCATTCAGCGATACCACTCTTTTTAAAAAGATAAAAGGTAGATACGGAAGAGTGTTTTCCGTTCCAGGAGGGATAGTATTTACAGGCGATACTGATGAAGTGCTTTTTTATCCCGACGGGCGGTGCAGTGAAGGTGATATAACGCTGACCAATAAATACGGCGAAGGTTATATGCTGGATATAAAAGGGTTTGGGGGAGAACTTAACATACAGGAAATAAAGAATGAATAACAAGGCCTTTTTACTCTTTGAGGTTATGGTGAGTATAGTCGTAATAACAATCGGGTTTTTCTTTATAGTAAATTCCTATGTATCATCAAAGAATTCCCTCCAAAGATCAACAGAGTTATTTAAAACGACTTTATTATTGGAAAGTAAAATGTGGGAGATAGAGCAAAAGGGCGAATTAGAAGAGGGTATTAAAAGTGGTGATTTTAGGTGGGATGAGAGATATGCATGGCAGATAGAGACAGCTCGTATGGAAGAAGCAGAGCTTAATCTAGTTAGATTGAGCGTATTTCAGAAGAAGGACCCGCGACTTACAGAGTATTCTATCGTGACATGTCTAAAGGACAAGATCGAATGAAGAAGAGATCAGGGATAGATATCAGGAGGCAGTCTCTTGAGGGATTCACCTTCATCGAGTTATTAATAGCGCTTACTGTTTTTTCGATCATGGCTGCCAGTATTTACTATACCTTGAATTCCGGGATTAAGATATGGGAAAGAGGAAATTTTATAATAAAGGACAATCAACGTTTACGCACATTTTTTGACACCATATCTTTGGACATGAGAAATGCCGTACCATATGCCGGCATAGAACACGAATGGGGCGCTAAGAGGATATCATTTCCGACGATTATAAATGTCTTCGATAATAACAAGATGAATAAAGAGCTTGCTCGAATAATATATTTTTTTGATAGTGAAAAGGGTGAGCTCGTAAAGATCTGCGCAACTCTAGAAGAGGGGTTTGATGAAAAACGCAGCAAAAAAAGGCCGCTATTGAGTAATGTCGAAGACTTTACTCTGGAATATGGCTATAAATCCTTGATAGATGAGGAAGACTATGAGTGGGAAGATGAATGGGGCCTGGAAAACAAAATACCACAGGGAGTAAGAGTCAGACTGGACTTAAAAATGGAAGATGGCGATAGAGAAGAGATTTTTGAAACAGTGTTTTTTATTCCGATCGGCGAAGTTGGCAAAGAAGAAAGGATCCTGTGAGAAGATTTGATAAGGGTTTGATACTAGTGACTTCTCTCTGGATAATGGGCCTGGTAGCTCTACTTGCCGTAGGTATCGGCTATAGGATATCTATCGAGATGCGTTTAAGTAAATATAATGTAGACAGGCTATCCGCGCGGTATTTGGCAAAGGCAGGCCTCGTCAAGGCTCAGGAATACCTCTCGAAAGATAAAAACTCCTATGACACTTTATATGAATGCGGGATAATGTTGGATGTCGAGAAGACTCCCGAGAGTATATTTAGCGCCGAATTCAATAGATTGGGCAATGGTTTATTTTCGGTGCACCATGCGCATAAAAAAGAGTACGAAGAAGGAGAGGATTTATATTACGGCATGATGGATGAAGAGCGAAAGATAAATATAAATATGGATAAGATCCCGCATGGGGACAACACGGCTGAATTTAGGAGGATATTGAACGCGTTATTTTCCAACTTTACAGAAGACTCGATAGATATAGTCAATGCCATTATAGACTGGCAGGACGGAGGAGATTTTGATTCCCTGACCTTCCCCGGTGGCGCAGAAGATTTTTATTATGAAACAGAATATGGCTACAGCTGTAAGGATGCAGGTTTTGAGACTGTAGAAGAGCTTTTACTCGTAAAGG
Source organism: Candidatus Omnitrophota bacterium (assembly GCA_042570105.1). GTDB lineage: Bacteria > Omnitrophota > Gorgyraeia > Gorgyraeales > Gorgyraeaceae > JBHPHW01. The sequence goes on along the minus strand of JBHPHW010000010.1, from coordinate 12,307 downwards.
GCATGGATAGGGATTTATTTGATAGGGTCAAGGATCATATCACTGTATATAGCAATGGAAAAATAAATATAAATACGGCATCAAAAGAGGTGCTTGGTGTTATTATAGACGACGAGAAAGGCACTTACACCTCATTAGTCAACGATATAATCGATTTTAGAAAGGGGACTGATGGAAGAGAAGGGACGGAAGACGACAGGGTATTTACTGAAATCAGGGAACTCGAGTCTGTCATAGAAGAAGATGATATCCAAGGAAGGAATCGTGTGAGCCAGATAGGCCCTTATTTGGCGGTAAAATCCGAGAACTTCAGGATCCTCTCCCATGGCAAGATAGGCAGGGTAACGAAAACAATAGATTGCGTAGTAATGAAAGAAGCGGTTTCAGATAAAATAAAGATTAAATATTATCACGAAGGGTGACGGCTAAAAGTATGAAGAAAGCCATTAACGATAAATTCAAAAAAATAGCAGTTTCTATCGAGATCCACGATAGTTTCCTGAAGCTATCCGAAGTAGTGTCCTTTAAAGGAAAGCGCACATTTCGTCTAGTAAAGAAACGATTCTCATCAAAGAAAGACAGCGATATCTCTCATGAGATCGCAAATATTTTTAAGACGCTTAATATCTCCCAGAAAAAGGTATCACTTAATATTCCGAGGCACCTTGTGATGTTGAGATTTCTCCATATTCCTTCAATACGGGATGAGGAAATCAAGAATATGGTTGATATAGAATCCGTAAGGCAGACCCCCTACGCGACCGAAGAGACGATCGTTGGCTATAGAGTAATCGAGAAGCTCAAAAATGGCTATTCAGATGTTTTACTTAGCATAGCGGAAGCGAAGACCATACATCGCTTCGTAAATATCTTAAAAAACGCCAAGCTCAGCATAGAAAAGATAGCGCTTGGTTCCGAGTCCTTATTGGCATGGTATTTGACGACAAAGGGGGCCCCAAAGGAAGGGTCAAAATTTACCGCAGCCTTACTAAATGTAGATTCAGAATATATAGGCATAGATATCATCCAAAAGAGAAGCCTTACCTTTGCCAGGTCTTTTTCGTATGCCGCTACAGATTCGTCCACAGGAGGGGATGCCGTAGACGAGATAAAGAAATCCATCACAGTATATCAAAAGGAGAACAAAATAAGCGTAGACAAAATATTTATCTCTGGCGCAGGTAGTGTTGTCAAAAAGTTACTGCCTATTTTACAGGAAAAGCTAGGGATATCTTTAGAGACAGTGGCGCAAGAGGAGAATATAGGGATCTATAAAACGATAGGTACGGATCTCGAAGAGACTTCCTTTCTGGAAGTCATCGGGCTTTCAGCGAATAATAAACATATCGAGATCAATCTCCTTCCGGAAAGCCTAAGAGAAGAGAATGATCCGCGCCTTCTTAAAAAGAATCTTTTGAAAACAGGGGCGCTTCTCGTTTGTGTAATCTTGGTTTTCTTTGGTTTGACAGCAAAAAAGATATTTTATAGATCTGGGCAGCTTCTACTTTTGGATAAAGAGATCGCCGCTATAGAACCACAGGTTAAGGAAGCCAAAAGGATGAGGCAATACATTAAAGTGATAAAAAATAAGATATTGAAAAAACCATTGGCCATAGATATATTGACGGAGGTCTATAACATCACCCCCGAAGGTGTAATGTTTAATCTATTGGATTATGCCAGTAATGGAAGTTTTTTACTACGCGGAAGCGCGCCTTCTTTAAGTGAGGCCATTGTATTTATGGATATATTGGAAAAATCGCCTTATTTTGAGAACGTCAAGATAAAACATACGGCAAAAAGGACAACAGGAGACAAGCAAGTAACAGATTTTGAAATAATATGTGACTTGCCTGGCTCACTACAATAACCATGCGTATCAAGAATCTAGCTAAAAGAGAAAAAGGAATTTTGCTGCTTACGATAGCGCTAGGAGCTGGGGCCCTTTTCTATAACCTGATTATAGAACCTGTGATTGTGCGATGGAGAACACTCGATGAAGAGATACACTCGAGATCAGCCCTGTTGGCAAAAGACGCGCGACTACTTAAAGCTTATAGCTCTTTAGAAGAAAAATACGCTAAATACAACGATGTTTTAGAGTCAAATCAGGATGAGGAAGAGCCCCTTACAAATGCGCTGGGGGAGATAGAGAGTATCTCAAAAAAGAGCTCCTGTCGCATCGTGAATATAAAATCGCGCGCCTCAAAGGAACTAGATGGTTATAGAGAGATGTCATTCGATGTTATAGCCGAAGGCAATATAGATGAATTTTTGCGATTTTTGTATGAAATAGAGACATCTAAAGAGACCTTAAGAATAAGACGTTTCACAATAACTTCTAAATCAGATCGTTCAGGGAAGCTTAAAGGTATTTTTCTCATAAGTAAGATCATAATCAATTGATTATCAGACATGAAATTCTATCCAAGTAGGCTAAATTTCATATTGACAAGAGCGCCTTTTTATGTTATATTGAAGGTAGATTTTTAAAATTTTTTAAAACATTAAATAAAGTCTGTGGATTTGGCTTACCTTTTATATGTTATTGAGAGCAAAAAGCCCATTATTTCTGATTACGATTAATAGAGCCCTTATTATTATTTTAGTTATATCATTGGGCTATCTTATATATGATGTAGCGTTTCCAGGGCAAAAGGAAGAGTTAGGGCCTCGCATGGATTCTATGGTGGATATGGAATCAAAAGAAGAATCTCTATCGCTAGACATAAAGGATTATTCAGCCTATTCAGAAAAGATAAAAAGGAGAGACTTGTTCCAGGCCCCCGTTAGAGTAACTACAAAGACTGCGCCTTCGACGCCAGATCTCTCTAGTAGATTCAGTCTTGTGGGTATTATGGCCGGCGCTGAACCCCAGGCGATCATAGAAGACAAAGAAACTCAAAAGACCTATTATCTCTATAAGGGCCAGTCTTTTAATGAAGTTAACGTGGTAGAAATCAATAGGAGCAAGGCTATACTGGATTATAAAGGTACAAAAATAATACTTGTCCTATAAAGTAAAGGCGCAGAGTTGATATATGAGAAAATATTTTTTTAAAAAGATTTGCACTACCTTAATATTAACATACATTTCTTCGCTTGCCTTCGCTCAGTTGCCCGTCAGTGACAATCTAGCCCCTATCAGTAATAATAAGAAGATAACGTTGGAATTAAAAGGCATGGACATAGTCGAGGTATTAAAGACATTGGCATCAAAAGGCGACCTAAATCTTGTCATAGGAAGCAATGTCCGCGGCAGGGTGACGATGTTCCTGGAGGACGTAGACATCAAGGATGCCTTTGAGATAATGTTGGTGGCAAATAATCTGGCAAGTGACCAAAGAGGGGATATCATATATATAATGACCCAGACCGATTATGAACAGCTTTATGGGGAAAAATATGGAGACAAAAGAGAAATCAGGATGCTTCATTTAAAATACGCAAAGGCCCCTGAAGTAGCAAAGGTACTGAGTCAGATAAAGACAAGTATAGGAAAGGTAATAGTGGATGAAGGTTCTAATACTATTATTGTAATGGATATCCCGAGAGCTATTTCGCGGATAGATGATTTGATGGATAATATAGATAAACCTACTAAAACTGTAGTCTTTGAATTAAATTACGCCAAGGCGGAAGATTTAAAAGATAGGATTCAGGAGATGCTTACCACGGGCGTAGGCGCGCTGCAAATAGATGCGAGGACCAATAAAATCATCGTTACAGATTTAGAAGATAGTCTTGATAAAATAAAACGAGTGATCAATGCTTTTGATGATAAATTGCAGCAGGTTTTGATCGAGGCAAAGATCATAGAGATTACCCTGGACGATAGGCATAAATTAGGAGTTGATTGGGAGGCACTTATCAAGGCGCAAAAGGATATTAATCTCCAGAGTAGTTTTAAACTGGCTTCTCAGGGCGCGCTTACTCCGGGAAGCGAACTTGTTGTCGGTACTTTTGGTAGCGGAGATGATTACGCAGTAATGGTTCAGGCATTGAAAACCATAGGTGATACGAATGTCCTTTCTAGCCCGCGGATTACGGTTTTAGATAATGAAGAAGCCAAGATCCTTGTCGGCTCCAATGAACCGTATGCGACTAATACAGTTACGCAGGGGACGTCTACCACTACCACTGCTACTTCCCTGACATTTTTGGATGTAGGGGTAAAGCTGTATGTCACCCCCGCGATTAATAAAGACGGCTTTGTCAGTATAAAGATAAGACCGGAGGTAAGTTCCAAATCAGGCAATTATACCTATGGAACCCCTGCGACAACGGTTCCGATCGTATCGACCACTCATGCAGAGACGAATGTATCGATAAAGGATGGCGCCACGATAATTATAGCTGGTTTAATAAAGGATGAACGTAGCGGCACAGTCAGTAAGATTCCTATTTTGGGAGACATCCCTATCCTGGGTCATGTCTTTAAAAAGACCGATAATCAGATAATTAAAAAAGAGTTGGTTATATTCCTTACCCCACATATTATTTCCGGGGAGACCGATTATCTAGAACAGCCGCTTTCTCCGCCTCTAGGTGAGATGAAATTTACGATGCCCGAAAGTCCGACTTTTGAAAGACGAAGGCCTCGCGAGATGTCGCCCGGATATTTCAGGGGAGAAGCTAAAAGACGAGAAGGTAAAGTCAGAGAATACGACATAGATGAAGCGTCATCAGCTTCAGAGGAATATTACCGCACTATAAAAGATAAGATTGTGCAGAATCTATCGATTACAGAAGAGGACAAGAAGCTATTGGAAAGTGGCGATAAAGTCACGGTATCTTTTTTCCTGTACTCCAGCGGTAAATTAGCTGGTGTGCCGAAAATACTAGAATCGACAAATGGTCTTTTTAGTTATGTAATAATAGATGCTGTAAATGAGTCAGCGCCGTTTCCGCCTTTTTCTAGATCTATTAAGGAATCCAAGAAAGAGTTCACTTTAGACTTAGTTTATCAACCTTGATTTCGTAAGATAGGAAAGCGTATGAATAAAAGAGACAAAATATTCCTGATAAGTTTAGTTTTTATATGGGTGACCTCTATCTCAGGCGGCATTTTTTTATTCGCCAAAATACGGAATGTAGACAAGGATAAAGTACTGATTCAGGAAAAATTCCAGATCCTTTTAGCCCACAACGAAAGGCTCGAGAAGAATTTACGAACACTTGAAGAATTAAAAGAGACGCTGGAGGAAAGACTCAAGGATTCCACCGAAAGCGTAAAGAAACTCTCCTTAGAGCTGGAGGAAGAGCAAAAGAAAAATCTTCGATTTACCGATGAAATCAGGCAAAAAGAAGAAACGCTCGAAGAATTAAATATCGAGGTCGAAAGGCACACTGAAAAAAATGATGAGACGATGGAGCGTATTATGTTTTTAAGTGTATCTTTTGATGAGATGCACTCAAAGGTAGATGATCTCCTGGATTCAGATAAAGAAAGAGAAGAAAGGATAGACGAGTTAGGCGGGAAGGTGGAAGAATTACAAGGAAAAAATGACGGTAGTACTTCACTAGGAACAGTAATTATTAAGTAAGATTTTATGAGATTTTTATTGCCCAGATTGATTTTTATTCTACTATTATCTTTAGCTTTTTCCGCAGGAACACTACTCGCCTTTGAAGAAGTGATCACTATCCCCGCAGAAGATCCACAGGGTATCGCCCTCGACTTAGAAGAAGGGGAATATATTGTTAGCCTTGAAGGAGGGGCGATATCCCTTTTTTATCCCATAAATCCAAATTACCGTTGGCTTATAGGAGTAGCAGTGGGGACCGATGCAGAAGGCGGACAGGATGAACCGAGCATAGGGACTATCTATTTCGAGCCAGACCCGCCTGTGTATAGCCAAACAGAAGCCGAAGAAAAGGCCCTAGAAGCTGGAGAAGAGAATTTTAGCGGAACCTACCTGAGATTTATTCTCGCCGAAGATAAAAAAGTAAGATTCTGGGTAAGCGATTTTGATTATACCGATAATAGCGGGATGATCAAGCTAAAGGTTCAGTCAATTTCAGAGAAGTAATTTTCTACTGTTTTGTTAATGCGGTCCTTCTATTTTTTTTAAGCGCATCCTACCTAATAAGAAGAAGTGAGAGGGGTTCTTCTTTGTCACAGAGAAATAAGATTAAAAAATTTTATTTTATTTTGCCTTTCATAATCGCATCAATGATGGGGATATCTACCTATATCTTTGCTAGCGGAGCCAATGATGACCCTAGCGGCGCAAGCAGCATGTCTGTGAATGGGTCCGGGACAGGAAACGTGAATTATGATGGTGATCCTGTTGACTGGTGGGTTGTAACTGTTTCAGCTGTGGGGGAGCTAAAATTTACATTAGATGTCCCGTCTGGTCAGGATTTTGAGCTTGAGATATATAATACGACTGCCCCAAATGGATGGTTAGGTGGCTCCTATAACGGTGCCGGTTCTGATGAAGAAGTAACTGTCCCCATGACTTATTCGGGACCTTATTATGCAAAGGTTTATACATATGGTTCGAGTTCAGGAAGTTATACAATATACAACGAAGTTATCCCCCTTAATACAGTTCCACAAACTCCGGATCCTAGTTCTCCTGTGGACAATGAAGTTATTACAGACCTTACGCCGACTTTAAGCTGGTCAAGTTTCCAGGATGGCGGAGACGGAAATTCTCAAAACGGTTATCAAGTGAGGGTAAGATGCGATACGGATGGAGATGCTATAGTATATGATACGGGGTATATTTCAAGCTCGAGCAGTCATTCCCATACTTATGACCCAGGGGCTTATTCGGGTTATGACTCGATAAGCGGTTGCACACGGGTAAGTGATTATCTCGAATGGGCTAAACACTATCACTGGCATGTGCGTTATAGAGATTCCAGTGGTGATTGGGGTGGTTGGAGTGGCGATACATCTTCAACCCATCAGGACTTTTATACAAATAGTGATCCTGAGGTGGATATCACTTCACCCTCAGATGGAGACACTGTTTCAGGCACAGTTACTATCACAGTAGATGGCTGGGATGATGAAGATGGCGCTTTAGATGAGATAGAATACTATATTGATGGGACAAAAAAACACACGGATGATTCGCCATTGCCTCAATGTCCGAGTAGCGAGTGGGATTGGGATACAACTTCATATTCGAATGGTTGGCATACAATAAAGGTTGTAGGTTATGATTTTAATGGTTGGATAGATGTTGATGAAATAGACGTAGAAGTAGCTAATAACCAGGACCCCACCCTCTCCAATGGCCGCGTAACTCCTGAATCTGGTGACATTACAACCGACTTCACCTTCTATGTGACCTATGCCGATGCTGATGGCGATGCGCCTAATGTTAAGACCGTCAATATAGACGGTTCAGGCGGCGATTATACCCATGACATGACCTATGTCAGCGGAAACTACACAGCAGGCGCCCTGTATAAATACGAGACAACTCTAGACGTAGCTGAACATAGTTTCTACTTTTATTTTACAGATGGCGAAGGCGGTAGTGCAATGACTGATGTGATCGGAGGACCCAGTGTAACCAACCAGCCACCCGAGGCAACCATAGATTCGCCTAGTAATAATGAAACAGTATCAGGAACAGTCGAGATATCAGTTACTGCCATTGATCTAGAAGATCTTGGAGTCTCCAAAGTCGAGTATTATATCGATGATGTTCTAAAGTATACGGATGATTCACCATTGGCTCAATGTCCAAGCAGTACGTGGGACTGGGATACGACTTCATATACGGATGATACACATACAATAAAGGTTCTAGCATGGGATAGCGATGATAGTTCTGGGGAGGATAGCATTAGTGTAACAGTCCAGAATAATCGCGACCCTTTATTGTCTAATGGCCACGTAACTCCCGAATCCGGTAACATTACAACCGACTTCACCTTCTATGTGACCTATGCCGATGCTGATGGCGATGCGCCTAATGTTAAAACTGTAAATATAGACGGTTCAGGCGGCGATTATACCCATGACATGACCTATGTCAGCGGAAACTACACAGCAGGCGCCCTGTATAAATACGAGACAACTCTAGATGTAGCTGAACATAGTTTCTACTTTTATTTTACAGATGGCGAAGGCGGCAGTGCAATGACTGATGTGATCGGAGGACCCAGTGTAACCAACCAGCCACCCGAGGCAACCATAGATTCGCCTAGTAATAATGAAACAGTATCAGGAACAGTCGAGATATCAGTTACTGCCATTGATCTAGAAGATCTTGGAGTCTCCAAAGTCGAGTATTATATCGATGATGTTCTAAAGTATACGGATAATTCACCAGTAGCACAGAGTCCGAGTAGCTCCTGGGACTGGGATACGACTTTATATACAGATGATACACATACAATAAAGGTTCTAGCATGGGATAGCGATGATGTCTCTGGGGAGGATAGCATTGCAGTGACAGTGGATAATTCAACAGTGCTCTTAGACATAGATTCATTTTGGATCGATGATGACTCAAACGGAGGCTCGAATGGTAATGGAGATGGTAACCCAGATCCAGGTGAATCAATAGAATTACATGTATTGCTTGAGAACACAGGATATGGTGTTGCGAATGGCGTTAATGCTGTTTTGGCAAGTCTTAACTCCGATATTGTAGTTACAGATTCTTATGAGACTTACGGTGATATAGCCCCAGAAGAAACGAAAGACTGTGTACATGATTTTGATTTTGATATCCCTTCCGACTGTTCAGGTACGCCGCAGTTTGAGCTTGAAATACACTGGAATGGTGATACTGAAAGCACGGTAGAGAATATTGTCCTTTCAGATGTTCATTCAGATGGTACTATAAATATCACAGCCCTTAATCAATCTGGTCTTTCGATTTACCCGGGGAGTGTTTATGTAAATGATGCACTGTCAGGAGATCTGGATTCTAACGGTAAATTTACCCTGATGGATCTTGACATAGGTTGTTATAGTATCCGAGTAACAGATGAGAAAGGCCAAACTTCAGCTACGCAAAATGTAGACATACATGCAGATGGAGACGTAAAAGAAGCAAGTCTCACCGTATATCAAACATTGTTTTTTGATATAGATGTACCTTCTGGACTGGTCCTAGGCTCAGGCACCACGAAAGATATTAATATAGATATCGCTATTGAAGCTTGTGAAGCAGGAAATCTATATGCCTATCTCTATGATGATAGCATGAATCAAATCGACACAGATTCCGTATATTTAAACTATTCTGGCTCGTATTTTGAAGAACTTACGCTGAGTTTAGTAGCGCCAGAGATTGAGGATAGCTACCAATATATTGTTAAGGGGGTATTTGATCCCGATGATCCTACAGTAAATAACACTATTATCGAAAAAACCCTATTATTTAATGTTTCACAATCCGCAGGCTTAATCGAATGGGTTAAGATTAAAAACTCATCTGGTCAAGAGCTAGACCATGAATTATATAAATTTGAGGTGTGTGATTATCAAATACAAGTAAAGACCAGTGAATCTAGCGCGGTTATGTGGGGAGAGAGAACGTTTGATATTATGAGCAGTACAAACAACATTTACTATTATGACCTTCGTTACGCTGACTTAATTTGGGGTGAATGGGATGAAGATATACCTGGCACTATAAATAATATAACTATTGAGGCTGCTTCCGCAACAGCAACTGAGAGTAAAACTATATCTTTAGAATCGAGGGATACAACAACCGATGAAACATCTTATCACTTTGCACAGTTTACAGAGGCCTTTAATGCGGTCAATGAGGTAGGACATATCAACCTAGCCCAAAATATCCTTGACAGAAAAAGTACGCTTGTCTCTACGCAAAAGTGGCAAGAAGTCGGGCAGTTTGATTGGGTGGGAGAAACGGTTACGATTAAAATGAAAGTAGGTGTTACGAGGGATACTGGTAAATATTCTTGGGAAGTATTTTTCTCAAGGCCCTCCGAGCATCTCCATTATTCTATCGTGAATGGAGATAAGGTGCATATGAGTGGCAGCTTGCCCGGAGGCGTGAGGTGGTCGAGGCCTACGAGAAACTATTTTTATGATGATTTGGTTGAGGTTGAAGTCGCTGGAGATGGTAGGATATACAGGGCATTATATAAAAAAGACTTATATCCTTATGATGTGCCTGATTTTGATCCTCGATTTATAAAGACCCGTCCTACGCCAGCGGAGTTTAATACACTTGAAGATGCCGTGGATGATGCAGCAAACTTCTTCGAGACTTATAAGAATTGGAAGATATCCAAGCAGTCTCTCTCCGGAGGGTTTAAAGTTGGCATACATAATAGGTTAAAGACAGTTTCGCGATGGGGGAGATATATTCGATGGGCTGGATGGATTGTTGAAGGTGTGATATATGTCTGGGAGGTCAACGATATTTTACAGGCAGCACACGGAGATAAATTTGAACAGATAGTTGAAGTGACTGGAGAGACAGTAGGATGTATTGGCGCCGGTACTGCACTTGCTTATGGAGGCGCAAAGGTTGGATTGCTGTGTGGCCCGAAGGCATGGATTTGTTCACCCGCCCTTTTTATTGGAGGTGGGATAGTAGGATGTATTGGCGGGATGTGGGGAGGAGAAAAGATTTCTCGGTATGCATATAGAACTTTTATTGAAGGTCAGGAGGTTGACTGGGAAGATTTGGATAACGAGGTATATTATTATTTGACTCAATTTTGTGACCAAATCAGCCCAACCCCAGAAGAGGATTACAGATGTTATTATGAGGATGGAAGCAGTTTTATAGTAACAAAGTTTGATAGACAAGGGCCTGATGCCTACGTGACCTATGATGAGCCAGGTGGGCAATTACCCGAACAGCAGGATGTGCCAATAATTCTTATCGGTGAAAATGACCTCTATACAAAGACGTATAAAGGCAACTGGGTCAGGATGAAAAGGACAGGCGACCATTCCTATATCAGAACTTCCGAACAACCTTCTGAGGTTTCAAAAATAGTCTATTATGATTTGAACACAATCGAGATAGCGGGCATCTCAGGTGGTGAGGCTAAAGCCTTAATAGTAATAAAGAATATACGCGATATCGAAGATGTATATATTATTGATTTAGATACTTCGGGCCTTCCTGGTGGATGGTCTGCAAGCGTTGATGAGGATAGCGTGGTCATTGGATCGAAGGATGCCTATGCAGTTCTTGTAACTGTAAATATATGGTCTTTAGCTAAAGAGGAAGATGCCGCGAGTGTATTTATAACTGCAACAGCCCAAGGTGATAATAGCATTGCAAATACTATGGAACTTGTTACTCGTGTAGATAGTTCGATGCCATTTGTAGACTTAAACAATCTTCAGAATGACCAGGTGGTATCTGGAAATTATGATGTGCATGGTACAATTGCTGATGTTTCACCATCCATTGTCAATATTAATATTGACGGGACAGCTGTTGGAACACAATTACCTTATACTTGGGATACCAATCTTGTGCTTCCGACTCAAGGAGGCTCATCAATTATTCACCCAGAAAGCACAGCTTTTAAGGCGGAAGCATATTTTAATAAGTCCTTGGGAATGTCTACAGATGGAGACGTTGCGCAATCAAACGATGGTATTCATACATTAGAAATTGTTGCAACAGATTTTGCTGGTAATTCTACCAGTACCCAGCTTTCAGTTAGCGTAGATAATCCACCTGTAATAACGATTGCATTACCTGAAGATAATGAAATATTCAGCAGCAGTAACACTGACATTATAGGAACAATACATGATCCTGGAATAGTCTCGGCGGATATTATAATTAATGGGATTGCAAATCCATTGACACTTTCTGTTGGCCACTTTAATGCTCCGGTAGCTTTGATACCTGGATTAAATAATGTCAAAGTTACAGCATCGGATAACTCAGGTAATGTGAGCCAGAAATCTATTGTCGTAAAGTTAAATTCACAACCCGCGCTCGATACCTTATCCGATGTTTCATCACCAGAAAATACTCTCATCGAATTCCAGGTTAATGCAAGCGACCCTGATGAGGATCTTTTAATCTTTAATGCGAGCAATTTACCTTCAGGTGCAGAATTTAATGTAGAGACAAAGATTTTTACATGGATACCGGCTTATGGTCAGGCAGGGGAATATCCTGACGTACACTTTGAAGTAACAGATGGCTTGCTCTCTGACTCGGAGGATATCACTATCACTGTAAATGACGTTGACATTACTCCTCCGGAGACGGCCGATGATTATGACGGCCTATGGCACGACGAGGATTTTACCATTAGCCTAGCTGCAACTGATACACAGAGCAGCGTCATAGACACCTATTATAAGATAAATGAA
>JBHPHW010000009.1:0-37518 GCA_042570105.1 Candidatus Omnitrophota bacterium | reverse complement strand
GGGCTTATTTTTAGTGTTTTTATCCCAGGACTGCATAATGTTTCTACATGGAAGATGGGTTTTATAAATTCTATATTAGGGGCATTGATCGGAGGCGGGACTATATATCTTATGGGGTTTTTAGGAAAGATTGTTTTTAAAAAAGAGGCCATGGGCGGAGGAGATGTAAAGCTTATGGCTATGCTGGGTGCCTTTTTAGGATGGAAAATGGCGTTACTTATTTTTTTCCTCGCGCCTTTTTTTGGCACGCCAGCAGGGATATATTTAAAATTTGGAAAGAAATGCGATATAATCCCTTATGGTCCATATATTGCAACTGCAACTTTTGTAGTCATGATCTGGGGGCATAGGATATTGGATATATTATTCTGTATGTAAAGATAAACATCCTTAAAATGGAGGTGAGAGATGTTGAGATTTTTGACTGCTGGAGAGTCTCATGGTGAAGCGCTAGTTGGTATTCTGGAAGGCATGCCTTCTGGATTGAAACTTGATGGTAGTTTTATAGATAAGGAGCTAAAGAGACGTCAAGAAGGATATGGCAGGGGTGACAGGATGAAGATAGAAGAGGATCATGCGAAGATACTCTCTGGATTCAGAAAAGGCCTTACTATAGGGAGCCCTATAGCTATTTTAATTAAGAATAAAGATTTTTCTATTGATAAATTGCCTGAACTTATTAATCCTCGGCCAGGACATGCAGACCTTGCCGGGATTTTGAAATATGGCTTTAAAGGTGCCAGGTCTGTCCTTGAAAGGGCCTCTGCGAGGGAGACAGCTATGAGGGTTGCAATAGGAGCGCTCTCCAAGCTGCTGTTAAAAGAATTTAAGATACGCATATTGAGCCATGTTGCAATGATAGGCGGAGTAGAATCCCATACATCCAGCCTGAGCTTTGACGGTATACTTAAGAATTTGTCAGGGTCTAAATTAAATTGCGCTGATGAGACCTCTGAAAAATTGATGATAGAGGAGATAGACAATGCGAAGGAGAAGAAGGATACGCTGGGAGGCACATTCGAGGTAATAGTAGATGGTGTTCCAGCAGGGCTTGGGAGTTATGCACAGAGTGACAGGCGTCTGGATGCAAAGCTTACGAAGGCTATTATGTCTATACCGGCTGTCAAGGCAGTTGAGATAGGAAATGGGATAGAATCTACCAAAAAACTCGGCTCAAAGGTGCATGATGAGATATTCTATTCTAAGGCCAAAGGTATTTACAGAAAGACTAATAACGCTGGGGGTATTGAAGGAGGAGTATCAAACGGTGAGAATATAATAGTGCGCGGTTATATGAAGCCTATAAGCACATTGATGAGGGGACTGGATTCAATAGATATTACTACGAAGGAACCCATGAAGGCCGCTACCGAAAGATCTGATGTGTGCGCTGTTCCAAGTGCAGGGGTAATAGCTGAGAGTATGTGCGCGTTTGTTATAAGTAATGTATTGATGGAGAAATTCGGAGGGGATAGTGTCGCAGAGATAAAAAGAAATTGCGAAGCTTATCTCGCCGGATTAAAAATTTAGTGTTAGAGACAGGCTTACGTAATCAGTATCGAAATTATGGATCCTGTCAATATGGTGCCATCCAATGCCAACAGAATATGAATCTTTAGGGCTATAGATCACTTCAGTCCCTATCTCGTTAGATTCATCTCTCCCCTTCTCAAGGTTTAATGCGTATTCTTCAAAAAGACGAAGAGAGAAATGTTCTGCGAGAGGCAGAAGGAGCCTTATCTTTGTAGTCGTGTCAATAGAATTGCTGTTTGCATCGAAGGCCATATAGTCAAGGATCTCGCCGGATATAAATTGGACAGATTGCCCTACATAGAGATATTCCCGAAAGAATTTACCTGTTTCCAGGCCCAGTGTTAATTTTTCCCATTCACTTATCTCGAAATTCCACTGCGCCTCTCCAAAGAAAGATAGCTCTATTTCATGACGATCTAATTTTTTATGAAGCGAAAGACGGTTTAAGTAGATGTCCCCATCGTCTCCCCTCGCATCTATGAGATATTTGTTCTCGTTCTTTATCTCTAAGGCACAAATAGAGCCTACGTAGACAAGCTGGAGAGATATTAAAACTATAGATAGCCTAAGTATGGTTTTCATTTTTTGCAGAAAAGCATACCATATGCTAGCTAAATACGCAAGGAGTAAATGGGATTTTTAAAAAATTTGACTATTAAGAGGGCATCTGTTATAGTTTATAACGATAATTGCCGGAGAAAATTATGCGTAATATAGTGCTGGTTGGTTTTATGGGGACAGGGAAGACTGCTGCAGGGAAGAAGCTTGCAGGTAGACTTAACCGCGAATTTTTGGAACTGGACGAGATCATAGAAGATAGAGTTGGCCTGTCGATTAGAGAGATATTCGAGAAAAAAGGCGAACCGTATTTCAGAAGAGTGGAGAAAGATATTGTAAGAGAGGCTTCAGATAGAGAAGGGATTGTTATATCCGCAGGAGGTGGAGCGGTTATTGATGAAGAGAACTTTAAAAACCTTAAGAAGAATAGCGTCATTATTTGCCTTGGGGCCTCGCCGGATGTCATTCTTGAGAGGACAAAAAATCTCGCAACCAGGCCTCTTTTAAATGTCCCTGATCCCAAGAAAAAGATAGAGAGTTTATTAAAAGAAAGAGCTCCTTACTACAAAAAAGCAGATTTTTGTATAAATACCGACAATCTGAGCATAGAAGAGGTCGCAGAAAGAATACAGGGGTTAATAGATCTATGAATGATAGAGAGGGATTGATCATTCTCAATATGGTAGAGGACCTTGGGAGCATCAGGACACAGAATCTTTTGAAACATTTCGGAACTCTCGATAGGATCTTTAAAGCCAAGGAAGACGAACTTATAAAGGTAAAGGATATAGGACTGAAGATAGCCCTAAAGATAGTCCAATCCATTAAAAAGATAGACATAAAGAAAGAGTTACATTTAGTAAAAAAACACAATGTCAGTGTCATAACCTTTTTAGATGAGGAGTACCCTGAAAATCTAAAAAATATATATGACCCCCCTATCGTTTTATATGTAAAAGGCAAGATCTTACCGCAGGATAATACATCCGTAGCAATAGTGGGTTCGCGTCTCGCATCTTTTTATGGCCTGAAGACAGCCGAAAGGCTTGGATTTGAATTGTCTTCGAGAGGTATTACTGTGGTTTCTGGGCTAGCAAGGGGCATTGATTCCAGCGCGCATAAAGGGGCATTAAAGGCAAAAGGACGGACATTAGCTATTTTGGGTTCCGGTATTTTGAATATATATCCTGAAGAACACACCATTTTAGCTAATGAGATTTCAGCTAAAGGCGCAGTGATATCTGAATTTCCTATGATGACGATACCACAAAAAGGGAATTTTCCTAAAAGGAATAGGATCATAAGCGGCCTATCTTTAGGTGTCGTAGTTGTGGAGGCTAGCGAAAAAAGCGGCGCCCTCATTACAAGCGATATTGCTGTAGAACAGGGTAGAGATGTCTTTGCGGTTCCGGGAAAGATAGATTCATTTACTTCGAAAGGCACGCATAAGCTTATAAAGCACGGCGCAAAACTTGCTGAAACTGCAAGTGATATACTCGAAGAGTTAGATCTAGAGATAAGTGATAGCTTAAGGAAAAGTGAGCGAATTCTCCTTCCTAAATTGGACAAAAAGGAAACTTTGGTATATAATTTACTATCTAGCGGGCCTAAGCACATAGATGAGATATCTGAAGAAAGCGGAATGGCCCTTACTGAGATTTCCAGAATACTTATGGATCTGGAGATTAGAAGATTCGCAAAGCAGCTTCCAGGCAAGAATTTTGTAAAACTTTGCTAGATTTTTTGGAGATACCTGATGGAACTTAAAATAAACGGCGAGGATAGAAAGATCTCAGGACTCGCTACCTTAGAGGAGCTTCTTTTAGATCTGGGGATCAATAAGGATATTGTGGCCGTGGAATTAAATAAAAATATTGTAAAGAGAATGGATTATCCCGAAACCAAGCTGCATGAAAATGACTCTCTGGAGATAGTTCAGATTATAGGTGGAGGGTAGTTATGTCTAAATTTCTTGTGATAGTGGAATCTCCTGCCAAGGCCAACACGATAAATAAGATATTGGGGAAGGATTTTGTCGTTTCTTTCTCAATGGGGCATATTATGGACCTACCTAAGTCTACCATGGGCATAGATATAGAAGGGGATTTTGAGGCACAATTCGCAGTGATACCTGCGAAACAAAAGACAATCGATGACCTAAAAAAGAAGGCACAGGGAAAAGATAAGATCTTTCTTGCTACAGATCCAGATAGAGAGGGAGAGGCGATAAGCTGGCATCTCTATAATCTTCTGGGAAAGAAAAAGAAGAAGATACGAAGGGTGGCATTTCACGAGATCACAAAGGATGCGATAAAGAAGGCCTTTAGCCATCCATGCGATATAGATATTAATAAAGTTGACGCACAACAGGCAAGGAGGATCCTGGATAGACTCGTTGGCTATAGCATCAGTCCCTTATTATGGAGAAAGGTAGGCAGAGGTCTTTCAGCCGGAAGGGTGCAATCAGTTGCTGTAAGAATGGTCGTCGATAGAGAAAATGAGATAAGGGCGTTTGTGCCAAAAGAATACTGGGAGATAACCGCAGAGTTAAAAAAGCACGCTACCGCATCAGTACACCAGGAACCGACAAATTTTATTGCGAAGCTTGACAAGATGGATGGGAAAAAGATAGATGTTGTAAAGGGCGTTCAGGCCGAAAAGATAAGAGATGAGCTGCAGAAAGAAAAATTTTTGGTCAGTGACGTTCAGAAAAAAGAGAAGAGAAGATACGCCCAGTCGCCTTTTACTACGAGTAAGCTTCAGCAGGAGGCATTTCACAAGTTGAGATTTCGGGCCAGCAAGACTATGCGGATCGCTCAGCAATTATACGAAGGCATGGAAATAGGCAAGGAAGGCAACACAGGCCTCATTACCTATATGAGAACAGATTCCGTAAAGGTATCAAAGGAATCAGAAGAGTGCGCAAGAAGCTATGTAACCGATAAATACGGGAAAGAGTATTTACCCAGTGTACCGAATAAGTTTAAATCTAAAAAGAGAGCGCAAGAGGCGCATGAGGCCATAAGGCCAGCGTTACCTTTAAAGGAACCAGGAGACTTAGAGGAATATCTCAATCAAGACCAGATCAAGCTATATACCCTGATATGGAATCGTTTTATATCAAGCCAAATGAACCCCGCTGTATTTTCAGTAGTGAGTGTAGAAATAACCGCAGGTAGATTCATTTTAAAGGCGCAGGGCTCGCAGAAGATCTTTCCTGGTTTTAGCGTTATCTACGAAGAAGGTGAGGAAAAGAAGGAAGACGGGAAGATCCTTCCTTCTTTAGTAGTCAGCGAAAAACTAGAGCTTGTAAAGTTAGATCCCAGCCAGCATTTTACGAAGCCCCCTGCTAGATTTTCTGACGCATCTATTGTAAAGGCATTAGAGGAGTATGGGATCGGAAGGCCAAGCACTTATGCCCCTATCATCCAGACAATCGCCGCCCGGAATTATGTAAAAAGGAGAGAGGGATATTTTTATCCATCTGAGCTAGGCATGGTGGTTACAGACCTTTTGATGAAAAGTTTTTCAGATATCCTGGATCTGGAATTTACCGCTAAGATGGAAGATGATCTGGATGAGATAGAAGAGGGCAAAGAGGAGAAGCTCGGCGTATTAAAGAGATTTTATGTCCCTTTTGAAAAAGATTTAGAGCACGCTAAAGTGAATATGAGAAAGGTCAAAGGTGAGACAGTAGCAACCTCTGAAGTTTGCGATACATGCGGGAAACCGCTGGTCATCAAATGGGGGAGGCTTGGCAGATTCCTGAGTTGCTCTGATTTTCCAAAATGCAGGTTTGCAAAGTCGATCCCGACAGGAGTGGTGTGTCCGGAAGAGGGGTGCGGCGGTACGCTTATTGAAAAGCGCTCCAAAAAAGGCCGCCATTTTTATGGATGCAGTAATTATCCAAAATGTAGACACATCTCACGCCGGTTACCTTCTCAAAAAGAGTAGCATGATGAAAAAAGATGCTAGACAGGTATATACAAAAATTCATAACCTACCTTAAGATCGAAAAAAATGCCTCACAACATACCCTTATAAACTACCAGATAGATTTAAAGGAATTTAATAACTCGGTGAAGAAAAAGGCATTGGAAGATATAAAGCATGTGGATGTGAGATTGTTCTTAGCCCGCATGAAGGAGAAGAATTTTTCAAAAAGGACTGTAGCGAGAAAGATGGCCTGCCTCAGGAGTTTTTTTAAATTTCTCTGCAGGGAAGGTTATATGAAATCCAACCCCGCCTCCGGGCTGAAGACGCCAAAGCTAGAGAAGAAGCTCCCGTTATTTTTAGATATAGACCAGGTGGCAAGACTTATTGAATCTCCCCATCTTTCCGATGCCTATGGCCTTAGGGATAGGGCAATACTCGAGGCCCTTTATTCCAGCGGTATAAGAGTAGGGGAGCTTGTAGGCCTGGATAAAGGCGATGTTGATTTTATAGCCGGAGTGCTTAAGGTCCGTGGCAAGGGCAAGAAAGAGCGTCTTGCGCCAATAGGTGACAGGGCAGTGAGGGCTATACGGAATTATCTTGAGAAGATCAATGCCTTAAATATAAAAGAAAAAAAGGCAGTTTTTGTGAATAAGAGCGGGAGGCGCATGTCTGACAGGGCAGTGAGGAGAATCGTTGAAAAATATATACGTAAGACTGCCTTAAATGAAAAGATATCCCCTCATTCTCTTAGGCATTCTTTTGCTACACATTTACTTGATAGAGGCGCAGACCTAAGGTCAGTGCAGGAACTCCTGGGGCACGCAAATCTATCCACCACGCAAGTCTATACCCATGTTACAACCGAACGTTTAAAGGCTATATACGACAAAGTACATCCTAGGGCCTAGAGCCAAATATGAGAAAAGCAGTTGTATTACTTTCAGGAGGCATGGACTCAGCAGTTACGCTTTTTTACGCCAGGAAGAAGGGTTACGAGACACATTGTCTTATATTCGACTATGGACAAAGGCATAAAAAAGAGATCGGATCTGCAAAGAGGCTTGCTCGTATATCGGATTCCAGGCATTATGTTTTAGATATAAGATTGCCCTGGAAAAGGAGCGCCCTTTTAGACAAGAAAATTTCTGTGCCGGAAGATAGAGACCTCTCTTCAAAGAAAATAAAGATCCCACCTACGTATGTCCCAGCCAGAAACACTATATTCTTGAGTTTTGCGCTTTCATTTGCTGAAGCAATAGGGGCCAAGGTTATTTTTATTGGTGCAAATGCAAGGGATTTTTCAGGATATCCTGATTGTAGGCCTCTCTACTACAGGAGTTTCAACAGATTGTTAGGTAAAGCTACAAAAACCAAAGGTATCAGGATAAAGACCCCGCTTTTATATAAGACAAAGAAAGATATAGTAAATATAGGTAGAAAGATAAACGTACCTTTTCATCTTACATGGTCATGTTACAAAGGTGGCAAGAGACCCTGCCTCAAGTGCGATGCGTGTAGATTAAGAAAAAAAGGTTTCGATAATATATGAAAAAGGCAAGGATTACAGAGATATTTACCTCGATCCAGGGCGAAGGCCTTTATGTAGGAGAAGGACATATTTTTGTAAGGTTTTATGGATGCAACCTTTCGTGCAAATTTTGCGATGAGAGTAGAAAGACCTTCTTTTCAGAGTATGCCCCAGATGAAATTATTGAGAAATTGGCTAAAGAAAAAGGAGAGATTATATCTTTAACCGGAGGAGAACCGCTGAGACAGACAGATTTTTTAAAAGAGCTCCTTCCGGCTTTAAAGGAAAAGGACTTAAAGATTTATCTTGAGACTAATGGGATACTTAAAGACAGGCTTTTAGAGGTGCTGGATCACATCGATATAATCAGCATGGATTTAAAACTTCCTTCTTCGACAGGGCTTAAGGCCTATTGGCAGGAACACTCTATGTTTTTGAGAGAGGCCGTAAAAAAAGAGGTATTTGTAAAATCAATTGTCACAAAAGAGACTCATTTATCTGATATTGAGGCGGCAATATCTTTAGTAAAAGATATAGATAAAAATATACCTTTTATTATTCAACCAGCTAGTTTGCGTGGTATAATTGAAAGAATAGATGGATTACCTATTTTTTTTGATAAGGCAAAAGAAGGCTTGAGTAATGTCAGGATTATACCGCAGGTCCATAAGATTTTAGAGGTGAGGTGATGCGGATTATAAAGGATAGACTTATAGCGGGAATAGTAAGGGATTTGTGTATAAAGGCAAATCTTGAACTGAGAAGGGATATCCTTACTGCGTTAAAGCTTGCGAAAAAAAGAGACTCTAGCGCTAAGGCAAGGCGTATCCTGGGGATCATCATTGAGAATGCAGGATTAGCAAAGAAAAAAAGAATTCCGATATGCCAGGACACAGGTATGGTAGTTGTATATCTTAAAGTAGGGAAGGATGTAAAGATAAAAGGCAGCATTGATAAGGCAGTCAAGATCGGTGTAGGTAAGGCTTATAAAGAGGGTCGTTTTAGAAAATCTATCGTAAAGGATCCTCTTGTAAGGAAAAATACAAACACGAATCTGCCTCCTATAATATATACTCAGATCGCGCCAGGCACTAAGATAGATATAAGAGTTGCGATAAAAGGGTTTGGTTGTGAGAATACAAGCTCGATCAGGATGTTCAGGCCCACAGATCCGACTTCGATCATCGAAGATTTTGTCATAGATACTGTAAGCCAGTCAGGGTCAAAGGCGTGTCCTCCTGTGTATATAGGTGTGGGGATTGGTGGGACACTTGATAAGGCAGTAGCCCTATCCAAGGAGGCAGTTTTTCGGCCAGCAGGCGTAAGGAGTAAAAAGGCCCATATCGCAAGATTAGAACATAATATATTAAAGAAGGTCAATAGATTAAAGATCGGCCCTATGGGTGTGGGGGGCAATACCACAGCTCTTGGAGTCAGTGTATTGACATACCCTACTCACATTGCAGGTCTACCAGTTGCAGTAAATATCAGCTGTCATGCAACGAGAGATGCAAGGAAGGTAGTTTAGGTGTCTGATGGTATATCTGTAGGCGTCCTATTTTGGTACACCCTATCAAAAAATAGGGTGTACCAAAATAGGACGCCTACAGAGAGGAGCGCAGTGGCACCAATTAGGTTATGAGAAGGATATATCTACCATTAACGAAGAATATTGTAAAGACCCTGAGGCCAGGGGAGGAACTTTTACTGAATGGGCCAGTTCTAACTGCTCGTGATGCCGCACATAAAAGATTGATCAAGGCATTGGAGTCTGGTAAGAAGATGCCGGTTTCTATCAAGGGCGAGACAATATATTATACAGGGCCGACACCTGCTAGGCCCGGAGAGATCATTGGTTCATGTGGCCCGACCACAAGTTCCAGGATGGATCCATTTACGCCGGTTCTATTAAAACATGGCCTAATCGGCATGATAGGAAAAGGAGAGCGTTCAAGAGAAGTAGCTTCTCTAATAAAAAGGTTCGGAGGCGTATATTTTATAACGATTGGCGGGGCAGGCGCATATTTAAGAGAATTGGTCAGGTTAAGTAGAGTCATAGCCTATAAAGATTTAGGGACAGAGGCAATACGTAGGCTGGAGATAGAAGATTTTCCAGTAATTGTATCTATTCGATGATAAGGGGGGAGTAGATGAGGAGTGATGGCCGGAAACTCACAGAGCTGAGGGACGTTAAGATAAAGAGGAACATTATGAAGTTTGCAGAAGGTTCCTGCATGATAGAGATAGGGAATACAAAAGTTATTTGTACTGCTTCAGTAGAAGAAAAGGTCCCGTCCTTTTTAAGAAATTCAGGTTCGGGATGGGTAACGGCAGAATATGGCATGCTTCCGCGTTCCTGCCAGACGAGGATCCAGAGGGAATCTTCCCGCGGCAAACAGAGTGGCCGCACTCAAGAGATACAGCGTCTCATAGGGAGGAGTCTACGTTCCGTCGTAGAGCTCGAGAAGTTAGGCGAGAGGACCATCTGGATCGATTGCGATGTAATGCAAGGCGATGGAGGGACTCGCACCGCAAGCATTACTGGAAGTTTTGTTGCTTTTATAGATGCGCTCCTTACTCTAAAAAATAAGGGTATAATAAATGGGCTTCCTGTGAAGGATTACGTAGCTGCTGTGAGCGTTGGTATTGTAGACGGTAAATCGTGTATGGATTTAAATTATGAAGAAGACTCGAAGGCAGAAGTTGATATGAATGTAGTTATGACTGGCCATGGCAAACTGATCGAACTTCAGGGAACAGCGGAGAAGACACCTTTTTCCAAGAAGGAGCTAGATAGACTGATCTCGCTTGCAGAGACAGGTATTAAAAAACTTAGCGCTATCCAAAAGGGTATTCTGAAATTAGATTTATAATGGAACTTGTTGTTGCGACAAGAAATCGTGATAAATTTACCGAGATAAAGACGCTTCTCAATGACCTGCCTTTACAGGCCCTTTCCCTTAATAATTTTAAAGATGTGCCGGAGGTCAAAGAAGATGGTCTGACTTTTGAGGCCAATGCCAAAAAGAAGGCGATCCAGACCTCACGATTTTTAAAAAGGCTTGTAATTTCAGATGATTCCGGTCTTGAGGTCGAGGTGCTCAGGGGCAAGCCCGGTGTTTATTCGGCGCGTTTTTCTGGTAAAGGCGCCACATACGCCAGCAATAATAGGAAACTTCTAGGATTACTTAAAGATACCCCCCTATATAAAAGAAAGGCGCAGTTTAGATGCGTTATAGCTATTGCTGATAGAGGGAAGATAGTTGGCGTAAGAGAAGGAAGATGTAAAGGTAGGATAGGGTTTAAGAGTGTTGGCGAGACTGGATTTGGATATGACCCTATTTTTATACCATATGGATATAAAAGGACATTCGCTCAGTTAGGCGCGTATAAAAAGAATAAAATAAGTCATAGAAAAAGGGCATTAGTCAAGGCGAAGAAGGTTATAAAGAGATACTGCTCTTCTCAGCAAAGATCAAGATGATGGATCTAATACTTTTGTTTTTTACAGGGATTACTATTGGGATTTCAGGGGCCATGATCCCAGGGCCTTTGACCTTATTTACTGTTTCTGAGGCCTTGAAGGGCAATAGATTCGCAGGCCTAAAGATAATATCAGGACATATCGCTGTAGAATTTGTGTTTATATGTTTTATACTTTTAGGATTGCAGGGGCTAGTCACTTCTTCTAAAGCTATTCTTTCCACCGTATCTATTATTGGTAGTTTGGCCTTGATCATTATGGGCGTTATGCTCCTTTTATATTCAGGAAAGATGAGACTTCCTGATATGAAAACTAATTCAGGAGGGTTTAATAAGGGCTTATTCATCGGCGGGATCTTCTTTAGTGTCATAAGCCCCGGATTCTTGGTTTGGTGGGCAACTATAGGCATTTCTACTATTATAAGGGCCTTGTTATTCCTTGGGGTTTTAGGCGCAATCATCCTTACTTTAGGACATTGGTTGGCAGATATAGCGTGGTATGGATTTATGTCTTATGCTATAGATAAAGGAAAGAGATATTTAGACGACAAATCTTATCAAAATGTTATGAGATTTTTCTCTATCCTGCTTATAGTTTTAGGCGTATATTTTTTGGTAAGATAGAGTGTATACTGTCTGAGGGTGCACGTTGCGGCCTTGACAGTATATAGAAAGCGTGGTAAATTTCTTTAGAGACAAAATATGCTTAATCTTCGGTATTTTAAAGACCTTCAGATTACCATCAAGTTTATTTTATGGTTTTTGGCTATCGCCTTAGTGCCTTTGATCATCGCTACTTATATAAGCTACAGTAGTTCTCAAAGGGTCTTAGTGCAAGAAGTGACAAATACCCTCCGCGCAGTTAGTGACAATAAGGCCAATCAAGTAGAGGCATATCTTAGTGAAAAAGAGAGAAACGTAACCAGACTATCTCATACCTCAGATACTATTCTAGCCATGGAGAAATTCAGCGAGGCGTTTAATATAGGCGGAGTTCGTTCGCCGGAATATGAAGCCACCCTTCAGGAATTTGGACCATTTTTAACTTACTACGAGAAGTCATTTGGCTATCAGGGCCTTTTTCTTGTCCACCCTGACGGCGATATGATATTTTCGACAAAAGGCGAAATAGCCCTTGGCTCGCTTTATGAAAGGGCATTAGAGGGAGATTCTGAAATCGCAAAGGTGTTTATCAAGGTAAAGAACTCTCTAAAAACAGAGATATCTGATTTTGAATATCACCCTGAGACTGGAAAGGCAGCTTGTTTTATTGCTGCGCCGATTTTTAAAGCAGGGGATCTCGTAGGTGTAGTTGCGCTCCAGATGGGAAACGAGGTCCTTTATGAATTTGCGCAGGACTATACAGGCCTAGGTGAGACAGGCGAGACGATTATAGCTTCAAGCATACAAGATCAGGTGGTCTTTATATCGCCCTTAAGATTCGATCCCAATGCAGCGTTGAAAAGAAGAGTGTCTATCGGATCAAAAGAAGAGACGGATATACAGAAGGCCGTTAAAGGAGAAAAGGGATTTGGTGTGTCTATTGATTATCGAGGCAAAAAGACATTGACCGTACGTAGATTCTTACCTTCTTTTAGATTGGGCATGGTTGTAAAAATGGATACAAGAGAGGTCTTCACTTCAGCAAGGCACTTAAGAAATAGACTATTGAGGATCGCCTCAGGCCTATTGATCATAGTCGCATTCATGGCGATTATCATCGCTCGTTCTGTCTCCGCCCCCATCAAGAAATTGACAGAGATCTCAGGTACGATTGCCAGCGGTAATCTTTCGGCGCGGGCAAGGATAGATGCGAAGGATGAGATCGGAGAATTGGCTCAGTCTTTTAATCAAATGACCGATAGTCTTGTCGAAGCCAATGCCAATATAGAACAAAAAAGGCTTGAGTTGGAGGAACAAAAAAAGCTACTGGAAAAGGCTAACCATGAGCTCGATAGTTTTGTCTATACTGCTTCTCATGATCTCAGGGCGCCGCTTCGCGGGATCGATGCATTTGCCACTTTTATAGAGAAAGACTATGCCAGTAAACTTGATGAGGATGGGAAGAATTATCTAGGGAGGATCCGCTCAGGCGTAAACAGGATGACAGAACTCATCGATGACCTTTTGAGCTTATCCAGGATCAGCAGGATCAAGAATCCTTTTGAAGACGTCAATATAGGCGAATTGATAGAGTCGGTTACGGAGAGGATAGAATTCGATATCAAAAAGAACAATGTACGATTAAAGATCGCAAAAGATCTCCCTGTTGTAAGCTGTGACCGTATCAAGTTAGGAGAGGTGTTCTTAAATCTGATCAATAATGCGATAAAGTTCTCTTCGAAAAATAAAGATGTTAATCCAGAGGTACAAGTAGGGTATAATGATAAAAGCGATGTATATGAGTTTTATGTGAAGGATAATGGCATAGGCATAGATAAGAAATATCACAAAGAGATATTCGGGATATTCAAACGGCTTCATAAACAGGAAGAGTATGAGGGGACCGGAGCAGGCTTGAGCATTGTAAAAAATGTTATCGACGATCATCAAGGCCGTATATGGATCGAATCCGAGCTCGGCAAGGGAGCCAAGTTTTGTTTTACTATTCCGAAGAAGCCGGTAGAGAAGAAGAAACTGGGCGAGATCTTAATCGAAGATGGGACTATTTCAGAGCGTACTTTGAAAAAGGCCCTAAAAAAACAGGATGAAAAAGATGCATCCTCCAGCTAGCGCGTTGAGAGGGGAGGTAATATATGTCAGACAAGAACCTTCAAGATAAGACAAATGATGTTCAGATGAATATCCTCTTGGTCGAGGATAACGAAGATGATATTTTAGTAACCCAGAGGGCATTTAAAGAAGTAGGATTTAAAAACAATCTCTATGTTGTCCGTGATGGCCAGGAGGCATTGGACTTTATCTATAATAGAGGAGGGTATAGCGACAAACAAAAATACCCTATGCCGGATCTGATACTCCTGGATATCAATATGCCCAAGGTAGACGGATTTCAGGTGCTCGAGACGCTTAAAAAAGACCTGGAATATATGACAATACCTGTTATCATGCTCACTAGCTCTAAGAATCAAGAAGATATCGTTAAAAGTTACCGGAGTCATGCTGCCAGTTATATACAGAAACCTATTAAGTACGAAGAATTTGTTGACGTCATCAAGGTATTCGCTTCTTACTGGCATAGGATCAATAAGTTTTCGCGCGCAAAAAAGAAGGAGCGCTGAGATGGGAAAGGGCAAAAAGATCCTGATCGTCGATGACAATAAAGATGACCTGATGATCATAAAAAGATATTTAAAGGAAGCCGGTTACAGTGAGATCGTTACAGCTGAGGATGGCGCAGGGGGGACAAAGAAGGCAAGGGAAGAAAAACCGGATTTGATAATCCTGGATACTATACTTCCTGACGCCAATGGCTTTGAGATCTGTAGAGAGATCAGGAAAACGGAGGGCCTGACCAATCCAAAGATTATTATTGTAACAGGCTCAATCGATGCCGTAGATGCGGTAGAGGCCAAAAAAGCAGGGGCAGATGATTATTTTGCCAAGAGCAGTAATTTTTCTCCTTTGATCGAAGCCGTTAAAAGGATTATTTGATACTATAAATATGAAAAAGAAGAAAAGAAATATACTTACAGTAGGCGCGGGTAAAAGGGACAAGGCCCTAGAAAAAGGGATAGAAAAGGTCGCTAGAGATTGGGAAAGGACATTTGATTCTATAAAAGATCTAGTCTTTATCCTAGATAAGGATTTTAATATTATCAGGATAAATAAGACCGGTATAAATCTTCTTAAATTACGGCCTGAAGATATTATTGGTAAAAAGTGCCATAAGATATTTCATAAGCTAAATAAGCCATGGCCAAACTGTCCATACTGGAAATGTAAAAAAGATAAGAATGTTCACATAGAAGAGGTAGGCGATCCGAATATCGGCATACCTCTTTTGGTCACTGCCTCGCCTATTTTTGATGATAAGGGTGGTCTTATTGGCAGTGTGCATATCGCCAGAGACATTGCGAGGCAAAAAAAGAATGAGAAAATATTGCAAGATGC
Organism: Candidatus Omnitrophota bacterium; assembly: GCA_042570105.1. Lineage (GTDB taxonomy): Bacteria > Omnitrophota > Gorgyraeia > Gorgyraeales > Gorgyraeaceae > JBHPHW01. The sequence goes on along the minus strand of JBHPHW010000009.1, from coordinate 22,406 downwards.
AAAAGGTGAATTAGAGATACAAGCGTGGGGGCTTAAAAAGACAAATGAAGCCATTAAGCTTCTTTACAAGGAGCTGGAGGAGAAGAATAAGAAGCTTCAGGAGTTCGATCAATTAAAATCCGAGTTTATTTCTACTGTTTCACATGAATTGCGTACCCCGCTGACCATTACTAAGGAAGGGATAAGTATTATCCTGGATGAGATACCGGGCAAGGTGAACGAAGAACAAACCAAGATCCTTACTATGGCGCTAGAGCATATAAATAGATTGACGCGTATCATAAATGATCTACTTGATATATCAAAGATCGAAGCCAGGAAGATAGAGCTTATAAAAAGACCCGTTGATATAAAAGTTTTTATGCAGAAACTCATCTTTTCTCTTGAGATAAAGGTTAAACAAAAAAGCTTAGAGCTGAAGGCGAATCTTCCGGAGGAAGAGATCATAGTCTATGTCGATCCTGATAAGCTTATGCAGGTGTTTACCAATCTTGTATACAACGCCTTAAAGTTTACCCACCAGGGTTTTATAGAGATTTCAGTCAAGAATAGAGAAGATGATATTGAATGTAGCGTGAATGATACGGGCATAGGGGTTTCAAAAGAAAACCTACCCAGAGTCTTTGACAAGTTTCAACAGTTCGGACGCACCCCTGGCTCTGGTGAAAAAGGCACAGGATTAGGTCTTCCTATAACTAAGGGTATTATTGAGATGCACAATGGCGCCATCTGGGCTGAGAGTAAGCTCGGTAAAGGCACAAGGTTTATTTTCACCTTGCCTAAGTATACTGCCAGGGTTATATTCAGGGAACATGTCAATGACAGCGTAAAAGAGGCAATAGGCAAAGGTTCAAAGATGTGTCTTGTTATTGTGTCTATGAAGACTTTCGATAGGGCAAAAAATAAGTTTTCCGAAGAAAAGATGGATACTATTTTAGAAGATGCCAAAGGTATTCTTGAGAAGAGCTTTCGTCATGCAGGAGATATGGTTTTTAAAGGCCCGGATATGGTAGGCATCAGCTTGAGGGAATGCGATAAAAAAGGCGGCTTCAAAGTGAAAACAAGATCGGAAAAGCTTTTAAAGGACTATCTGGTTCGCAAACAATTGGCCGATGTGATTAAAGTGCAATTTGGTTATGCCGTTTATCCGGATGAGGCACATACTGACAAGGAGCTCATCAGGAAGGCAATGAGCGAGTAAGGCGAGGAAGATATCCAGTGATTCTCTTTTTTGTGATAATAGGAAGCGTGATACTAGGAATAATAGTGGCCAATTTTGCAAAGATGCGGGGATATGTAGAAGGAAGGACCATAGAGACAAAGAGAATAGCCAGGCCAGAAGGATCCTTGACATCAGCTGTCTTTCAAGAGGTAGGCAAATTATCAATCCCTCCTGATGAACAGAAACAGGTCTCTTTGGCAATATCGAATGTTTTTACTGAGGAGTTAGATAGAAAGGTAGATTCGGTCAGAGAAGAATTGAGTAAAAGATATGAGATAGACATCAAAGAGACGAAAGAGACCTCTAACATTGTTAACCAGAAGTATGAAAAGCTTAGCAAAGAGAAGAAGCAGACAGAAGCAGTGATCCGCAGTATTTCTGACGGCCTGGTAGTGGTCAACGAAAAAGGCGAGGTCCTCTTGATGAATCCAGCCGCTGAGAAACTGCTGGATGTTAAAAGAGAAGAAAAGGTAGGCAAATCTATTTTAAAAGATATAAAAGATGAACATTTGGTTTCTTTAACGGGTAAATCTCAGAACAAAGAGGGAACGGAAATAGAAGTCATAGGCGGCGAGGATGAGACAAAGAAGGTGTTGAGGGCAAGTACCGCAGTGATAGAGAATGAATATGGGAAAACAGTGGGTATGGTGTCGGTGCTTAGCGATGTGACCAAGCAGAAGGAATTGGATCAGATGAAATCAGATTTTGTTTCCAATGTCTCCCATGAACTGCGCATGCCGATCGGTACTATTCAGAATTCTATATCTCTACTCTTGAGTAAAGCTACTGGTTCGCTTAATGGAGACCAGGAAAAATTTCTTACCATCGCTCAGCGTAACCTAAAGCGACTCGCTGTATTGATCGATAATCTCCTGGATCTTTCTAAACTAGAGGCCTCTATGATGAAGCTGAGGCTTACCTCCTGCTCTATTGAAAAGACTATTGATGAGGTTTGTGATACCATGACTCCCTGGGCAAACACCAAAGGGATCCGTATTCAAAAAATGGTTCAAAAAGACCTGCCTGAAATCAATCTGGATTTCGATAAAATCATCCAGGTCCTGAATAATATTGTTGGAAATGCGGTCAAGTTTACTCCAAAGAATGGCACAGTAACTATTGAAGCTGGGTTAGCGAAGGATGAAAAAAATGCGTTTATCGTGAGTATAACTGATACAGGGATCGGTATAGCCAAAAAGAGCCTGGATAAAGTCTTTGGTAAATTCCAACAAGTGGGAGATAGTGTTTCCAAGGATATGGGTGGAACGGGCTTAGGGTTGGCTATTGCCAAAGAGATTGTTGAACTTCACAAGGGAAGGATTTGGGTAGATAGCGAAGAAGGCAAAAGAACGACATTCTCTTTTACTTTGTCGACAGACCTTTCTTAAGGACTAAATCGGAGGGGAAGCTATATGGAAAAGAAGATTCAGATCCTTTTAGTGGATGACGAAGCCGATTTTTTGGAGTCGGTTTCTTTCTGGCTTAAGGCAAAGGGATATTTGGTGATCTCTGCCTCCAACGGTAAAGAGGCGATCGAGCTCGTTAAATCGAAGCATCCTGATATAGTCTTTCTGGATATCAAGATGCCGCAGATGGATGGCATTGAGGCCCTTCGTCGGATCAGAGAGTTTGATTCGGAGACCCCGATCATTATGCTTACTGCATACAGTGATGAAAAAAGGGCGTCCCAAACGCAGCAATTAGGGATTTCCGGCTTCTTCCCTAAAAAAGCAGATTTCACTCAACTCAAAAATATAATCGAAACCACCTTAAGAACTCATAAAAAGCTGCGCCCTTAATTTACAGTGAAGGCACTGAGACAAAAAAAGGAGGAAGAATGAAGTTTTTTAGGCCAATACTTATTATTGTAATTTTAACTTGTTTTTGTTTGTCATTGACTCAGTATCTTGGCGCAAAAGAAGCATCGTCCATGAAACTGACACTCCTTTTTGATGAAGATAAACTCGAGTATAAACTTAAAGATCCAATATATATAAGTTTTCGCTTAAAGAATATAGCTAGTAAACCGATTTATATCAATAAAAGATTCTTTGTAAATTCAGAAGATTCCCAACCTGGATATAGAGAGCTGTTTCTCGAGGTTACAGGTCCCTCTGGAGAAAAATTACCAGGTAGGGAGCCTCGTGATACCGGTTTTCCCAGAACAGGTGATTTCGTTTTATTGGAGCCGGATGAAGAGATAACCTCAGAAAGAAAAAAGAGCTTGAGGGCTTACTTTGACTTAGAGGAGACAGGCAAGTATAAAATTGTAGCGATTTATCATAATGTATACGGCGAAGAAATAGGGGTAGATACCTTTCGTGATAAAGTCACTTCTAAACCTGTAACAATAAAAATAGAAAAGGAGTAAAAATAACTTTATGTGTAATATACTCAAGATTCGTATAATTAGCTTTTTGCTATGCTCTTTGGTGGCCCTGGCAGGAATTTTTCCTTCAGTTGTATGCAGCGAGGGGTTGGAGGATTACTTAAAGACAGATGTAGTTGGTGAGACGTTTGACCAGTCAGTTACGAGGGAAGAATTCATCTATTATTTTAAGACAGCCTCTTTATTCACACGCACAGGAAAACAGGAGCGCACGGAAGAGGAGACCATCCTGGAGGCATGGGAGGATTTGATATATAGGCATGAGACGAGAGACTTAAATATTACTGCAAGTCGCGAAGAGCTGGAAGAAGAATTAAACCGCTTGCTATCCGAAAAGGATATAGAATACGACACCAGTGAGTATCGTCTTTGGATTAAGAGTCAATTTTCTGAGGATGTAGAGACCTTTGAGCGACGCATTGAAGATTTGGTAATAATCAACAAATTGCTGAAACTAAAGGGCGATCCAGAGGTTTCAGTAACAGATGAAGAGATGCTGCAGAAATTCATGAATCAATATAATTCTTTCGAAAGTGAATATATAAAATTTGAAAACAAGGAAAAGGCAGAGGAGTTTCTGGGAAAACTTAAAGAAAATCCGAGGCTTTGGAAGGATACCTATGATGAGAAACGACCCCAGGGTCAGGAGGGCGCCTCCTGGATAAATACAATGTCTATGGAGGCATTGATAGACCTCTGGAAGATACCCAAGGAGGATGCTTATAATATCCATAGCCATAACGAAGGCGACTTTATAGTAGCGAGGTTTTACTATGGCGATGCAGTCTTTCGTCTATTGCGCAAAAAAGAAGCAGATATGGAGAGATACAATGATAAAAAGAAGGAATATTATAAAAATGTACTCACAAGAGTAAAGAAGCAAAAGTTAGTCAAGGGTTATTTCGAAGACCTGCTTAAACGGGCAAATTATAAGGATTATATACAAGAGAAACAACTTGCCGCTAAAAAAGAGGAGCTTAAAAAGAAATCTTTGATCGTGCTTAAGACCTCCAGCGGTGAGATAGAATTAAAGTTATTTCCTGATGTGGCGCCTTTTGCCTGTGAGAATTTTATAGGACTAGTGGAAAAGGGCTATTACGATGGCTTGATATTTCATAGGGTAATAAAGGATTTTATGATCCAAGGCGGGGACCCTACAGGCACTGGGCAGGGGGGCGAGTCCATCTGGGGCGATCCTTTTATAGATGAAGTGAGCGATGAAGTCCTTTTTGACCGTCCCGGCCTTCTGGCTATGGCGAATTCAGGCTCAAATACAAACAAAAGCCAATTTTTTATCACTGTAAAAGAGACCCCCCATTTGAATATGAAACATACGATATTCGGAGAAGTAGTCTCCGGATTTGAGGTGGTTAGAAAGATAGAAAATGCCCCCGCTAAAGATAATAAACCCGAGGAAGAGCAGAAGATCATCAAGGCCTTTCTTAAAAAAGACAACCCAGAAGGAGAATAACAACCTCGGCCTCACCCTTTTCCCGCTACCCCTCTTTATTACTCAAACTTACTTAATCTATAATAATCTTATATATAATATAAGAAATTACCCCTGCCTACCTTGACAAAACCCACTTTATATGATAAATTTGTGCTTACTGCAGTAAATGCAGTAAGTGTAGTAAGTGCATTAAGTGGTATGAGATTCTTTAATTAAGGAAGCGTGAATCATGAATAACAGGAAAAAGCTAATATTTGCCAAGGAGATTCCCTTAAAATTTGACATCTCTTACCCCACTGTGAGTTATTATACAAACCTAGGGCTTTTTACGGTGGTCAGAAGAAAAGCGAATAAGAGATTATACTATGAAAATGAGGTAAGGGTAAAGCTAGATAAAATCTTTAGGCTGAGCAATGAGGGATATCCCTTGAGATTGATTTGCAAAAAGTTAAGATAAAGGGTATAAAGATATGAGCTATTTTAAGTTATTAGGTTTTGAAAAAGAGCCGTTTTCCACAAGCCCGGATCCAGAATTCTTTTATCTCTCAAAGGAACATGAGGCAGCCTTGACCAATACCCTGATTGAATTGCGTCTTAAGAGGGGATTGAGCGTGATCCTTGGCGATGTCGGGACCGGAAAGACTACCCTTTCAAGGAAGCTTATCCAGGAATTAAAAGAAAGGGAAGACTTTATCTTCCATATGATCCTGGACCCTTCTTTTGAGAGTGAAGAGATATTTCTTACGTCTCTTGTACGCAGCTTCGGTATACCTATATCCGGCAGCTCTCCGTCGACCATCCTTGATCTAAAAGAATCCCTGGAGAGGTTCCTTTTTCAAAAGGGCATTACGGAAGGAAAGAGCGTGGTCTTGATTATTGACGAGGCGCAGAAACTGAACGAGGTATCCTTAGAGTGCCTGCGCATACTTTTAAATTATGAGACAAATGAATTTAAGCTTTTGCAATTGGTACTGCTGGGGCAGCTGGAATTGCATACTAAGATAATGGATATTCCTAACTTTTTTGACCGCATCAGTCTCAAATATACCTTAAATCCCTTGAGTTATGATGAAACAAGAAAGATGATCGGATTTCGTATCAAGAAGGCAGGATTTAACTCGAGGACGCACCTGTTTTTAAATGAGGCGATAGAGGAGATCTATGAGTTTACCCGGGGCTACCCCCGGCAGGTTACGATGCTTTGCCACAAGCTGCTGAAGCAGCTGGTGATAAAAAATAGATTTGTTGTGGATAGACATATTGTTCAAGAGATGATCAGGGATAAGGTGCAGGAGGGATGGTTTCCGAAAGAGAGCTTACTCCAGAAAAGCAGTTATTAGGCTTGATTGAAAAGCCTAAGTCCAGTAAAGCGGCCGTACGAAAGGGTTTGAGCTTATTTTCCTTTGGGGCTTTTAAGGGAAGGCTCTCCTTTTTTGTAAAAAATATAAGGAATCTCTCAACATTTAAAGGAGAGGTCGTAGATATAAAGGGCATAAACAGTGTCCTTAGGTTTTGTGTCTTTGTTTTGGCAGCGTATTTTGCAACGACTTTTACTGTTTCAGCGCTCAATTTGAAAAAGGCGCCTGTAGTGGAAGTGGAGACCAAGGTCTCCACGCAGGACGAGACGATAAAGACGCCTTCACCATTAAAAAAACTCTCTTTTTACGTGGAGAACATCGGGGAAAGGGATATTTTTAGCCTCATAGAGAAGGAGGAAGAATCGGATGGAGTTTTGGGACAGGCCTGGAAGTCTAACAAAAAGATAGCCGAGGCAGCCAAAAATTTAAAATTGGTAGGTATATCCTGGTCTCGCGACCCAGATGCGATGATCGAAGATGCGGGCCTAGGTAGAGTATTTATCGTAAAAAAAGGTGAGAATATCGGCATTATTAAGATAGAGGCGATATTTAAGGATAAGGTAGTGTTGGGTTACGAAGGGGAAGAATTAGAGCTAAAGTAAACGCTGTTTAGAAAATAGGGATAAAGGGAATATAAGGATATAAAAGATGATTAGACGGTTGGTGCTTATAAGTGCAGCGTTACTGGGATTGGGGCTCTATTTGGGAGAGACTTTAGACGGAGTTGCGCAAGAGGCAGCTAGTTTTAGTACATTGATAGAAGAGGCGATGGAGGCCAGGAGTGAAGAGCCTACTATGGATAAACGGATCTCTTTGGACTTACGTGGGCTGAATATCACAGATGCCTTTAAGTATCTGTCAATACAGGGTGGGATGAACATCGTTGTCAATAAAAATGTTTCAGGCCGCGTTACGTTTATGATTACAGATGTGCCGATCAGGGATGTCTTTGATGTAATCCTGCGCAGTAACGGCCTCGCCTATGAGAAACGGGGAAATGTTTACACTATTATGACTGAAACAGAATATAAGCAGTTATATGGCAAGCAATTTTCTGATATACGGGAGGTCAAACTATTTCGCCTCAAGTACGCAGTCCCTGAAAATGCCTTTATCCTTGTCGATGCCATTAAAACTGAGATCGGACGCGTGGTGGTCGATCAGGAGACAGGCACTCTTTTGATTATGGATACCCCGGAGAAGATCAAGGAGATCGAAGAGGCCATAGCTATATTAGAAAAGAAAAACAACATTCAGATATTTGATCTAAAATACGCAAAGGCCAAGGACATAGAGGAGCAGCTCAAGGAAAGGTTGGATGCAAAAAAGGTAGGTTCTATAAAGGCAGATGAACGCAGTAATCAAGTGGTTGTCCAGGCCTTTTCGGGACGGATGGAAGATATTGAGCAGTTGATCGAATCGTTCGACCGGAAGACACGTGAGGTCATTATCGACGCCAAGATCATAAAGATTACGCTTTCGGATGGCTCGGAGATGGGAGTCGAATGGGAAGGCTTGATTAAGAGTACTGAGGGATTCAACTTTCTGGGTACTCATGCCTTCAATCCTTTGGATAGGTTAGGTACGAGTTTTATTGACCAGTATGCCGCTCGGGTTCAGACTGCTCCTGATGATCCAACTGCTGACATCAATAGTCAGTGGAATAAGATTTTCACCAGCACCGCTGCCCCCACTGCAGGGACTAAAACGGCTATTAGCGAAAAAATCTATTTTGGAAGGGCGGATCAATGGGAGGCCGTGCTTAGCTTCTTAGATACGATAGGGCATACCAAGATCCTTTCCAATCCCAGATTAGCTGTCGTGAATAATCAGGAAGCAAAGATCCATGTGGGAAAAAGAGAGGCTTATGTGACCACCACCACCACCACTGGCCAGACCACCAGTACTGTATCTGAAGATGTGACTTTTATTGATGTAGGGATCCAGCTTTCAGTGACCCCTACCATTAATAATGACGGGTATGTTACAATGAAGATAAAGCCTGAGATCTCCAGTGTAGTCGGTAGCTTGAGAACGCCGACCAATAATCTTATACCGATCGTGGACACCTCAATGGCGGAGACCACGGTTATGGTAAAAGACAGTTCCACTATTATAATCGGAGGCCTGCGTAAGAATGAAAAGGTGCATTCAAGTAGACAGGTGCCTTTTTTTGGCAGGATCCCTTTATTAGGGAATCTCTTTAAAATGCAGACCAATGAAGATGAAGTGACCGAATTATTGATCTTGATCACACCCCATGTCATTGAAGGCGATAGGCTACTAACCGCCGGCGACTTTCAGGAAGAAGGAGAAGAAGGCATCAAGAATGTTTATCGCGACTATACCAGCGTTCAGAATATAGAGGCCGAATGATGAATAAAAATTTATTTTGGTGGCCTATCGGATTTATTTTAATTGCTACGCTTAGCGCAGGATACGCTTATGCCTTTCAGCTTCCTTTCTCAAAATCGGAAGATTCAGAACTTCGGAAAGAATATCAAAAATTGTTGGAAGGATATGAGCAGTTGAAAAATAAATACGAGATTCTTCTTACAGATAAAGAAAATATCTCTAATGATAGAAATAATATCTTAAAGGAGATCAAGGTCCTTCTTAAGGAAAAAGAAAAATATGAGAATGCAAAGATTTCTTTAGAAGAGCTTGCCGAGAAAAGCAAGATACTGCTTAGTGAAAAGGATGATGTCCAGAAAAAGAACAGAGACCTTACCGAAGAAAGGGGCCGCTTACAGGGACTTCTTAATAAATCCCAGCTCAAAATACAAAAGGATGCTCAGATAGCAATAGGCGAGATAAAGAGATTAAAGAAGAAAGTACTATCTTTAGAGAATGAAAAGAACAATTTGGCCCTTGCTTTTAAAGAAAAAGAAAAGGCCTTAGAAACAGAAAAGGCCAATCTCCCCAAGGCCATAAGAGAGGCAGGAAAAAAGAAGATAAACGAGTTAAAAGAAAAGATTGCTTCTTTAAAGAAGGATAATACCCTTTTGGCTAATGCCCTGGAAAAAGAAAAGGCCAATATCTCTAAGGCCGTTAGAGAGGCAGGAAAAAAGAAGATAAATGAATTAAAAGAAAAGATAGCCTCTTTAAAGAAAGACAATACACTTTTAGCCAATACCCTTAAAAAGGAAGATAGAATTGTAGAGACAAAGAGAATAAGCAAGCTAAAGAGGAAGATAGGTTCTTTCCAAAAAGAAAAAATAGATCTAAAGAATACTATCAGAGTGACACGAAGAGAAGGTAAGCGCGTTAAAGATAAAAATGCAGATCTCGCAAGAGAGCTCTCAAGTGCACAGAATACTGTGAAGGAACTTCAGGATAGATTTGGGGCGGGGTATGAGGAGCTTTTAGCGGAAAATAAAGACCTTAAGGATGATATTATGAATCTACCAGAAAAATTTACCGAGTTAGTCAAAGAGAATAAAAAACTTATCAGAGAAACTGCAGATGTGCATTACAATTTAGGCGTGCTTTATACTAAGCATAAAAAACATAAACTCGCTATCAGGGAATTTCTCAGGGCGCTGAAAATGAGACCGGATGATGCCAGCTGTAACTATAACCTGGGCTTTATCTATGCGGAGTATCTTAAAAATCAACAAAAGGCGGTCAAGCACTTTAAGGAATACCTGTGGCTCTCTAAAGGTCTGGATAAGGATGCAGACAAGGCGAGAAAATATATTCTGATCTGGGAGACCTACGATCAAAAGATATCCATCGATTAGCGAAGGACCCAAAAATAAAAATAGAATTATTAGTTACATTCAATACTAATCTTGGTATAATAAAGCCCTACATTAAAGAAGGACCAAAATAAAAGACGAATTAAAGGTAAGAGAGGAGAGAAGCATATGTTTACACGAAAGATGATGAAAGTCGGACTGGTGGTTTTGATCTTGGGTGTAGCTTCTACTGCTGTCGGTGTGGAGAACTCTGCACAGACTGAGAGCGAGAAAAGAAAGCATATGATAAAGGTTATTAAAAAGAACCTTGACAATACAAGTTGGCAGATTGAGCTTACAGAGACAGCAACTGGCAAGAAAAAGGCAAAGAAGACGGAGGAGGATGTACTGCATTTTGTAAACGGCCAGATTGGATCTGAGAAGATGGTATCAGAGGGTTTCCCGCCTACTAATTTCACAGTGAGGGTAAAACATGAAGATGTCATTATTTGGGAAACAATGCAGAGAAGCGAAGAGGAAGGGATTGGATTCTGGAGAGGTCAAATAAGGGAAGGTAAAATGCGCGGTGTCTTAAGCTGGCATTTGGACGAGAAGAAAATAAAGGACTATAGGTTTGCAAGTGAGGCAAAAGATATAGATCTATTTTCAGAAGAAGCTAAAGTTGAAGAAGTTAAAGAAGAAATAGAAGCAGCAGTAGAAATAGCAGTCCCTGAAGTCCTGGAAGAAGTAGAGGAGACAAAAGAGGCGCCAGAAGAAGCGCCTATGGATGTGATAGAAGAGACTGTTATTGAGGAAAAACCCGCAGCTAAGGTAGAGGTTAAAGAGGAAGAGCCAAAACCCGAGAAGAAAGAAGAGAAAAAGGAAGAAAAGAAGAAAAAGGGTCGGTTTTGGAGAAGATGAAATATTAGTGCTAGATAATGTTATTGCTGAATAAGGAAGTTATTAATCCAGACATATCGTGTCTGGATTTTTTTGGTAAATTTTCACGACATAGAGTCATAATAAGAGGAAAATGGGAAGATTACCTAGGGTCTACATAGAAGGTATTCTCTATTATGTGAGCGCAAGAAGCGGACATGGTCAAAACCTATTTGTCGACCATTCCGATTATAAACAGTATTTATCCTTGATCCAGGAATATAAAAAGCAGTACGGATTTAAGCTTTTTAGTTATGTGCTCCTACCGACACACATGCACCTCCTTGTAGAGTTAAGGAACGATATCTCCATTTCCAATATTATGCACGATATAAATTCCCTGTACACCAAGATGTTTAATTCACGCTATAATAAAAAGGGTCACGTTTTTCAGGCAAGATTTAAAACCCTTCTTACTGAAAAAGAAACTTATCTTTTGCCCCTCATGAGGCATATCCACCTAAACCCCCAAAGGGTAAAGTCTGGCTATGATCCCCAGGACTATCCTTATTCTAGCTATCCCCAATTTCTAAATGCTGAAAAAAGACAACATCCGGATATGAGAGAAGAAACAGAAGAGGTCTTTAGTATGCTAAAAGGTAGAGAAGAGGCATTTATCGAATACATCAAAAACCCAGACCAAAGTGAGATGCACGAACTTAAGAAAAATATGCACAGGAAAAGTATTTTGGGAAGTAGGAATTTTGAGAATAGAATAAAGAAGATAATAGAAGAAGAAAGTGTAAAGCAGAAAAGAAGAAGGCCTTTATCTAAAAGAGCCCGGATTGTGTATGTGGCAAGTGTAGGAGCGATAATCCTACTTGTAACTCTTGGTATCAACTATTTCTATGGGAAACGCGCCCTGACATTAAAGACTGAATATGATAAGACCCTGGTGCTCTACGAAAGTACATTGGAGTCTCTAAGGGGGGAAAGGGACAAGGCCCTGGAGACAAAAAGGGATATCGAGAATTACCAATGGAAGATTGAACTCACCAAAGGGGCATTAGAAGATCTTAAAGTGGAAAGGCAAAAGGTCGTGAAAGCGAAAAAAGAGATCGATGGCTATAGCTGGAAGATAAGGCTTACTCGACTCAGTGGCTCCGATGTCTCTTTTGAGCTTACAGATGTAATCTCTTTTAGCGATAACCGCGTTAACTCGGAGAATATGAGTAAAGAAGGATTTCCAAGTGTCCAATATTCAAAAAGGGAGTCACGAGGCAACAAGATTGTATGGGAGACCATTCAGACCAATCCCCAGGGTGGAACAGTGAGTTGGCGGGGAGAATGGAATGGTAAGAGGATGAAGGGGGTTTTGAGTAAGCGCTCAGGCCAGGGGATGAAGGGCGATTTTTCGTTTGTAAGTATGGGTGAGAGAGAAGGAAAAGAGCGAGAAACAAGGTGAATAGGTTACTATGGGAGTCAGGAACCCATTAGGTTCCCGACTCCCATAGTAACCTAAGAAAGCGTTATCTTTAGAACCCGAAAATAGCGAAGTTATAGGTGATTTTGGCTGAAAGATAAGCGCTGAATAATAGAGTGCCTGACACGTAAAGATATTGTCAAAGGATGTTAGGTTTTTTACCCTTGACAAATCGAAAATATATGGTAAAATTGTAGTAGTGAGAAGATGGAAGTAAGCCGAAAAGGCAAACCCAGAGTAATCTGGGGACGCAAAGTCGTGCGTCCTTGAAGGAGTCAAGGAATGGCAGATTGCCGAGTAAACACAAGATATTATACTGAAATCCAGGCAAATAGCCTGGGTTTTTTTTTGGAATTGAAAGAAGTGCCTGGCACTTTGGGCACAAAAGAAAAAATCAGAGGGTAGTATATATGATAAATAAGAGTATAAGTAGTATTAAGAAAGACGGCTTAAGTCTGTATGAGCTGGTAAGATTGGCTCTTGGCTTACCCGTCTCTTTTTTTTCTACTCTTACTTGTCTTACGTATATTAATAAGACATATGAATCCTGGGGTAGAAGGCCTATCAGGGGTTCATTAACAAGGGAGGGAAATCATGTTACATATTGAGAAAAGGATTAAGCGGGTAAGTGGAGTTTTGATTTTTGGTTTTATGGTGATATTTCTTTTCTTAGCAACTCAGGTCGCAGCAGAAACACCTGTCGAAACCGCAGATACTGTCGAAGCCGCGGATACTGTCGAAGTCACGGATATTGTCGAAGTTGCGGGTGCTGAGGATCTAGCGCAAGTCCAGGGTGAAGTAGTATTACTTACTCCTGAATTGATCAGCATTGAATTTGGAAAGGAAGAAAATACGATAAAAGAGATTCTCATTCCTCTGGATGAGGAGACCGAATTTACTCATCTATTAGGCCTGGATGATATCCAGGAAAGAGACACTGTGAGAGTCATATACAAAGAAACCTACAAGAGAGGTAGCGGTGGAAAACGGATTGATTTTAAACGCGTGGCAGTGGATATTAGCCTGGTCAAACGGGCCTCTGCTGGAGACACTTTAGTTTCTGTAGAAGAATAAAAACAAGCTAGGAGGGCTAAAATGAATACCCATAACTATATTTCAAAGAGGTACTTTTCTGGAAAAAAAGGACACTTAGGGATAAGGCTCTTTTTTAAGGGCATGGTTTTTCTCTTGTGTTTTCTTGTTGCGCTGATAGGGGTGCCTTTACCCATGCCTATCCCAAATAATGCGCAGAAGACACTGCGTATGCTCAGGGATGCGCTTTCTCCAAAAGAGACTATTGCGGAGCAGATCAAGAGTGTTCAGCGCGGCACTGCCACAATTGCCTCCGACAACGTAAGCGCAGAGGCGACATTTACGGAAGTGTACATGCCCAAATCTTTTTCAGTCACTGCCGGAGCGCTGCCCAGTAACAAGGCTGAACAGGATTTGGTAGCTGCCCGGCATTTGGATCCGGAGACTTTGATGGTCTACAAAGGATCGGCAAAGGCCGGCGTAGGTGACATTGCATGGCAGATGGTAGAGTTTGACCAGAATCTTTCTGTCCAAAAAGGCGCAGCGTCTCTTGGAAGCGGCATTGCCTCAAAGACTATATTCCTGATTACACCTGTGGACGATGGCAAATCTTTTCCTCTCGCCACGGCCCTGGCATCAGGTCAAGCTGTTGCAGAGGAGTCAGGTGCTGTGTCAATTAAACTTTCTGATCTTAATGGTGGACAGTGGGAATCCATTACCATCACGCGCACAAACTCAGCAGATTCGTGTATGGCGGAGTGGCAAGTCATCGAGCTTGAAACCGCTAACGTATATGGTGGTGGTGGATCATATGGGACCGGGGAATTTACGATGGGTTCGGGAACAGGAGAAATGACCAGGGTTGTTACTACTGACTTTCCCGCAGCAGTAACTACATCGAAATCCTTCCTTGTCCTTTCGAGCTATGGAAGTTCAGGCGCCACTCTTACCCAGTTCTTTGTGCGCGGAGTAGTAACAAATGGAAGTACCCTGACTTTTACCCGTCAGAGCACGACAAATGCAGCTAATATTAACTGGTATCTGGTGGAATTAGTAGATGCAAGTGTTAGTGTTCAGCGAGATGTTGACACATTGTCGGGCACGTCGGTAGACATTGGAGTGCCTACTGCTGTTGTAGACTCAGAATCATTCACTCTAATTTCATCGTCAACAACGACTGCGACAGCTGGAGGTGCATATGTTATGCATGATCTGGCCACATCCGGAGGGAGTACAACTCTTACACTTTCCGCTAATGCGTCGAGTTCCAGCACCGTAGCCTGGCAAGTAGTGAGCTTTCCGTCTATGACCCTTACTGCGCCGAATGGAGGAGATGTGTGGACGGTAGGAGAATCAGTGAGTATTGAGTGGCTTTATTCAGACACCATGAAAACCGGCGGCACAGGAACAGGCACTTCTCATGTATTGGATATAGAGCTTGGCGATTCCGGTGGTTATTTTACGACCAAGATTGACACAGGCGTAGATGCTATTGACGGTGCATATCCCTGGACAGTGTTGGCAGCCTTAGGTTCGGATGACACTATCGGCGAGACTATGAAGATTAGGATCACTGATACTGATGCGGATCCTGATTTTTCAGACGAATCAAACGTCGTTTTTATTATAAAAGGCAAGATCACTGTTGACCAGCCGCCAGATACCTGGAAAATCGGAGAGACTACCAACTCCATTACCTGGGACTACGACGGCAACTTAGAGAATTTATCGACAACTACTGTGACTATAAAGATCGATACTGAAAACGGGGATTATGACCACACCTTGACTACTGATACCGAAGTAGATGCCGTAACAGGTCCAGGTAGTGGAAGCTACCCCTGGACTATACCAGCAAGTTTGGATTCTGTTCTAAGCCCCGGCACTTATACTAACTTAATCGGCACAGATCGTAAGGTAAAGGTCATATTTAACCGCGATCCTGATTCTCCGAAGACAACCGTAGAGGATGAAAGTAACGGATTTACCTTAAGCGGAGATATCTCCAATGTCGCCTATACCCCCAGCGGCGATGTGAATCTGGGTGAAAGCAAGACGATTACTTGGGATAAAGACGGATATTTTGGTGACGGTATTGACTGGGGCACAGTGGATATCTGGTATTCTGCTGAATCAGGCGGAGCCGGAACTTATGCTACTAACCCTCCTATTAAAATGAACCAAGATGCAGGGACAGATGCTGCTGGCGGGTCGTATGGTTGGACTGTTCCTTATGATCTTACCGAGCCTACAGGAGAAGACCAGGGCATGATAAAAGTAGAGCAATCCAGTGATAGTAATGTTTACGACGAAAGCAGTCTTTTTGATGTTTCTAAAGGTACAATAACCCTTGATACCCCCAATGGCACGGAATCCTGGGATGTGGGGACCACTCAGCATATTATATGGGAAAGGACAGATAACCTGGCTGGTTCAAATGTCCAGTTACAGATATCCAGGGACAATGGGGAAGAGTGGGATCCTATAGAAATAGTATCGGCAAATTTAAATTATGATACTACATATTCAGGGAAATCCTATTACGCTTGGACTCCTGTAGAGGCACCAGTAACTACTCAGGCCTTAGTGTGGATAGACAGCATGCAGTATCCGGGAGTGGTCGAGGCAGAATCTGCTGCTGTATTCACCCTGAATGCTGATATCACTGTTACTGCGCCTGCTGCTGACGTTACATGGAACCTAGGGGAGGGCAATACTATTACATGGACATACGAGGGCGAGACTACTTATTTAGGCGATGTATATATAAAACTATCAAGGGATGACGGCGTAGGCTGGGAGTTTTTGAATGGTGGAGTTCCGGTTGCAATAGGGACCACAGGCACGGGTTCCTGGCTCTGGGATCCTGTAACAGGGCCAATGACTACCGAGGGCAGGATTAAAATAGAAAGCACTTCAATCCAGGATACTGCCGACGTATATCTATCAGGAGAATCTCCTGCTAACCCGGATCTCTTTACCCTGAATGCTGATATCACTATTACTGCGCCTGTTGCTGATGCTACATGGAACCTAGGGGAGGGCAATACTATTACATGGACATACGAGGGTGGTTCTACTTATTTAGGCGATGTATATATAAAACTATCAAGGGATGACGGCGAAGGCTGGGAGTTTTTGAATGGTGGAGTTCCGGTTACAATAGGGACCACAGGCGCGGGTTCCTGGCTTTGGGATCCTGTAACAGGGCCAATGACTACCGAGGGCAGGATTCAAATACAAAGCACTTCAGTCCAGGATATGGCTAGCACATATCTTTCCGACGAGTCTCCTGGCGACCCGGATCTCTTTAACCTGAATGCTGATATCACTGTTACTGCGCCTATTCTTACCGATATATGGAAACAAGGTGAAAGCAATACTATTACATGGACATACGATGGTGATGCTACTTACTTAGGAAATGTATATATAAAACTTTCAAGGAATGCAGGTGGTGGCTGGGAGTTTTTGAATGACGCAACCCCAGTTTCAATAGGGACTGCAGGTGCGGGTTCCTGGCTCTGGGATCCTGTGGAAGGCCCATCAACTGTCCAGGGCAGGATTAAAATAGAAAGCACTTCAATCCAGGACATGGCTAGTGCATATCTTTTTGGCCAATCTCCTCTCCCTGATGATATTTTTATAGTACGGCAGGTCATTAATATTACATACCCCACTACAGAAGGTTTGATCTGGGAGGCCTTGACACCTGAAACCATAACATGGGACTTAACAGAGACTTTGCCTAGCGGCAATAAAGTAGATATATATTATAAGAAAGGCACAGGGGGTAGCTGGAACCAAATAACTGATCCATCAGGCGTGGACGCAGGCACCGTAGTAGCTGGAGGCAGCTGGGAATGGACATCTGTTGTTGCTGATCTACATGACGAGGTCTATATCAAGGTTGAAGACCATGATGGTCAGGTAATAAATGATGTAAGTACTTACGTCAAGATAAAAGGATGGTTAGATGTTTATCAGCCGGACGGAGTCAATCCTATAGATTCGAGCGGGAGTTGCTGGATAAGATGGAATGACAAAGGGGGCGTGACCGGCGACTTCACTATGAAATATTCTAAGGATGATGGCGGTGACGGCTTCTCTGTTACTATAGCGGATACAACTGTGGGTGGCTCATACCCAGATTTTACTATAGTGTCTGGCGAATATGAATGGACTACACCTGATATCGACAACCTTGACGAGAATGATTCGATGATAAGGATAGTGAAAGATACAGATGCTGATACTAAGGGAGACTCAGCAAGTTTTACGATGATAGGCAGTATAACAAATGTTCAAATAGACGGGTCTGGCGGTGGCGGCACATACACCTTTGGTGATGCATTTACGATTAGCTGGACTGCATATCCTGATGGCGCAAGCGAACTTGGCACTGTTTCG
The DNA here is from genome assembly GCA_042570105.1 of Candidatus Omnitrophota bacterium. GTDB lineage: Bacteria > Omnitrophota > Gorgyraeia > Gorgyraeales > Gorgyraeaceae > JBHPHW01. The sequence continues at coordinate 4,500 of JBHPHW010000009.1, read as the reverse complement.
TTGCGCTACGATACAAACAGCGGAGCTAGCTATCCCGTTGAAAATGAATTTCATACAACAGATGCGAGTGATGGGAGTTATGAATGGACAATGAACGATGATAATTGTTTGGGGGACTCAATAAGGTTTCAGGTCCGTTTAGTAGTAGATTCTACGGACCTTGTGCGCAACAATACCAGTCCAAATACCAAGATCTACGGAGGCATATCAATGGTCCAGCCTACTGAAAATGCACAGGATTCCCCATTAACTTGGGAATGTGGAGGGACTGATCCGACGATCAAATGGGATTACACAGGCAGTATGACTACAGTTAACCTTTATTATTCAAAAGACGGCACTCAGGGAGCTGCTACCAATGAGATAGCTACAGGCATAAGTGCTCCACTTAAGCAATACGACTGGACTATCCCTGTAGATGATAGCGTCTTTAAAGCAGCAGATAATGGTAAAAATGATGACATAATAATTAAGGTTGTAAATGCTGACTTTCCTGATGATGTCAAGGCCTTTTCAGCCCAGCCAGTTACGATCAAGTCAAAACTCATAAACTTAAGTCCCAGCGGCAACACAATATATGTAGGAACAGTGAATCAGCCTATTACCTGGACAACAAAAGGTGAAGTGCCTACTGTGAATATAAAATATGATACAGCCAATGGAACAGGAGGGTGGGGCGGAACCGTAGTGGACGGTATCAGTAACGTCGGTACATATACTGAATGGGCTAAAGTAGATTGCCCTCTGACTACTCCGGATGTAGGCGGCAGTGGTTCACCTAGTCAGATAGTCTTTAAGGTTGAGAGCGCCCATCATGCAAGTGATATAAATATGGTAGGTTCAGAGGTTACTGTAAAAGGTATGTTAGAGATAACAAGCCCGGATGCCACAAATGTGGATGCAAGTTCAGTGATAGCTGATGACACTTTCACAATTACATGGCTTGTCAATAATGGTAAGGGTAAAAGTGGTAATTTTGATCTTGGGGATTTGAAATTATGGTATGCAGAAGATGGCTCCACCTTTACTACGCTCGTCAGTGATACTATTACTTCGAGCGGTGACAGCTTCTTTGCTTGGCCAACGCCTGATCCCACCACCTTGCCAGTAGAGGGGTGTGCGTTATTAATAGAAGATCAAGACGAAACTACTGAAGTGAATGACCAATCAGACGGGTTTGAAATAAAAGGCGCGCTTTACAAAACAACGGTCGGCGATCTGGAGTTAATAGAGCCTAATGGTGGAGAAACATATGAAGTAGAGATAGATGATATGGATATCCAGTGGAAATATAAAGGTAATATAGGGACATGTGAGTTAAAGTGGGGTCAGGCAGGTAGCTTTGACAATACCCTTGATAGCAACGTAGATCATGATCTTGCTGAAAGCGGCGGTATTTGTATGTATACATATACTAGCCCATGGGAAGACGGGCCTAGCGTGGCTGGGACTGATTATAAATTCAAGATAGTATCTGCAACTTCGGGTGAAGAGACCTATGTCTATGCCAATAGCAAAAACTACTTTGCAATGAAAGGTTCAGTGACACTCACTGCACCCGGCATGGATTCTGGAAACGTGGAAGAATGGTATGTGGATTCAGCCCAGACTATTTCCTGGGATATCACCGGCAATGTGCCTTCAGCAGAGATATGGTTGGATGTAGACGGAGACGAGGATTATGATGACTATCAGATTGCCACTGCTGGAGCTACTACCCCATTCTCATGGGATATACCATCATTGACTTACCAGCAAAAAAGAGATATCACATCAGATACCTGCCGCGTGAAGATACAATTCGACGAGACTACATATAGCGAATCTACGAATGAATTTTTCATAAGGCCCAAGTTTGACGATACAAATTCCTTAACCGAGATAACTGCTGGTACATCATGGACAGTCGCAGAGGCCAGCGATCAATTCAGCTGGGAGTTTGACGGCAAGATAGACAACGTGAAACTGAAATTTTCAGATGACGGCACAAACTGGTATGACGATAGTCCGGAGATAATCATTGCCGCTGGAGCCGGGAGCGGGGATTACATATGGTCAAGTATCGTCGAGGATAATATCGTATCGCATAATAGCTCTGCTATAAAATTAGTGAAGGTGACAAAACCTGATACAACATGGATAGAGGATACAAATGTCGAAGTTGCATCTACGCTCTTTACTGTAAAAGGCAAGATAAATGTTACCTCTCCGACTACAAACCAGTCATACAATGTTCAGGATACAGGACAGATTAATTGGAATGTCCAAGGTGACGTTGGAACAGTGTGCATTATGTATAATATAAATTCTGGTGGCTCGTTTCCTGATGGAAGTTGGCTTACCTTTCCAGGGGCTACGGGGATAGCGCCTGATTATTGCACAAATGATCCAGGCACTGCCTATACCTTTACTACTCCAGAGACCACTGCCTCAGAAGTTAAGATAAGGGTAGCTGAAGAGAGTTATGAGCTAATAGTGTATGGACCTACTATGCCTATAGGGGATGCACCGACCCATCAATTTTTAGGGAATATCATATTTGATAAACCAAATGTCCCTACAGGATATTATAGCACAAGAGACCTAACCGGCGCAGATGCCATACAAATGGGGCCAAATGATGAACACCAATTAGACTGGTCACTGGTCGGTACTTTTACTGAAGGTGTCAATGTAGAATATAAGATAGGTACTACCGGGCAATGGACAAATAGTGGAACAGGTTTCATATCTGGCTCGCCAGTTAATACAGATACTAATACTCATTATAATCCAGATGATAGTCATATCACGCTATCAAATGGATCTAATAAGATCTACTTTCGAGTCGAAGATGCCGGTCTGCCGGACGATGTTTATGAAGAGACACCAGAGAACCCCTCAGATGAAGGAAATGAGGTCAAAGGTTATCTGGAGCTTGTGGCACCAGATCCCACGACATATCACCTATATACTGTGAACCAGGCACAAAAGGTCCCATTAACATGGAAGAAATACGGAAATATAGGGACTTTAAAGATACAAATATGGGCTGATGGCGCATGGAAGGATAATCAGGTTGTAACGACAGGCCTTGATGACAGCTATGCTTCAGGCACATCTGGTGAGACGCCAGTAGAGTATCAGGATGGTTGGCTCGTACCTGATATAATTGCAAATGACTGCAAGATAAGATTGATGACGAACGATACAGATAAGCCGACTCTTACCAGTCAATCCACGACTGCATTTGAAATCAAAGGTGGCATAATTTCAGTTACTGATCCTCTGACCGGGGGAGAAGCTTTGTGGTATACCGGCGAAGACCATATAATTACATGGGATGCTCTAGGAACAATGTCTGCTGTTAATATCCAGCTTGTAATATCATCAGGAGAAGGGCAAGGCACGTATGATCTTGCGACAAATTATTCCGGCCCTCCGGCACTTATAGATGGTATCAATAACTTTACATGGAGCGGAACAGATACTGATATGGAACAGAGGAATAATGACTGTAAAATAGTTGTTACCTCTGTACAGAATCAGAACGCTACAAATGAGACCGGTACCTTTACATTGAAGCCTGAGATTGTAGTCGATACACCTTCATCTGCATGGATAGCAGAAAGTTCAAGTAATACCATCACATGGGATCCTATTGCTGCCCCTACGGACGTTATAGATATTATTCTTATAGATGGTGACGCAGGATTTTCGGATCTACCGTTGACACCCGGAGCAGGTATAGCTAAGAACAGTAGCCCTTATGAATCCACTGTCCAGCTTCCCTCTGTCCTTACAAATAATGCAAAGATCCGCATCCAGGATCACAGTGCCACTTCTCTTGTATACGGAGAGACAGACACCTCGTTTAGCATTATAGGTGATTTTACAATAGATGCTATTTCTGTATCACCTGATACCTGGAAGGTGGGGGATACAGGCAAGCAAATCACATGGTCTCATAAAGGTGATATGGGTAGTGATGTGAGGATCTATGTAGATTATAACTATCCCGCTGGATGGGAGACTCAGCCACTAGCAACTAACCTTCCTTGTGGTCAGCATTACTGGAATTGGACACCCGATATCCCAGATAAGGTTTCAAATGATATATACATCATGATGACCGATGGTGATAAAGATACTACTAATACAGCTATTGAATATGGGCCTTTCAGCATTATAGGCGGATTCGCAATCCAGTCTCCATTGGATGCCACAGGGCATGTCCATCAGATAAATAATAACAACAACCCCACACCTCCGAGTGAACTTACTATTGAATGGATCTCCACAGGTATAGATACAACTGAAGTAAAACTCGAATATACTCTTAATGACAGTGACTGGGTCGATATAATAACAAATAAGGCCAATAATGGTAATGGCGTAGCAGTCAATCAATACAAGTGGGGCGTATCTTCACCAGGACCGCTGCTAATGGATGCTGCAACGCTCAGCGCAAGGATAAGGATAACCGCAAATAACCCTGTCCATGCAGACACAGAAACTGAA
>JBHPHW010000008.1:0-40825 GCA_042570105.1 Candidatus Omnitrophota bacterium | reverse complement strand
GTTTAAATAAAATACCAGAAAATTATTGGGGGCATTTGGGTGGATCATAAAACCTACTAGCACCCCTAGAAATGCGGCGATAATAGTCTTTACGCAAAATTCTTTCCTGTCCAAGCGCCTGACTATTTCAATAATCAACGCATAAATTATAATCAATGGACTTGTAATGTGTCCCAGGCTATAAAGAAGCGCTGTCAAAAACAAAAGGCGATGTCTTTTTTTCATTATGAGGTGAATGGAAAGCAAGGTAATTAAAATAACGATAGAGATGGGCCGGGGCCTACTGATCGCCTGCAAAAACATATCCGATAAAAAGAAGGTGAGGAGAAAAAAAGGCAAGACTATTCTATTGGAATATTTTCTGAGTATTAAGTAAAATGCAAAATATAAAAGCGAAGCGAATATTGCGGCTGCGACTTTCGCCCCGAAAAATATATCCTTGAAGAAGGTAAATGGTATTAAAAATACATGATATAAAAAATCTTTGTCAGAAAAATTATCACTGAAAGTAGAAAACCTCGCCCAGTGAAAATCATAACGCGGCCCGAATTCCTTCAAAAATTCTGCCATCCGTATGTGCAGATAACCATCCGCGCCATACAAGGTAGGCGTCAGAAATTGGATAAAAAAAACGGCGCAAATACCAAGAATGACTATAAATATTATAGTAAGATTAATTTTTGTAACCATTGGCTGTTGCGCCCCCTACGTAAACTAGACGACCTTCCTTTGAAGCCTATTCTCTAGCTTCCTATACAGTATACAAGCTTTTACAATTTTTTACAAGATTTTCGCGCTTTAGGTGGGTACTGTTTATACATCGAAATCAGGAACGTTTCTTTATATAATCAACTACTTCTACTTTGGTTTTCTTTTCTAGACAAAACCTCTATTATTCTTTCATGAAGCTCTTTATGTTCAAAAGGTTTAGCAATTACAGCATCAGCTTCTCCTTTTATTGAATCGTCAATCGCAGAAGTATCATCGTGATAAATAGAAAATAGAATTACGGGTGGACGCGGCTTCATTTTTTTAATGGTATCCAAGACCTCCCTTCCATTCATACCTGGCATATTATAATCTGTTATGACCAAATCGTACTTAATCTCTTTAACTCTCGCCAAGCCCTCTTCTCCTGAATTAGCAGTAGTTACTTCAAACTCACCGGTACGTTCCAAATTTACCTTCACCATCTTACAAAGGTCTCTTTCGTCATCTATTAATAATATTTTTCTTTTGCTCATTCTAGTATTATGCTCCTCTTGTTTTCTTAAGAAATTGTGTTATTTATATTGCAGGGCTTTTTCTATCCTGGCTATAAGCTCATCTTTCTCTATCGGTTTTACAAGAAAATCAACAACGCCCAGTTTATGCATTGTCAATTTATCCTTATCTGTATCCAAGGCAGAAAGGGTGATAATGGGTATTTTCTTCCCCGCAGGGTCCGCGTTTAAAATCTTGCATGCCTCAACCCCGTCAAGTTTCGGCATAATGATATCAAGCAATATAATATCCGGCTTAAAGGCCTGTATCTTTGAAATTATGTCTAGTGAGTTGGATAAAGTCATAACCTCATATTTGCCTGTCTTTTCCAGATTGATCTTTGTTATTTTAAGAAAATTCTCTTCGTCGTCAACTATCATAACCTTTCTCTTTTCCATATTACTCCCCTCCTAAGGCTCTTAATACAATAATAACCTTGGTTCCCTTGCCGCGTACACTCTCTATCTCTATAAGACCTTTGTTCATTTCGACTAGACTCTTTGTGACCGAAAGTCCTAAACCCGTCCCTTCTGTTCGCTTTTTAGTAGTAAAAAATGGATCAAAAATTTTGGTCATGTTTTCTTTGGAAATACCAACGCCTGTATCTTCTATTTCTATAATGACGGCCTTCTCCTCAGGCCTAAAATGATCTGTAGCCCTATTTCCCACCTTCCCTCCTAATTTGCCCAGCTGTGATAGGTATGAACGGATATAAAGTTTCCCACCTTTAGACATAGCATAAATGGCATTGAAGAGCAGATTAATAAATACCTGTTCGATCTTACCCCTATCAGCTTGAGCTTTAGGCAGATCTTTTTTAAATTCTTTTATGATTTTTATGTTTTTAAGTTTAATTTTATGTTCGGTTAAAGCTAGAGAATTTTCCAGTATAGAATTTATGTCTTCGGACCCCATGCGTAACTCCCCGATTCTAGAAAAATCAAGAAGCGCGCGTACAATACTATCGGCCCTTTTAACGCTATCCTTCATCATCTGGATCATTTCACGATTGTCTTTCTGCTCCAATGGCAGCTCGTTCTCAAAATAATTGATCCCTTGTATTATGATTCCCAATGGATTCTTGACCTCATGGGCCACGCCGCTGGCCATCCTGCCGATCGCATCCATCTTCTCGGCCTGGATAAGTTGGCTTTGGGCTTCTTTTAATGCCTCCAAGCTCTTTTCTAGCTTTTTTCTTATTTGATTGTTTTCATCCAACATTTTTGCTGTTATTTCTCGGGATTTTATTGCCTCTTTTAAGGTCTTATTTAGCTTCTCCTCTGATTCCCTTTGCTCGATGAATCTTCCTAATCGTTCAGTAATAGCATTGAGCAAAGTTTCTTCTTCTTTAAGAAAAGAGCCTTCGTAAGCTTGGGGCTTTTCTTCCAGGTAATACACTTCAACAGTCCCTATTTTTTTTTCGTACACTTTAATATCTCTCGACTGTTTCCATTTAGTCGTTTTGAAGTTAGCTGTTCTAATATCCATATCTTCAAAAAGTATCCTTCCGCAAGTAATATCAGGATACTGCCATGCAGGAGGAATCAAGAGGATCGCTTTCTGCAATAGCTCTTTAAATGATATATTAGGCAGTTCAGTAAGTTTGGAGATCCCATAAAGACAATGCAGTTCTTTTAGGCGCTCATCAAGGACATATAAGATCTTTTCTTTTTCTTCCTGCAACTTCTTCTGCTCGGTGATGTCTACAACTGCCCCTGTCATAAAGGACGCCTTCCCGGTATCATCGCAGAACGTCTCTCCCCGATCACTTAACCATCGAATTTCTCCATCAGGCCTGACTATTCTGAACTCTACTTTGTAAATGCTGCGTTCTTTTACTGAACGTTGCATTTCTGCTTCGACGCTTGAACGGTCTTCGGGATGAATGCGCTTCACAAAATCTTCGACTGGTTGTGTGGTATCTTTCTGCTCCAGGCCAAGTATCTTGTTAAAAGCTGCGCCCCTTGTATCTTGATCGGATATTATATCCCATTTCCATGTTCCCGTATTTGAGGATAAGAGAGCAGATCGAAGACGCGATTCAGTTTCTCGTAATCTCTTCTCTGCCTTCTTGCGCTCGGATATTTCCTTAGCTAAAGCATCGCGGGAAACCGTTGTCTCTTGCAAATTCTTGGTTAGAAGCCTTTCCTTTTTATATGAAAAAATCGTTGCAAATCCTACCCCTAAAATTGGAGCTATATAACTGAAGATCTTCATCAAATGCGAAAGGTCAAACTGGGCATCATACAACTTTTGAGAGTGAACCATGTAGATTTGGGTAGCTGTGCCTAAAATAAGAGATGCCACAATTGACCAGAGAAAAGAATTTTTCTGTCGTAAATAAAGCCTTGCGTAGAGGAAGGTGACTGCTAAATAAATTAAACCTACTAATAAATCAACAGGACGAGATATTATTTTCCCAGGATATATAAATTGGGGCAGAGGCAACCTTGTTGCTATTATGGTCAATCCCAGCCCAGCTGTTAAAGCAACTAAACCATAAAGTAATACTTCTCGTTTAATACTTGAGATCTTTCTTCTCTTCTCTTGGAATATGTAGGCGATAATCAACATAAATATCAAGGCCGATCTTCCTGCAACATAAGTGCCTGGAATAAACTTTTCATAACCGGCAAAAGGGCCACCCAGTTCTCCCAGTGATATCACACCATGCACAAGATCCTCAGTGCCTGCAATCAAAAAACCTAACCCTATCCCAAGGTATAACCATTCACCAATCGCAAAGAAACGCGCTAAGATTACAAAAGCTGCGCATAAGGCGAATAAAGCGGCCATTATCTCTATAGTTCCATGTAGATGAGCACTGCTGACCCAGCTTGATGTAATAGCCCACGGATATATTGATAAAGTTAGACAGAAAAGAATAATCCAAACTATATATGTATGGAGCGGTATCTTATTTTTCATGTTTCCCCAGCTTTTCCCTTCTAATAAAAAGACTATACAATTTTATTATATTTCTAACTCTATATAAATATATTAATAGATTATAGTCATTTTGGGGTTTACAGGGGTATAATACTCCTCCGTTATAAATAAGTCAATTTTAAAATGGGTAGGGTTTATGGTGGTTTTTATATGTTAGGGGATTAGAAAATTAGATGCACCTAGTTGGCGGAGAGGGTGGGATTCGGACCCACGAATCCTTGCGGATTACGCGCTTTCCAAGCGCGCGCACTAGGCCAGGCTATGCGACCTCTCCTTATAAAAACAACTGCCTCCAGAAAGAATAGTAAAGTTCCTTTGATTTTTCGTAAGTAATGGAGAGAAAATCAAAGAAAGATGCTTCTTTGAACAAGACACTCACTATACCAAATACGATCACTAGATTAACTGCATATGCAAGGGTTATCGAAAATAGATACCCCGTTCTCACCAGATCAGACTGTTTCTGTCGTATTGATTCAGCTGTGTAAACCAGGTGAAACATAAGCGTAAAACCTACGAAAAAAATAAAATATCCTGAAAATCTTCCCAGATCCACAAAAAACGACAATAGAAAATACAAGACTGCTATAAAAACTGTGTAGCCGGGGATAAGGTATGGGGCGAGGGTAACAAGGAAATTAGGCGTTGTGGTCTTTACGCTCCCTCCCTCGCTGGATATTTTTATGCCCATTACCTTACCGCCTGAGAAAAGCGTAGCGACTGCATGCATCAATTCATGCCCCAATACATATAAAAAATTTAATTTAAATAAAAGTAGGTGTATAACTGAATATGAAAATGCTCCCAAGATAAAAATCAAGCCTGATCCTGAGATAGACCTTATAGAGATTATACCCTTATAAAAACCTACTGTAACTGCTACACAAAGGGGGATCGCCGCGATGCTTCCAATGAATCGTAATATCTTTACCAGCATACTATTCTCTTGTAATCTTCTCCCTCCCGCCCATATAAGGCCGGAGCGCTTCTGGTATTAAAATACTGCCATCCTTTTGCTGATAATTCTCAAGTATAGCGATGACAGTCCTCGCCATTGCTATGCCGGAACCATTCAGGGTATGGACAAAATCTAATTTCTTTTTGCCTTTAGCCCTATATTTTATGTTCGTCCTGCGGGCCTGAAAGTCTGTAAAATTGCTGCAGCTTGAAACCTCTAGATCCTTTTCCATGCCGGGCGCCCACACTTCAATATCATAACACATGCTTGCAGCAAAGCTTACATCTTTCGTTGACAACATTACCACGCGATAAGAAAGACCTAACCTCTTTAAGACCTCTTCTGCATTGCTCAATAAAGATTCGAGTTCATTGTGAGACGTCTCTGGTTTTACAAATTTGACCAATTCGACCTTATCAAACTGATGCACCCTTACCAGGCCCTTTGTCTCCTTGCCATAAGAACCCGCTTCGCGCCTGAAGCAGGCAGTGTATGCAGTGTAGTAAATAGGTAGGTTTTCCTCATCCAGAATCTCATCTCTATGTATATTTGTTAAAGGGACCTCTGCGGTGGGGATAAGAAACATATCATCATCCTTTAATCTATACATGTCCTCTTCAAGGTTTGGAAGCTGCCCTGTCCCTGTCATGCTGGCTCGATTAACAAGAAAGGGCGGGAAGATCTCTTTATAGCCATGCTCTTTTGTGTGTAAATCCAGCATAAAATTAATAAGTGCCCTTTCAAGCTGTGCGCCAAGGCCTTTAAAGAGGCAAAATCCTGAGCCAGCAATCTTTGAAGAACGAGGGAAATCCAGTATGTCAAGTTTTTCACCTAACTCTATATGGCTCTTACATTTAAAGTCAAATTTAGGGCGTTTACCCCACTTTCTTACCTCTTTATTGACCTCTGGACCCCCTATAGGCAAAGAAGAATGGGGTATATTTGGGATACTAAACATAAAAATGCCTAATTTCTTGTCAATTTCCTCCACTTTAGCATCTAAATCCGCTATTTTCTGGGATATTGTCTTCATTTTCTCTATGACATCTGGACTGGGCTTACCACCCCTGGAAGAGCGGTTTTTTTCTGCCTTTAAGGCCTCCGCTTCTATTAAAATCTTTCTCTTGTCACTATCCAGCTTGAGAATCTTGTCTATATCAATATCCAGGTCCCTATCTTTTATTGATTTCTTTACTATATCTTTATTTTCTCTTATAAATCTTATGTCTAACATGATATCCCTTCCCCTATCCTTTTATAACGCCAAGAGGTTTCATCCTCGCAACTTTTTTGGAAATACCAGCTTCGTGCGCTACTCTCACTACCTCATTGACATCTTTATAGGCCTCTGGCATTTCTTCAGCTAAAGTAGACCTGCCCTTGGCCCTTACAATTATACCATTTTTGTCTAGAAGTTCTTGATCTATGCGCCGGCCCATGCATTTTTTTATCGCAGCGGAACGGGATAGCATTCTACCAGCGCCATGACAGGTGCTCCCGAATGTCTCTTCCATGGCTCCTGAGGTACCTCTAAGGACATATGAATAAGTACCCATATCTCCTGGTATGATCACCGGCTGCCCTGCTTCTCTATATTTCTCAGGCAGGTCTGGATGGCCCGGAGGAAAAGCCCTTGTAGCGCCTTTCCTATGCACACAGAGTACTTTTTCTTTGCCATTTACCTTATGCCTCTCCATCTTAGCTATATTATGCGCCACATCATACACAAGGTCCAGTCCTAAATCGCTCCAGCTTTTATTAAAGACCTTTTCAAATACTTCCCTTGTCAGATACATAAGGCACTGCCTATTTGCCCAGGCATAATTCGCGGCGCATCTCATACTGGCTAAATACGCCTTACCCTCGGGAGAATTTATAGGTGCACAGGCAAGTTGAGTATCCGGAACATCTATATGATATTTGTTTAAAAGGCGTACCATGCCTTTTACAAAATCATCACATATCTGATAGCCAAGCCCTCGAGACCCTGAGTGGATCATAATTGTTACTTGGCCCTTAAAAAGACCGAATAAATTTGCCCTTTTCTCGTCATAAATCTCATCGACTTCCTGGATCTCTAAGAAATGATTTCCGGAGCCCAGGGTCCCTGACTGCTTCCTTCCTCTTTCGTAGGCCCGCTCAGAAACGCCAGATGGGTCCGCCCCTTCTATCGCCCCTCTATCTTCTGTAAACTCAAGGTCCTCTTTTACTCCATAACCTTTTTTAACTGCCCATGCCGCGCCTTTAATAAAGATCTCTTCCTCTTCTTTGTCACTTACCCTGATCTCGCCACTCGAACCAAGGCCAGCAGGTATACTATTAAACAACCTATTGACTAAATTTTCTAACCTTGACTTCACATCTTGCGCTGTTAGATCGCTCCGGAGAAGCCTTACGCCGCAATTGATGTCGTAGCCTACACCGCCGGGTGAAATTACACCGCCATTCTGAGGGTCAGTCGCAGCCACTCCTCCTATTGAAAAACCATATCCCCAGTGTATGTCAGGCATAGCTAATGAATATTTTACTATCCCTGGTAAGTATGCGACGTTGGCTACTTGTTCAAGCGCTTTATCTTTAAGTATCGAAGGAAGGAGAGATTCGTTTGTATAGATAAGACCTGGGACCCTCATTCCAGGCTTGTAAGAGGGAGGGATTTTCCACCTGTAACTATCTATCTTTTCTAGTCTACCCTGCCAGACTTGATTCATAATGTCTATACATCGAAAATAATCTTACAATTAAAGCCTGTCTTATCTTCTTCTATTTTAAGTCCGTGAAAAGTAACTGCTTTGATCTCTGTCTGAAGGGCGCGATTCGCGGGGTTTATTTTTTTTCCTGATACTTTACCAGTGATTCCGTCGTAACTTAAATCTTGTATCTTGAAACTATTAAATAATATCTCTTCTTTATTGAAAATGTATAAAAGTTCGCTTAACCACTCTACCAATAACTCTTCAAAGCTCTCAAACTCTTTCTTTATCTGGATCTTCTGATCTACTGGTGCGGTGATCGGCTCGTGCGCCCCTTCTCCAGCAATAATCTCAAACATCCCTTTTGCTGCATTTTCGAATAATTTCTTAAGGGTCTCGCCATTTACCTTTAGCCCTATATCTGCAGTATGTCCAATAATCTCATAGGATTTCATTTTTGCTTCGCAAAAAACTGGTGAGCCGCCCGCGAGTCGAACGCGGCACACCCGCCTTAAAAGGGCGGTGCTCTACCAACATGAGCTAGCGGCCCACAGCATTATCTATATAGATTCCAGCTCCTTTTCTTTTCCTTTCAGAAGCTCGTCTATTCTTTTTATGTATTTATCCGTTAATCTCTGTATCTCTTCCTGGCCCTTAAAACGCGCATCCTCAGGAATCTCTTTTGAATCTTCCATTTTCTTGACACTATCTATCCCGTCCCTGCGCACTGTTCTTATAGAAACCCTGCCCTGCTCAGCGATCTTGTGGAGCACCTTTTTAAGCTCCTCGCACCTTTCTTTCGTAAGAGAAGGTATGGATATCCTTATAATCTTTCCATCATTCATAGGGTTGATGCCCAATTCTGATTTTAAAATCGCCTTTTCAACTGCCTTAACGCTTGAAGGATCCCATGGTTGTATTGCTATAAGGCGTGGCTCAGGCACTGATATAGAGGCAAGCTGTTTCAGGGGCGTATTTGTGCCGTAATATTCCACCCTTATGCCCTCAACAAGGCTTGGATTGGCCCGCCCAGTCCTGATCTCCGAAAACTCCCTTATTGTCGCATCCACAGTTTTCTTCATTTTCTCTTCTATTTCATGAAGACGTTTCTCGAGGGGTAGCATAATTTGTCTCCTTGGTGCAATGTCTGAGCTGTTAAGACTGGCGGTCATTGCAATGGTCGCCAGCCTTAAACATGATTCTCAGCGCAAAATCACCTGACAACTGTTCCTATCTTTTCGCCCAATATAACTCTTTTTATATTTCCTTTTTTTGTAAGATTGAAGACAATGATGGGTAAGTTATTATCCATGCAAAGGCTTACAGCAGTGGCATCCATAACCTTGAGGGATTTATTTAATACCTCGATATACTTCAAGCTTTTGAATAATTTTACAGATTTATGTTTTTGGGGATCTGCGGAATATACGCCGTCCACCTTTGTAGCCTTCAAAATAACATCTGCATTTATCTCTATCGCCCGGAGGCTGGCGGCTGTGTCCGTCGTAAAATATGGATTTCCGGTACCGGCAACAAAAATAACAACCCTGTCTTTCTGCAAGTGCCTTACTGCGCGTCGCCTGATGTAGGGTTCGGCTAATTCCTGCATATCGATCGCGGTCTGTACGCGCGTCATAACGCCTGCCTTTTCCAGCGCATTCTGTAAAGCAAGGCCATTTATAACAGTCGCAAGCATCCCCATGTAATCGGCTGTAGTCCGGTCCATGCCGTGTTCTGAAGCTAAATTGCCTCTATATATATTGCCTCCTCCTATCACAATTGCAATCTGAATACCTAGTTTTTTAATCTCCTTGATCTCTTTTGCTATTTTCTCTGTTGTCGACGGGTCTATGCCATAGCCCGACTTACCCTGAAGTACCTCGCCGCTCATCTTGAGAACAACCCTTTTATATACAGGCTTATTCCTCATCCAATATCCTCTCCAATCTGAAATCTCACAAACCTGCGAACTACGATATTTTCTCCTATCTTTCCTACAAGAGTGGATAGGTATTCTCTTATTGTGATCTTATCGTCTTTAATAAATGGCTGATCCATTAAACAGACCTCGGAATAAAATTTCTCAAGCTTGCCCTCTATTATTTTCTCCATAACCTTTTCCGGTTTACCCTTTACCTGTTCGGATAGGATCTCTTTCTCCCTGTCTATGATAGATTTTGACACTTCCTCGCGAGAAACATATGCGGGTGAACTCGCTGCTATCTGCATACATACATCTTTTGCAAATATTCTAAACTCTTCGTTTCTGGCAACAAAATCTGTTTCACAGTTTACTTCCAATAACACCCCTATTTTACTGTTTGAGTGTATGTAACTTTCTATAACTCCTTCTTTTGCGGTACGGCCTGCCTTTTTAAGTGCTACGATCTGGCCTCTCTTTTTTAGCAGATCTATTGCGGTCTTTAGGTCTCCGCTTGCCTCTTGTAATGCCTTTTTACAATCCATCATAGGGGCATTTGTCTTCTCTCTTAATTTCTTGATTAAATCTACGCTTATTGCCATATTAAATTACCTTTCTAGACGTTACAATTTTTTAATTCCGGGCTTATAAGGTTTCTTTTTTGTAGGTTTTATCTTCTTTTCATCCTCGCTCTTGAGCTTTTCTACTTTTAGGCCTTCCTCTAATTCTTCTGCTTTCCCAGCTTGCTCTTCTTTCTCTTCCCGCTCTTCTTTTGTCTCCGTCACTTTTACTACCTGGTCAAACTGTTCCTTACCTTCTACGATGCTGTCTGTAATCAGGCCCGTTATAAGCTTTATAGAACGCATGGCATCGTCATTAGCTGGTATTGGATAATCTATTAGATCGGGATCTGCATTTGTATCTATCATAGCTACTATTGGGATAGAAAGCTTCCTTGCCTCTTTAACAGCAATATCTTCTTTTCTTGCATCTACAATAAATACTGCCCCGGGCATTTTCTTCATATCCACTATGCCCTGAAGGTTTTTCTTTAATTTCTCCATCTCTTTCGTGAGTATAGCCTTTTCCTTCTTTTTAATAGCATCAAATGTCCCGTCCTGCTCCATAGTCTCGATATCTTTTAGCCGCTTTATACTGTTACGTATAGTCTTAAAATTCGTAAGGGTCCCTCCCAGCCATCTATCTTTGACAAAAAACATGCCTGAGCGCTGAGCAGATTCAAATATAATATCCTGGGCCTGTTTCTTGGTGCCGACAAAAAGAATCTTTTCGCCTTTTGAGGCGATACCCTTTAAGAACTCCCTCGCCTTATTAAGGAATTCCACGGTCTTTTCAAGGTCTATAATATAAATTTTACTGCGCTCTCCAAAAACGAAATCCCTCATCTTTGGGTTGCATCGGCTCCTATTGTGTCCGAAATGGGTCCCTGCCTCCAATAGTTGCTTGATTAACTCTGTGTCCACGCTACCTCCTTTAATGAGCACTTGAATAAGTACCTAAGCCAAAGCTTTGTAACTTATGTCCTCACTTATTTTTAGCTGTGTTATTATATCACAAAAAGTCATTTTTGCAAGCACTTTTTGCTAGTTATCTGCGCGTATCTCTAAATTGCAGTTCGTAGAGTTTTCTATATACACCTGGGGCCTCTAGCAATTCCCTGTGGGCGCCTGACTGTATTATTTTGCCTGATTCAAGGACTATTATTTTGTCAGCGTGTTCCACGGTAGAAAGCCTGTGGGCGATGACAAATACTGTCCTATCGGCCATGAGTCTGTCGATTGCCTCCTGCACAAGCCTTTCTGATTCAGTATCAAGCTGGCTCGTAGCCTCATCTAGGATGAGGATTGGCGGGTCTTTAAAAAGCGCTCTTGCGATTGCAATGCGCTGCTTTTCTCCCCCTGACAACCTTATCCCTCTATCTCCGATTAAAGCATCATAACCTTTGGGCATCTTTATAATAAAATCATGGGCATTTGCAGCCTTTGCCGCATTTATAATGTCTTCCATCTTCGCATCAGGCCTTCCAAAAGCTATATTATTGCGGACCGAATCATTAAAAAGTATAGTCTCCTGAGTTACTATGCCTATATTTTCACGTAGAGTCAGGATACTAAAATCCCTAATATCCCTTCCATCGATCAACACCCTGCCCTTACCGGGATCATAAAACCTGGGCAATAGACTGACAAGCGTACTCTTCCCGGCCCCGCTCAGTCCGACTATTGCCAGTATCTTACCCTTTGAAATACGTATATTAACATCCTTTAATACCGATGTTCCTGCGTTATATGAAAAATCAACATCTTTAAATTCTACAGAATCATTGAATTCTGAAAGAGTAACTGCACCGTTTCTGTCTTTTATTGTCGGTTCCTTGTCAAGAATCTTAAAAACCCTCGTTATTGCTGCTGTAGCCTGAAGATTGATACCATAGAGCCTGCTTAATCTCTTAAAAGGTTTTACTAAAGAACCTAACGCAAATAAAAATGCTAAGAATGCGCCTCCTGAAAGGTTACCTTCCACAACATCCCTTCCCCCAAACCACAGTACCGCCCCCATACATAAAACCACAGCGAACTCTCCCAAAGGACTTATGAGAGCCATTCGTTTCACCGACTTAATGAGCATCTTGTAATATTTATTATTATGAATGCTGAAGTTTTTAGCCTGGCAGTTTTCTGATGTAAATGACTTTATTATCCCAATACCATATATGGTCTCAAAAAGTACAGAATTAATATCTGACATGCTTTCTTGTGTAGCTGTGGAGATCTTTCTAAGTTTTTTCCCTATCTTTATTACCGGATATGCTACAAGCGGGAAAATCAATATTATTATAAAGACCAGGCCCCAAGAAATTGAAAAATATATCTTTATCCAGAAAAGGATAAACAGATATACACACAGCTGTATAGGTTGAAACAGAAGGTCTGTCAATCCCTCTGTTATGGAATTTACAATGATTCCTACATCAAATGTAACTCTAGATACAAGCTCTCCTGTCTTCATCTTCGCATAAAAGTCGTTTGAAAGGCTAAGAAGCTTTTTATATACAGTCTCCCTCGTATCTCTAAGGACAGATTGCCCGAGCTTACTCATAAAATAGGTCTGAAAGAACATAGAGACTGTCTTTGTGAGGAATATTAACCCCATAGCAAGAATAAGCCATTTTAGTAAAATTAACTTGGGGAGACTATTTACCTTATTTACAAGATCAATAAGGAGTTCGGGAGGATTTTCTGCCCCGGAAATGACAAGGGCCTTTCCGGCCAGGATATTATCAACAATGGGGATGATCATGCCAAGAGAGAGCCCTCCCATGCCGGAAGAGACGATCATGAAAAGAATAGCAAGCGCCATTATCCAGAGATGCGGCTTAAGAAATTTTAAGAACCTTATATAGTCTTTCATATGGCTAAAAGCCTGCCGGGGTCCAGCCTCGGCAGGCTTTGATTATGTTATCACACTAATTGACTTTTGTCGAGGTCTTTGTTATCATTGTAGATATGAAAAAAATGCGAGTCGGTGTAGTAGGCCTCGGAAGGCTGGGATCTCTCCATGCGAAGATATACTCAAGATTAAAGAATGTCACCCTCGTAGGCCTTTGCGACACTGATAAAAAGAAAGTCAGGCTAATTGCCGACTCTTTAAAAAAGCCCTGGTTCACGGATTATAAGGAACTCTCTAAAAAAGGGGTAGACGCGGTAAGCATTGTCACGCCTACGTATCTCCACCATAAAATATCAAAATTCTTCTTAAATAACGGCGTGCACGTCTTAATAGAAAAACCTATTACGAAGACACTAAAAGAGGCAAGGGATCTGATAGCCCTTGCTAAAAAAAGGGGCCTGATGATACAGGTCGGCCATGTGGAGCGTTTCAATTCTGCCATACAGGCGATAGAAAAACTATCAAGGAAACCAAGATTTATAGAGGTCCACAGACTTGGGCCTTTTACGCCAAGGGTCAAAGATGTAGGGGTAGTGCTGGACCTTATGATCCATGATATAGATATAGTCCTCGGGTTTACAAAATCGAAGATAAGAGATATACAGGCTGTAGGCATGAAAATCCTCACAAGATTCGAGGATATAGCAAACGCGAGGATTCGGTTCAAAAATGGGACTATCTGCGACTTGACCGCAAGCCGCATAACAAATGATAGCTTACGTAAAATAAGGATATTTCAGAAAAACGCTTACATATCGCTTGATTATGTGAGGCAAGAAGCAGTCATATCCAGAAAATTAAAGGATAAGATCATCTC
Source organism: Candidatus Omnitrophota bacterium (assembly GCA_042570105.1). Lineage (GTDB taxonomy): Bacteria > Omnitrophota > Gorgyraeia > Gorgyraeales > Gorgyraeaceae > JBHPHW01. The sequence continues at coordinate 26,753 of JBHPHW010000008.1, read as the reverse complement.
TGAAAAAATCGACATAAAAAAAGAGGCCCCCTTAAAAAAGGAACTCTCATCCTTTGTGGACTGCATCATTAATAAAAAAAGACCTACCGTTTCAGGGATAGAGGCATATAATGCCCTCTTAGTAGCGCACAAGATACTTAAAAAACTTAAAATATGAAAAAAAGAAGGATCCTGATCATCGCAGGAGAAGCATCCGGAGACCTGCAGGCCGCCCAGCTCGTAAAAGCCCTCAAATCAATCGATCCCCACTTAGACCTATTTGGCATCGGCGGAGGAGAAATGCAAAAAGCCGGCGTCGAGATCATCCACGATATAAAAGAACTTGCTGTTACAGGTTTTATCGAGGTGATAAAGCGCCTTGGGACATTCAAAAAAATCCTGGAAAAACTCATTATTCTCCTTGAGACAAAAAAGCCCCATCTAGTGATCCTTGTGGATTATCCTGGATTTAATCTCCGTTTTGCAAAATATGTAAAACAAAAAAATATCCCTGTCGTATATTATATAAGCCCCCAGGTCTGGGCGTGGGGAGAGAGAAGGATCGAGGAGATAAAAAAATGTGTCGATAAGATGATCGTGATCTTCGGGTTCGAGGAAGAGCTCTATAAACAGGCCGGGGTAAAGGTAAGTTTCGTAGGGCATCCGTTCCTGGATATAGTAAGACCTATATGGAAAAAGGAGAAAACCTTAAAACACCTTCACCTTAAACATCACTCTATTAAAATCGCGCTCCTTCCCGGCTCAAGAGAACAAGAAGTCGAAAGGCACCTCTTGCCCATGTTAAAGGCCTGCGAACTGATAAAAACAAGACTTCCTGATACCGAATTCATTCTTTCACGGCGCAAAGAGCTTGATAGATCCATATATAATAAAATAATAGCCGAGTCAAAGATAAGACCCCATTCCCTTGAAGACAAGCCCTATGATATTATGGATATAGCTGACCTGGTGATAGTCTCTGCTGGAAGCGCCACGCTGGAAGTCGCTATTATGCAAAAGCCAATGGTCATTATCTATAAAACATCCTTTATCACATGGTTTCTTGCAAGGAGCATGATAAAGATACCTGATATCGGACTTGTAAATATTGTGGCAGGGAAAAGAATAGTACCGGAACTGACCCAGTTTGGAGCGAGGGCCGCCAATATCGCAGGGGAATCTCTTGATATACTTAATGATAAAAATCGGCGATTGGCTATAAAAGAAGATCTAAAAAGGGTCAAAGAAAAGCTTGGAGAGAATGGAGCCGCAGAACGCGCCGCACATACCATTCAAAAATTACTCCAATAAGTCTACTCCCATTCTATCGTCGAGGGCGGCTTTGAGCTTATATCATAGACTACGCGATTAACGCCTTTCACCTCATTTATGATACGGTTTGAGATCCTGCCTAAAATATCATAAGGGACCTTAGCCCAGTCTGCAGTCATAGCATCAAGACTCGTAACAATCCGCAAGGCCACAACATTCTCGTATGTCCTCTCATCGCCCATTACACCGACGGTCTTTACAGGCAAAAGCACTGCAAATGACTGCCAGATAGACCTATAGTCTTCGTACTTCTCCATCTCTTCCTGTACTATTACATCTGCTTCCTGCAGTATATTTAAACGCCTTTTTGTCGTATCTCCTATGATCCTTACCGCAAGGCCAGGTCCAGGAAAAGGCTGCCTATAGACCATCCCGTCAGTAAGGCCTAATTCTTTTCCCAGTTTTCTTACCTCGTCCTTAAATAGATCCTTTAATGGCTCTACAAGAGTAAAGCCCATTTTTTTAGGAAGGCCTCCTACATTATGATGCGTCTTGATTGTGCTCGAAGGGCCTCCTTTTGCAGAAACGCTCTCAATAACATCAGGATAAAGGGTCCCCTGCGCTAAAAACTTTATCTTACCGATACCCTTTGTTTCCTTTTCAAAGGCCCTGATAAATTCTTTCCCTATGATCTTACGTTTTCTTTCAGGGTCTACTACGCCTTTTAATGCTTTGAGAAAATGCGCTTTTCTATCAGCTACGTGGAGATTTATATGAAAATGCTCTTTGAATGTCTTTACAACATCCTCTCGTTCATTTTTTCTCAACAACCCATTATCTACAAAAATACAGTGGAGCCTTTTTCCAATGGCTTTATGTAAAAGAATGGCTGTGACGGAAGAATCCACCCCCCCGCTTAAGCCTAAGACTACTCTCTCTTTTCCTACGAGAAAACGTATATTTCTAATGGACTCTTTTACAAAAGAGGCCATTGTCCATGTAGGCTTAAGTCCGGAAATCTCATATAGAAAATTCTTAAAAATCCTCATGCCCTTCAGCGTATGCACGACTTCGGGATGAAACTGGACTCCATAGAATCTTTTTTCAGGATTAGCGATACTGGCGTTCCTACTATTTCCAGTATGCGCTAATCTTATAAAACCCTTTGGTAGCCCCAGGACCTGATCGCCGTGACTCATCCAGATCTTTTCTTTCTTTTTGCATCCTGAAAAAAGCATTTCTTTTTTATCAATTACCAGCTCTGCATGGCCGTATTCCCGTCTTTTGGTCCCTTTGACTCTACCTCCCAGTAAATAAGCTAATAGCTGCATGCCATAACAGATACCTAAAATAGGTATACCTAATTCAAAGATCTCCTTATTGCATTTTGGAGAGGCATGCTTGGTAACACTCGCGGGCCCCCCTGAAAGTATTATAGCCTTTGGATTTATTGCCTTGATCCTATATAGAGGCGTATTATAAGGCACAAGATGAGAATGCACACTGCATTCCCTTACCCGCCTTGCGATAAGCTGATTATACTGTGACCCGAAATCCAAGATTATTACGGTTTCTTTTTGCATTGATTACCCTTACACGCCTTTACGCAGATCCCGCAAATAAATTGATCCACTATTTTCTTATTTCTAAATTCCTTGAGTTTCTCATAGCATTTTATATGGTCGAAAAGTTCCTTTTTTTCCTTTATAGCTCCAGCGGGACAGACTTCTATGCACGCCCTACAATCACTACAATCCTCCTCGAGCCCTTTAGTTATTTCCAAAGGCATATTTGTCAGGATCGAGACAAGTCTAAAGCGCGCGCCAAGTTGAGGATTTACCAAAAGATTATTTCTACCTATAAATCCAATACCTGCCAACTCTCCTATTCTTTTATGAGAAAGGTGGCCTCTTTGTTTTTCCCAGTCTACTATCTGGGAAGCGGGAATAGATAAGGCCTTGTATCCCTTGGATTGCATAAGATTAGAGAGCCTGAAGGCAATCTGGTCAAGCGCTATATTTGCCTGACGATAATGATGGTAGTAGATCTTGGTAGGCGCATCTAGTATCCCCTCCAAGACACTTTCAGAAAGCCTTAATCCTATAGATATAGCATAATCCAGATCTTTTAGCGCTTCTCTTGAAAAATGAAACTTCCTCTTTATGGCCTTTATATCCGCGGCGCCGAAAAGCGTAGCCCCTAGATCATGGGCAGTTTTTTCTAATTCTTCGTAGATTTGAGTTCTTTCCATCTTTTAAGATAGACCATTAGGATCGATATCGCAACAGGTGTTATCCCTGAGATCCTTGAGGCCTGGCCAAGGTTTAGGGGCCGGGTTAAAGAAAGTTTTTCAATAATCTCGTTAGAAAGCCCTGGGGTTTTATCAAAGATGAATCCTTCTGGTATTTTTATATTCTCTATCCTTTTAAAATTCTCGATCTCTTTTATCTGCCTTTCAATAAAACCTTTGTATTTCACCTCTATCTCTATTTGTTTTACTTCATCGGCGGGGATAGAGCGTCTTTTCTTATCCAATTCCTTCAGCATATTAAAATTTACCTGCGGCCTTTTTAATAGATCCGATAAAGCCATTACATTGTTTATGGGAGGAGTATTCCATTTCTTGAGCCTATTATTGACCTTTGCATTTGGATAGACCCTGATCTTTTTTATCCTTTCTAGCTCCTTATCTATACTTTTTTTCTTAACAACCACTTTATCATAATCCTTTTTCTTTATTATACCTAACTGATATCCAGACTCTTTCAGTCTTAAGTCAGCATTATCTTCTCTAAGAATAAGCCTATATTCTACGCGGGAGGTAAACATCCTGTAAGGTTCGTTCGTACCTTTTGTTACAAGGTCATCTATCAATACCCCTATGTAGGCTCTAGAACGATCCAATATGAACGGCCCTTTTCCTTTGATCTTGCAAGCTGCGTTTACTCCTGCCATAAGGCCCTGACTAGCTGCCTCCTCATATCCGGTCGTCCCATTTATCTGACCTGCGTGATAGAGATTTTCTATCGATTTTGTCTCGAGTGTCGGCTTAAGCTGGATAGGATCTACAAAATCATACTCGATCCCATAACCTGGGACGGCTATCTCTACCTTTCTAAGCCCCTCTATGCTCCTTACCATCTTTAACTGCACATCAACCGGTAAACTCGTGGATATGCCGTTTGGATAATATCGGTCTACATCTAATCCTTCTGGTTCCAAAAATATCTGATGTCGGTCTCTGTCGCCGAATCTGACTACTTTATCTTCTATGGATGGGCAATATCGCACGCCTGTGGAGTGAATCTTTCCCGTATAAAGCGGTGAGCGATCAAGGTTTTTACGAATAATATCGTGACTCTTTTTGTTTGTGTATGTAATGTAACAGGCAACCTGGGGCCTTTCTATTTTCTCTGTTGAAAATGAGAACGGAACAGGCGGATCGTCGCCTAACTGTTTCTTTAATCTGGAAAAATTTATCGTTTTTGAATCCAGGCGCGGAGTCGTTCCGGTTTTAAGTCTCAATATCCTAAAACCCAAGGTCCTGAGACTCTCTGAAAGATTTACTGAAGCCGGATCCCCTAATCTCCCTCCAGAAAAGTGCCTCAGCCCTATATGGATAACGCCGTTTAGAAAAGTACCCGGCGTAATAATAACTGCGCTGGATCTTACAAAAGTCCCGTCTGTAAGTTTTACGCCAGAGGAGACTCTATTTCTAGTGACTACCTCTGATACAGAACCTTCTCTAACTTCCAGGTTTTTCTCTTTTCTAATGACATCCCTCATGTATTTGACATACAGGGATCTATCTACCTGCGCCCTGGAAGACCAGACTGCAGGGCCTTTGCTCCTATTAAGTATGCGAAATTGGATTCCGCTAAAATCCGTTGCCTTTGCCATCTCTCCGCCAAGGGCATCTATTTCCTTTACAAGCTGGCCTTTGCCGATCCCGCCTATAGCAGGATTACAGGACATATACCCTATCTTCTCTAGGTCCATAGTGATCAGAAGAGTCTTAGCGCCCATCCTGCTTGATGCAAGAGAGGCCTCAATACCGGCGTGCCCTGCGCCAACAACTATCACATCATATGCCTTTTTCATAGGGATATTATAATAACAGATATCTTGTGGGTAGTCAATCTACAGGGACAGGTCTGGGATTGGCTCCAGAACCGTCCCTTAACTCATTTGGTCACAGTAGCTCTGCAAGACCCTTCTGTTAGATTGCCTTTAGCCAGGCATTCTCCGTTCCAACAGAATGTACATAGTTTTTCCCGCGGCAGGCCTATGGCACTTATCATGTCGTCGAGGGTCTGATAGCGAAGGGTTGTAACATCGAGGTCTTTTTCAATCCATTCGACCATCTTTTTATATTTTCCTGTAGTATGGTCTGTATATTCTGAAACGTCTTCTATGTCTTTTCCTTCAAGGGCCTTTATAGCTTTCCTTGCAGCCAGTTCATCGATAGACTTTGTGGATAAACAGAACCTGCACGGAAACATAAGCGGCGGGCATGCAGGTCTTACGTGAATCTCCTTCGCTCCATTGTCCCAGAGTTTTTGTATGGTAAAATTTTTAAGTTGTGTCCCTCGGACAATGGAATCTTCGCAGACAACGATCCTGTTCCCGTCTATAATCTCTTTTATCGGTATAAGTTTCATCTTTGCTACGCGGTCTCTTATCTCCTGAACAGGCGGCGTATAACTCCTGCCATAGCCTGGTGTATATTTGACAAGCGGCCTTCTATAGGGTTTTTCGGATTCCTTTGCATAACCTATTGCATGAGCAGTGCCTGAATCCGGAACGCCGGAGACAACATCTACTTTTATGTCTTTGTCGCGCCTTGCTAAAGCCCCGCCGCACCTTTCTCTTACTGCCTCTACATTTATCCCTTCATAACTAGAAGCTGGAAATCCTGTATATATCCATAAAAAGGAGCATATTTGATTCGTATCTCCTCCGCCTCTTACCTCTTTTATGCCGCTATCATTCAAGAGCACTATCTCGCCAGACATAAGAAACTTCTGAACCTGATAACCTGTATTTGGAAAAGAACATGTCTCTGAGGCAACAGCAAGATCTTTGCCTCTCTTTCCTATTGCAAGCGGCGTATATCCAAATCTATCTCTTGCAGCGTATATGCCGTTTTTACAGAGTAAAAGCACGCTTGCCGAACCGATGATCTTACTGAACATGTGTTCTATGCCACTTACAAAATCCTCTCCCTCGCTTATAAGTTTTGCCACTACCTCAACAGCATTTGAAGAACCATCCTCTGTTTCGCTAAAGGAATGGCCTCTCTTATGTAGTTCCTTAATAAGCTCTCTTGTATTCTCAATCAGCCCCGTCATGCATATTGCAAATGAACCGAATTTTGTATTAAGAAACATTGGCTGCGCATCAGAATCGCTTATAACCCCAATGCCGTATTTGCCCTCGAATTTCTTGTAATCTTCGTAAAACTTAGGCTTAAACTGACTCTGGGATATATCGTGTATCTGTCTATAAATCCTTTTATCAGTCAATACAGCAATACCGCCATACTCTGTCCCAAGATGCGTCTGGTAATCAACGCCGTAAAATAGATCCGACGTGCAATCCTTCTGCGATACTGCTCCAAATACTCCGCTCATTAAAAATCCTCCTTAATAGTTAAAAAATAATCTCGAAGACGGTATTGCGTCCGTTGTAAAATTTATACCCAACCTTCTAAGGCCCGCTTCATCTCCCGGCGTTGGCAAGTGTGTATTGTGAAGCTCGCAACCGCTCAAATCCTTGAGCATTGAAAGGGCCTTTTTTGCATTAGAATCTGTATGCGCGCTTATAGATAGCGCCACAAGTATCTCGTCGAGCGTAAGACTCTCCGAAGCCATACTCAATATATCCTTTTTCAGCTTGGCCAAGTCACTCATAACCTCTGGTTTAAGAATATGGATCTTATCGTCAATACCAGCAAGGTGCTTTATCGCATTTATAATAGCGCTGGATGCTGCATGCATTAAGGGTGAATTCTTCCCTGTTATTGTTTTAGCATCTGGAAGTTCGATCGCAGCCCCGCAATAATATCCTTTATTGCCTTTACCTTTCTTCTTACAATCTTCGGCTGCTCCTCTTGCAGGAAGCACTACAGACCTATCTTCAGCCTTAACGCCTACTTTATCCATGATGGCCTGCGCCCTTTCCACCTCCTCCTTTGTGCCGCTACCGATCGCAAATTCTAAATTGTGCCTGAAATATCTACGGATTATTTCCTGTCTTGCTGCTTCCTGCGCGCCTTTGTCATCTATAATACCAAAACCCGCTCTATTGACTCCCATATCCGTAGGTGAATTATAATAACTCTTACTGGAACCTGTAATTTTATGTATTATATTCCTCAATATAGGAAATGCATCGACATCGCGATTGTAATTTATCGCCTCTTCCTTATATTTTTCTAAATGGAATGGGTCTACCAGATTGAAATCAGCCAGATCGACTGTCGCAGCTTCATACGCAATGTTTATAGGATGGCTAAGCGTCAGATTCCATATAGGAAATGTTTCAAACTTTGCATATCCTGAATTTATTCCCTTTGTATGGTCATGGTAGAGCTGGGATAGGCAAGTCGCGAGTTTGCCGCTACCCGGCCCAGGCGCCGTTACGATAACTATAGGTTTTTTGGTTTCAATATATTCGTTCTTTCCATAACCCCTGGGGCTTACTATTTTCTCAATATCATGGGGATAACCCTCTATATTGACATGCTTATAGACCTTTAAGCCTAATTTCTCGAGTCGTCTTTTAAATTTAAGGGCTGCGGGTTCATTGTTAAATCGCGTAAGAACAACTGAGGTCACATCAAGGTTCCATGCCTTTAGATCATCTATGAGTTTCAGTGTTGCCAAGTCATATGTTATGCCGTAATCCCCGCGCACCCTTCCCTGTTCGATATCTTTGGCATAAACGCTTACGATTATTTCAGCGTGGGTTTTCAGTTTCTCCAAAAGCCGCATCTTTACATTGGGGTCATACCCCGGCAAAACCCTTGCGGCATGATAGTCAAAACAGATCTTTCCGCCAAATTCAAGGTAAAGTTTATTGTCAAACTTCTTTACCCTGCCGAGGATCTCCTTTGTCTGCTCAGAAAGATACTTTTCATTGTCAAAACTTGGTTTTTTGGTGATGACTCTCTTGAACATAATAGATTTTGTCGACTTCGTTCGAAGAGACTACTATCGGAGTCCGACTCCGATAGTCTCTGTTTGGTCTATCTCGCTATGGTATTCCTGTAGAGACTTAACGTCGCCTTTATTTTCCAGATAGCTCTTTATGCCCTCAGCCACTGCAATGGCTGCTGCAGGAGTTGTTATATAAGGGATCTTGTATTTTATCGCGCTCTTCCTTATATAAGAATCATCATGCGCTGCGGTCTTGCCAGCAGGCGTATTTATAATAAGATTTATCTCTTTATTGTTAATGGCATCCACGATGTTTGGCCTTCCTTCGTACATCTTTCTGATAAGCTCTGCTTCAACGCCGTATTTATCTAAGAGTTTCTTTGTGCCTTCTGTTGTCACCAGTTTAAAGCCGAGCTCTTTTAATTTCTTTGCTGCTTCAGCGATGTTCTTCTTTTTATCCTTATCGGCCACTGTAATAAGGACTGTTCCTTCTGTAGGGAGCCTTAATCCAGCTGCCTCCTGCGCCTTGAAATACGCCAGCCCCGCTGAATCAGCCAGACCCATGACTTCTCCTGTAGAACGCATCTCAGGGCCAAGCACAGGATCAACCTCCTGAAACATGTAAAACGGGAACACTGCCTCTTTTACGCCATAGTGCTTGTACTTCTTCGGGGTCAACTTCATATCTTTTAATTTCTTGCCAAGCATAAGCTCTGTGGCGATCCTTGCCATGGAAACCCCTGCTACCTTTGATACGATCGGCACTGTCCTGGATGCCCTTGGGTTTGCCTCTAAGACATAGACCTTATCATTTGCTATCGCATACTGTATATTCATAAGGCCCAAGACCTTTAGCTCCTGCGCTATCTTCTGCGTATAACTAGATATGGTGTCTATGTGCTTTTTGGGTATTGTCTTCGGAGGGATAACGCAGGCTGAATCCCCTGAATGTATACCTGCCTCCTCTATATGCTCCATGATCGACGGTATATACACGTCCTCTCCGTCAGAAACAGCATCAGCCTCCACCTCTATGGCGTCTTCTAAAAACTTATCTATCAGAATAGGCCTGTCCGGGGAGACATCGACTGCTGCAGTTACATAACTTTTAAGCATGTCCTCGTCATAGACGATCTCCATTCCCCTTCCGCCCAGGACATACGAAGGTCTTACAACAAGCGGATATCCGATCCTCTCTGCGATCTTAAGCGCCTCTGTAAGCGTAGAGGCCATGCCGCTTTCAGGTTGGGGGATATTCATCTTTTTCATCACCTTGGCAAATCTCTCTCTGTCTTCAGCAAGGTCTATGCTTTCTACGGATGTCCCGAGTATCTTTACGCCCGCATCTTCCAATTCTTTTGCAATATTGAGAGGCGTCTGTCCGCCAAACTGCACGATCGCCCCCTCTGGCTTTTCCTTATTGTAGATACTCAAAACATCCTCGACTGTCAAAGGCTCAAAATAAAGCTTGTTGGACGTGTCATAATCTGTTGATACTGTCTCAGGATTACAATTGATCATAATGCTCTCGTACTCCAGATCTCTTAAAGCAAATGCAGCATGACAACAGCAATAGTCAAATTCTATCCCCTGGCCAATCCTGTTTGGCCCTCCTCCAAGTATCATGATCTTTTTATTAGGCGACACCGAAACCTTATCCGGCCCATTGTAGGTTGAATAATAATAAGCTGCTTCTTCTGCGCCGCTCACAGGAACCGCATCCCATGCCTCACCCTTTCCTAGTTTTATTCGTCTTTCGCGTATTTCCTTTTCTTTGATCCCTAAAAGCTGACTCAGATACTTATCTGAAAAGCCATCCTCTTTTGCCTTTATAAACATATCATCAGGAAGCTTTTTACCCTTATATTTTAAAATCTTTTCTTCAAATTCGACCAGCTCCTTCATTTGGGTTATAAAATACCTGTGGATATGCGTCTTTTTGTACATCTCGTCTATGTCCATGCCTTTTCTCAAGGCCTCATACATGATAAACTGGCGCTCTGAAGTAGGATACGCGAGAAGTTTTCTAAGTTCATCCAGCGGCAGTTCATTGAAATTCTTGGCAAACCCAAGGCCATATCGGCCTCTCTCAAGGCTTCTTATTGCCTTCTGAAATGCCTCTTTATAGGTCTTCCCAATGCTCATGACCTCGCCCACAGCCCTCATCTGAGTGCCAAGCTGGTCTTTTATGCCTTTAAACTTTTCAAATGCCCAGCGGGAAAACTTTATAACAACATAGTCACCTGAAGGTGTATACTTATCAAGTGTCCCGTCGCGCCAGTAAGGAATATCTCTCAAAAGGTCTCCGCCTGCAAGCCTGGCTGATACAAGCGCGATCGGAAACCCTGTTGCCTTGCTTGCCAAAGCAGATGAACGGGATGTCCTGGGATTTATTTCAATGACAACTACCCTGTTATCCTGAGGATTACGCGCAAACTGTATATTGGTCCCGCCAATAACCTCTATTGCATCAACTATTTTATAGGAATAATCCTGCAGTTTTTCCTGCATCTGTGTTTCTACAGTAAGCATTGGAGCAGAGCAGAAGGAATCTCCCGTATGAACGCCCATCGGGTCGATATTTTCTATAAAACACACTGTGATCTTATTTGATTCTCTATCCCTTACTACTTCGAGCTCCAGCTCTTCCCAGCCAAGGACACTTTCCTCTACAAGGATCTGTCCGATAATACTTACAGATATGCCTCTTGCAGCAATTGTCACAAGCTCCTCGTCGTTAAATACTGCCCCTCCTCCTGTGCCGCCCATGGTATACGCAGGCCTGATAATAACAGGATAGCCTAACTCATGCGCTATCTTTTTCGCTTCTTCCACTGAATATGCGAGCTCGCTCTTTGGCATAGGAATGCCCAGCTTGTTCATGGTATTCTTAAAAGCAAGCCTGTCCTCGCCTCTTTTAATAGCATCTGCCTGCACGCCGATTATCCTACAGCCAAATTTTTTAAGAACTCCCTTTTTTGCTAGCTCGCTGGATAAATTAAGCCCAGTTTGACCGCCAAGATTCGGCAAAAGCGCATCTGGCCTTTCCTTTTCAATGATTGCGGCGAGTCTTTCAACATTCAAAGGCTCTATATAGGTAACATCAGCCATGCCAGGATCCGTCATGATGGTAGCTGGGTTTGAATTTACAAGTATGATCTTATAGCCATGCGCACGAAGCGCCTTACACGCCTGTGTGCCAGAATAATCGAATTCGCATGCCTGGCCTATTACAATAGGACCAGATCCAATAATCAGAACCTTATTTATATCCTTTATTTTGGGCACAGTCCACCTCTTTCATTGTTTTTGTTGCCTGCATATTATAACACAGCCCACTTCTAGAGTAAATGGCTAATCTGCCAAATCTTATCCCCCATTAAGAAGTTTTTCTGCCTCGTCTCTATATGCATCCATTACATAGGGTATGCCTGAAATCTCAGCAGCTTCTTCTGTAAGGCACATAAGGTCTTTTCTTGAAATTGTGTTAATCCTGAAATTCCTTGAACCAGCCATGATCTGCTGTAACCCCACCTTTATCCTCTGCGCAAAGGTATATATACCAACAGCGCCTAAAGGAATATATTTCATGTCTTTTTTATATTTCTCAGCAAGCTCTTCATAGCACACGAATATCTCCTCTGGCTTCATACCAAATTCCTTTACTGTTGGAGGAAGGTTGCCTTTTTTAATCCACTCATCTATGTTTTTGCCAACAAAGCCGGGAATCATCAAGGCCCTTCCCATACAGACTGCCTTTACATATGGAGCGCCCATTGCCATTGCTTTAAAAACGTGATCTTCCAAAGAAAACCCGCCAGCTACAGCAATATCAGGTATGCGCATTCCTTTTTTAGCCAGTTTTTCGCAAAACTCATACATCAGCGCTTCAAGATAAAATGTTGGGATGCCCCACTCCTGCATCATTCTCCACGGAGACATACCTGTTCCGCCCGGGGCTCCGTCAATAGTCAATAAATCTATCTTGTTCAAGGACGCGTATCTTATTGCCATTGCAAGCTCGCGCATGGAATAAGCGCCTGTTTTTAGCGTAATCCTTTTAAAACCAAGATCCCTTAACCGCCTTATCTCTTTATTAAAATCCTCTTCTGAAACGAATCCTAATCTTGAGTGCCTTTCAAACTCCTTTATGGCACCCTGTCTAAATGCTTCTTGATTTGCCTTTAGAGTAGGATCAGGCGTTACAATATATCCGCGTTTTTTGAGCGTAAGGGCTTCTTCTAAAGTTTTTACCTTTATCTCGCCGCCTATACATTTTGCGCCCTGCCCCCATTTTAACTCGATTGTCTGAAGATTATGTTTTTTGCGCAGATACTCCGCGACGCCTAGGCGCGTATCTTCAACATTCATCTGAACTAAAATCTCGCCATAGCCGTCATGAAACCGCTTGTATGCCTCTATGCGGCGGTCCATCTCGGGAGACTTTACGATCTTTCCATTTTTATCTAGCTCAAGCTCTGGATCCACGCCGCATACATTTTCACCGCATACGATTGTAACCCCTGAAATTGCCGCTCCTATAGTAAAGTGTTCCCAGTTCTTACGTGCGATCTCTGTCGAGCCGAGTGCGCCTGTAAAAATAGGGAGCTTCATCCTTACCTTTTTGTCCCAGCCATATTGTGTCTCGGTATCTACCGCAGGGAATGTTGCCGTGTCAGGATTTCCCTCGACCCCTTCTGGTAAACCCTGAGCGCCCAAGGCATATCCCTGGATATTTAAATGTGAATAATCTACAGGGTAATCCTTGTCAGCTCCTGCAGTAACATCGCCAAAAGGCCCCGGGTAGATAACCTCTCTTCCTCTGAAAGAGGATTTAAAAACCTCACAGTTTCCTCTGCAGGATTCAGCGCATCTCGAGCATAACCCTGAAGTCGGAACCACATTTTTTGAACGGTTAAATGTCTTTGTTGCGTCACTTCCGCCTGGTGTTCGTAAATTCATGACTGCCTCCTTTTCTTTGGTTTATTTTTTCCTCAGGGGCATAAAAAAAGACACCCCTTTTATCTAGCAGGCCTTGCTATTAAAAAGGACGTCTTTATCCCAAAAACAAAAAAGGCGTTCTTTCTGAACGCCTCATTGCCTCTTTACCATAAAGCACATACTTTGTGCTTTATATAAAAATTATACCATACTTCAAAAATTTGTCAAGATTTTTTACACCAAGCCTTGAGCTAGCATCGCATCGGCTACCTTTACAAAGCCGCCAAGATTTGCGCCTTTGACATAATCAATAAACTTTCCTTCTTTGCCATACTTAACGCATGAGGAATGGATCTTGATCATTATATCCCTCAGTTTTTCATCAACCTCTTCTCTTGTCCAAGAAAGTCTCAAGCTATTCTGGGACATTTCAAGGCCGCTTACCGCAACCCCTCCTGCGTTTGATGCCTTGCCAGGGGCATACAAAATCTTGGCATGCTGAAATATCTTTATTGCTTCAGGCATGGTAGGCATATTCGCGCCCTCTGCCACCAACATACAGCCGTTTTTAACAAGCTGCTTGGCGTCTGTTGCATGGACCTCATTCTGCGTAGCAGAAGGAAATGCGCAGTCGCATTTTACTTCCCAGGGCCATCTTCCTTCAACATATTTACAGTTGTATTTTGCGGCGTATTCTTTGATTCTGCCACGGCGCACATTCTTTAATTCCATTACAAACTGTAGCTTTTGTTGGCTTATCCCGTCTGGGTCATAAATATATCCACTGGAATCAGAAAGCGTAACTGGCCTTGCGCCCAATTGGATCAATTTCTCAACAGTGTACTGGGCGACATTTCCTGAGCCTGAGATCGTACAGATCTTGCCTTTTAACTTTTCAGCTTTTGTCTTCAGCATCTCCTGCGCAAAATATACGCAACCATAACCTGTTGCCTCAGACCTTATCAAGCTTCCACCCCAATTTAAACCTTTGCCTGTAAGAACACCTGTAAATTCGTTGCGTAGTCTCTTATACTGGCCAAACATATACCCTATCTCTCTGCCTCCAACGCCTATATCGCCAGCAGGGACATCTGTATCAGGGCCAATATGGCGCTGCAGTTCTGTCATAAAGCTTTGACAGAACCTCATTGCTTCGCTATCTGATTTTCCTTTTGGGTCAAAATCAGAGCCGCCTTTGCCCCCGCCCATCGGAAGGGTTGTTAAACTATTCTTAAAAACCTGCTCAAAGGCCAGGAATTTCAGAATGCTAAGATTCACGCTGGGATGAAGCCTGAGTCCACCTTTGTAAGGACCTAAGGCGCTGTTCATCTCTATGCGGTATCCTCTATTTACCTGAATCTCACCCTTGTCATCCTGCCAGGGGACACGAAACATCACCACTCTCTCTGGTTCAACTATCCTTTCCAGTATCTTCGCTTGCTGGTGCCTCGGACTCTTTTCTATAAACGGCATCACTGATTCTACTACTTCCTGCACTGCCTGGTGAAATTCTTTCTCGCCTGGATTTTTTTCTATAACTTTTACCATGAAGTCTTTGATCTTTTTCTGCATAATCTGCTCCCTTTGTTGACGTTGCACAATATTTGCGCAACGCTGGACGAAAACAAAAAAAGGCATTCTTCTGTTACTTAGAACGCCTTTGTTCTAGTGTTAATATTATCTTTTAATAGTCCTATTTAGTCAAGGAAAAATAACTTGAGTTAATCTATAGATTTTATTACCAAGGCATACCCTAAGGTGCTGGGATTCTCTACCCTTAAAGGTATCCTTCTTTCATCGGCGCTCAACCATAGTTTAAACTTTGGAGGATCGCTTGTAAAGACATGGGCAAGCTGTTCACCTAAAGCAGTTTCGATGGTATCCTGGCCTCCATAAATAACCTCAAAATCTAGCGTGGGTAAAGTAACATTAAAAGGATTATTTTCTTCAAAATTCTCTATTGTCCTACAGTAATAGGTTAAAAGTATTGCGTTGTGGATCTTGGAATCTTTTTCTATAGAAAAACTTTTGGTCCGCAGTTTGCTTTTCGATTTTATATCAACTCTAAAATTTTCCTGATCGTACTTTTCCTCTATCCTATCATTAAAACCTATTCTTTTCTTGATCGACCGATGCACCTCTATCGGGACAAAGGTGCCCTTTTCAGCATACAGATCTTCAGTATCTTTAAATGCGGGTATTTTTGTAAAAAAGGTGACATGATAAACTTTCTTATCACCTAAAGCTACTTCGCCGTGAAAGGTCAGAATAGATTTACCTATCTTCACCTTTTTATATCTTACTTCATATGTTAATGTCTCGCCTTTCTTAAAAGGCAGCTCCTCTTTTAAAAACCTCTGGATCATGTCTTTAATTTCAATAGCATGAATGTAAGGCGCTCTATAGACAAAAAGGCTCAACAATATGATAAAAACAATACCTATTTTACGCATAAAATTTTAGAGAATTGGAAGGTATTTATCTACTTCGTACTTTGTTACCTGTGACTTATACTCATCCCACTCCATCTTCTTGTTTCTTATAAAAAATTCAAAGACCTTCTCTCCGAGCGCTTCTTTTACGAGTGAGCTTTGTTCTGTAAGCTTTATGGATTCCCATAAATCCACAGGTAAGGACTTAATGCCAGCGCGGCTTCTTTCTTTTTCAGTCATTCTATAGATATTATCCTCGGAGGCTGGAGAAAGTTTATACTTCTTTTTAATACCCTCTAGGCCGGCTCGGAGCATAACAGAAAATGCTAGGTACGGATTACATGCCGGATCCGGAGATCTGAATTCTATCCGGGTTGAGAGCTCTTTGCCGGGCTTATACATAGGGACCCTGACAAGCGCAGAACGATTCATCTGCGCCCAACATATATAAACCGGGGCCTCGTACCCAGGGATAAGCCTTTTATAAGAATTAACCCACTGATTTGTTACTGCCGTTATCTCCGGAACATGTTTTAAAATACCTGCTATAAAAAACCTGGCTATATCTGAAAGATGGGTCTTATCGGTCTTGTTAAAAAACGCGTTTTTTGAGCCTCTAAAAAGCGATTGATGCACGTGCATACCGCTACCGTTTATGCCATAAATGGGCTTTGGCATAAAAGTCGCGTATTTACCGTGTTGCCTGGCAATCTCTTTCGCCACCATGCGGTAAGTCATGACATTGTCTGCCATTGTAAGGGCATTGCAATATTTTAAATCTATCTCGTGCTGTGATGTAGCCACCTCATGGTGAGAGTACTCGACTTCTACACCCATCTTCTCTAAGCTCACAACTGTCTCTCGTCTCAAATCCTGCGCTACATCAAGAGGGGTTAAATCGAAATATCCACCCCTATCGAGGATTATAGTATTCTTGGGATTATCAAAATAAAAATATTCCAGTTCCGGGCCTACATAATAGGCAAACCCCATGTCCTTTGCCAGTTTTAAATTTTTCTTCAGTACATAGCGAGGGTCTCCTTCGAATGGCTTTCCATTCGGCTTCAGGATATCGCAAAACATCCTTGCTGAACATCCGTCCTTCTTGGACCTCCATGGAATTAACTGAAATGTGGTTGGATCCGGCATTGCAACCATGTCGCTTTCTTCTATCCTTGCAAATCCTTCGATGGACGAACCGTCAAATCCCATGCCTTCTCCTAGCGCCTTCTCAAGCTCACGCCTCGTGATGGAGATACCTTTCTGAAAACCTAAGACATCAGTGAACCAAAGTTTGATAAATTTAATCTGGTGCTTTGTTGCTAAGTTTAATACGTCTTTCTTGGTCTTTGCCGGCATATTTAACTCCTTTGATATTCCGCGCTAACAGTGGTCTTTATCCCACCTCGCACACTAAACTCGCCTTTTATACATACCCATCTGGGCCTACACGCCTTTACAAAATCATCGAGGACCTTATTTATAACATGCTCGTGGAATATGCCTACGCTTCTATAAAAAAGCATGTACATCTTAAAGGACTTTAGCTCCACGCACCATCTATCAGGCTTATATTGAATAGTTATCGCTGCAAAGTCAGGAAGATGCGTCTTAGGGCAGATACATGTAAATTCCGGATTTTCTAGCGTTACAATATACTCTCGATCTACATACTGATTCTGCCACACATCTATCTTTGGCGCCTTTAACGTTCGTATATCTTTTTGCAGACCTTCGTATGATGATTTCTTCTTTGCCATCTACTTTCTCATGTCATGCATCATGACAATCGCTTCTGCGATCTCTTTCATTGGCTTGCGCCTGTCCATGCTGAATTTTTGGATCTTTCTAAAGGCATCGACTTCGGTAAGACCTTCTTCCTTCATTAAAATCCCCTTTGCCCTCTCCACGACCTTGCGCGTCTCTAACTCTTCTTGTATAACCTTTGTCCTTACCATTAGCTCTGTATTCTCTATCAAAATCGCTGCCTGATTGGCAACACTTGTAAGGACATTGATCTCTACATTTGTAAACTTGTGCGGTTTTGACGTATAACAATTTAAAACCCCTATTACTTTATTCTTGACTGCCAGCGGCATGCACAGTAAAGACACAAGGTCTTCTTTTTCAGCTATATCTTTATATTTATATTCCGGTTCTTTAAGTACATCCGGCACTACTATGTGCTTATTTTTATCAACCACTTTCCATGCAATTCCCTCTTTTTTCACCAGCGGTTTTTTCTTTATGTATTCCTCGCTTATACTCTGCGTAGCCCTTATAGCAAGGTTTTTTTTATCTTCGTCGAGAAGCATCAATGTGCAAATCCTTGAATTCATGACTTCTGCTGTGACAGTTACTATTAATTTTAATATATCCTCTAAATATAAGTCGCTGGATATGGCCTTTGAGATCTTTGAAAGAGCTTCTATCGTACCGGAAGCTTTAGACGGAGGTTTCTTTAAAGATCTACTCCCACTCATACAGCCACAACCCCTATCCCTGATTTATCCGCTAAGTCTATAGTAAATCCCTTGTCTATGATAAGTGTTTTTTTGGCCTCTATGGCTATGCATGAGGCCTTGAGTTCCTTCAATAAGTTTATCGTCTCAGGCCCTATAACAGGTATATCAAATCTCATGTCCTGATTGGGCTTACTTACCTTGATAACTACTATTCCCTCCTTACCATACTGCGCGCCTCTTTTTATCGTCTCATCTGTCCCTTCGATAGATTCTACTGCAAGCACTACTCTATCTTTTACAACAACACTCTGTCCTATATCGAGTCCAGCAAGAGACTTTGCAACGTCCCTTCCAAATTCGATGTCCTTTAGTACCTTTTCACCCAGAGGATGTTTTGTTAGATTCCCTTTTTCCGGTAAATAATCTGACATGAATGTCGTAGAATCTAATAACTTTACCCCTGATTGTTCCAGTCTTTTTGCGACTGCACCTATAAGAGAATCTGTTTTTTTATCTGAGAGGTTATCCAGGATCTCTCTCATCTTTTTATCTATCTTAATATCTTTGTCAAAAAGAAGTTTATGTTTTATCTGGCCTGCCATTACGACTGAAGTTAGGCGCTCCTTTAAGAAAATCTGAAACAGCTTCTCCAGCTCGCCCACGCCTAACCAATATATCCTATCAACAAATTGAGCAAGTTCTTTTGATGTCTCCTCGTTTATACCTATTGCCACGACCTCTATACCTTTTTTTCTGGCGGCCTGCGCGAAGAGTATGGGGAATTTACCATTGCCTGCAATTAATGCTATTTTATTATCCACCCTTGGACACGCCTCTTTCTGAACTTTTCACAAAATCTAAGAGGTGGTCTACCTCTTCGGAGCGGCCAACTTTTTCTTTAACTTTATCTATAGCGCTCCTGCAAGAAAGCTCTGAGTGAAACAAGATCTTGAATGAACGTTTTAGTGCGAGTTGCGCTTCTTTGGATATACCTGAACGGCGTAACCCTACAAGATTCAGGCCATATACTCTAGCAGGATGACCGTCACACGTAGAAAAAGGCGGTATATCCTGCACAACCTTGGAACATCCACCGATAATAGAGAGCCTCCCCACACGCACAAACTGGTGAATAGCTGTCAGGCCCCCGATCACAACCTTTCCTCCCAGCGTAACGTGTCCTGCAAGCGTCCCTGCATTGGCAATGATACACTCATTGCCAATCTTACAATCGTGAGCCACATGCGAATATGCCATTAAAAGATTTCCATCCCCTATATCTGTAGAACTGCCTTCATGTGTCCCGGGATTGATGGTAACATACTCTCTTATAATATTATTATTTCCTATTTTCAGGAAACTTTCTTCACCCTTATATTTAAGGTCCTGAGGAATACTCCCGATACATGCACCTGTAAATATACGACAATTCTCTCCAATAGTAGTGTTGCCTTCTATTACTGCGTGTGAACCTATCTTAGTAGCCCTATGTATTTCCACGCAAGGCCCTATAATAGCATAAGGACCGACTTCTATATCGTCGGCCAGTTTTGCCTTCTTATCCACAATTGCCTTGGGGTGAATTTTCATAATAAAAAATTAACGTAGATTCTCGCGATATAATAATCTTGCGCGAACCTACGTCTCGTCTTTACGCCTCAACCAGAGCAAACATCAAGTCTGCCTCGCTTACAACCTGCCCATCTACAAGCGCCCTTGAATGAACCTGTCCTGTCCTTGACCTTAATTTCACTACTGTGACCTCCAGCTTCAACTGATCTCCGGGGACCACTGTCTTTCTAAACTTTGCCTTGTCCAGGCTCATGAAATATGCGACCTTTCCGACGTTTTCTTTTTTATTGAGCATCAAAACCCCTGCTACCTGAGCCATCGCTTCTACGATCAAGACCCCTGGCATAACAGGCCTTCCAGGGAAGTGTCCTGTAAAAAAATGCTCGTTCATGGTAACATTCTTTATCCCGACAGCCCTTTTCTCTGGTTCTAATTCTACGATCTTATCTATCAATAAAAATGGGTAGCGGTGTGGGAGTATTTTCTGTATATCGATAGAATCTAAAACATTACTGCCTGTCTCGACATACCCTGCCTTTATGCCGCCTGCCTTAAATTTCTCCCTTTGCGCATTTATCTTATCCGCAAGGCGTATATTTAACGGGTGGCCGCTGCGCATCGCGATTATATGGCCTTTTATTGTGTAACCTAACAGATACAAATCCCCCAATAAGTCTAAGATCTTATGCCTTGCAAATTCGTCATCAAACCTCAACTGATTATCTATGACCTTCTTTTTCCCAACAACGACTGTATTTTCATAATTTGCGCCCTTGCCAAGGCCCTTTTCTTTTAAGTCCGCTACCTCACTTTCAAGGCAAAATGTCCTTGAAAGAGCGATCTCCTTTTCGAATGTATCTTCATCGATGGCAAATGATATATATTGGGCCTTTAAAAGAGGGTGTTCGTAATTTAATGTGTACGATATCCTGAATTGATTATCAGGTAAGACCATAATAGTTGCGCCATCCTGCTCTACCCAGATAGGAGAGCGTACCTGGTAGATCTTTTTGTGCACGCCTTGATTTTCTATGCCTGCCTTTTTTAAGGTATCTATAAAACCTATGGCACTGCCATCAAGGCCTGGAAGCTCTGGCCCATCTATCTCTATAATAACATTATCCACGCCAAGCGCCCACAGCGCTGCCATAAGATGCTCTATTGTATGGACCTCTACTAAGCCATTTCTAATAGATGTGCGCCTGGGGCTTTTGTCTTGATCCAAGACATACTGCATATTGGCCTTTAGCATAGGAGAGTCTTTTACATCAACCCTGACAAAATTAATCCCGGTATTGGTAGGGGCTGGTTTAAACTTTAGATTTACCTGCGCTCCCGTATGAAGGCCAACGCCGCTGAGCTCAATTGGTTTTTTTATTGTTTTCTGTTCCATATTTTCAATGAGGGCTTACAATTTTTAATTTATTTTGGACTTTGGACTTCGGATTTGATATCCTCATTTTTAGCAGTTTTAAATCTCTCGATTTCTTCTTCCATTGCCTTTACCCTCTTGTATAAATCTGGGAGATTCTGAACGCACGCATGAATCCTCTTGGCTACTTTGTGAGATTTTGCAGGAAAGCCAGAAACACAGGAATTTGGCGGGACAGACTTGGTTACGCCAGACTTGCCAGCGACTACTGTATTGTCTCCTATGGAAATGTGTCCTATGACCCCGCTCTGACCTGCCAGCGTAACATTGTTTCCTATCTTTGTGCTCCCTGATATTCCGGTCTGGGCGACTATTATAGAGTGCTCTCCTACTTCCACATTATGAGCTATCTGGACAAGGTTGTCGATTTTGGTTCCCTTCTTTATAATAGTCTTATCAAAACGGGCCCTGTCAATGGTGACATTAGCCCCTATCTCTACATCGTCTTCCACGATCACATTGCCTATCTGTGGAATCCTATGGTGGACCCCCCTAACTGTAGAAAAGCCAAAACCATCGCTCCCTATAACCGTACCGCCGTGGATGATCACCCTATTTTGTATTACCACACGCTCCCGTATTATTACATAAGGATAAATAGCGCAATCGCTCCCTATCTTTGTATGATGGCCCACATAAACTCCAGCATATAAAACAGTGTTATCCTTTATCTCAACATTGTCTTCTATTACAACATAGGCCTGTATAGCTACGTTGCGGCCAAGCCTTACCTTTTCTCCTATTACAGCCGTCGGGTGAATACCTTTGGGCCTCTTGACCTCATTGGGCGCCATCAAAGAAACCATTTTTGCAAATGCTATGGATGGATTTCCGGTTCGTATAATAGGTTTGGGGGCGGATTTTACATCCTTGGATGTAATTATTGCGGATGCCTTTGTGTGGTCCATCAAGGAAAGATATCTGGGATTTGCGACAAAGGTAAGGTCTCCCTTCTTGGCCTCTTTAATCCCGCATATACCTATTACAACAGTATTCTCGTCCCCGACGATCTCCCCATCTACTAAACGAGCTATTTCTTTCAAGGTCTTTTTCATAATCGTCCAAGCCTCTATCTTTTATAATTGTTGTTCAATATCTTTATGATTTCGTCTGTCAGATCCAATTGTTTGCTACCAAACAACAACACCCTATCATTCAATATAATTGAATATCCGTTCTTATCGCCATATTCTTGTATAATATCACTCATCTCTTTCAAGATATCTCTGACCATGTCATCCCTGTCTTTTGTAAGAGAGGTCTTTGCGCCCTGGTCAAATTCCTGAAGGGACTTGATATCCGCTTCTATATCCTTTTCTTTCTTTGCTCTGGCCTTTTCATTCATAAGCTCGACTTCATCCCTCATCTTCCTTATTTCTCTCACTAATTTCTCTCTTTGTTCCTGTTTGATATCGCCTTTTTTTTCCAAGTCCCTATCAAAGTCTTTTGTCTTTTGATACTCGTCAAATGCCCTCGAAAGGTCAACAAAACCTACCTTGTCGTCTTCCTGGGCAAGAGCCATCCCTGAGATGGAAAGCATAAAGAAGCCTGTTAGAATAAATATAATGGATCTTCTCACCTAAAACCCCCTGCTCATACTAAAATGAAATCTACCTTTATCCTCCTGCCAAGTCTCTGCATTCACAGGAAAGCCGTAATCAAGTTTTACTGGGCCGATTGGTGTCTTTATTCTCATGCCTGCTCCAACGCCCACTTTTATTCCCTTTGTAGTAGTACCGCTCTCTGGTTTGCTGTCGGGAACGCGCCAAACATTTCCTGCATCAACAAATAGCGCGGCCTTCATATTTTCTATCATAGAAAAAGTAAGCTCCATATTGCCTGCCAGAAAAGTGCCTCCTCCTATTGGATCGCCGGAGACATCCTTTGGGCCAACGTCACGTTCTTTATATCCGCGTATTGTATATGTACCTCCAGCAAAAAACCGCTCATATATAGGGACCTTATCCGAATCTCCGAAAGAAGTAACAACCCCGTTCCTAAGCTTTAACTCCAACACAAAAGGTCCTATTGTAGAATAACGACTGTTAGAATTAAAAAATTTTGCAAAATCCTTATCGCCCCCCACAAAACCGCCCGCTGTCTTAACGGATCCAGAAACTATGAATCCTTCCGTAGGATTAAACCTATTGTCTGTTGTGTCTTTTGTTAGCTGGAAGAAAACACTACTTACCGTGTTCTTTCCTTCTTCGTCTTTTAAGGCTTGAGATGCGTCCGCAGAGAGATCAGATATATCAACTGACTCCAGTCTATATGCAGCGTCACCTCTTAAATATTCGTTAAATTCTTTGCCAAATCTAAGAGCGCCTCCCCTTTTTACCTCATCGTATGCATATCCTGTCGATCCGCTCCTATCGCGTTCTGAGGCATACAAATCGAATCCGAAAGATAGCGGATGATCGAAGATCCATGGCTCTGTCCAACTCAAAAGGTAATTCTTCCGCACGCTGCCAAATTCTGCCCTCAATTTAAGGTCCTGGCCATCACCAGTGAATGTTGGAAAATTAAAAATATCGAAATTTCTCTGCTCTACCTCTATAAAACCTATGAGTTTATCAATAGAGGAGAACCCTCCTCCGAAACTAAATTCTCCTGTTTTGGATTCCTTTACCTCTACTACCATATCTTTCCGATTTACCGCAGATGTATCCTCTATATCAAATGTTATGTCTTCAAAAAATCCAAGATTATAAAGACGTTCCTTGCTTCTTTTTAATTTACCTCCGTCGTACTTTTCGCCGGGATATAGCCTCAATTCTCTTCTAATAACAACATCCTTCGTTTTGGAATTTCCCCTTACATTGATCTTATTTATATAACATACTTCGCCTTCTACGATGGTATAGTTAATCTCCACCCTGTCTGTCTTCACATTTAAAAGCGTGTCAGGTTTTACCCTGGCCATGATATAACCTTTGTCAAAATAATGCTCCTGTATAAAAGCTACTTCTCCGTGCAAGGCCGTCTCGGTAAAGGTGTCCCCTGGCCTCATTTTTAATAGGGCCTTTAATTCCTCTTCGGAGAACAGAGTGTTGCCGACTATAGTTACCTTACCTGCTATATATTTTCTCCCTTCCTCAATCCGTATTATTAATTCTATCCTTTTCTTTTTTCCTCGCTCTTGAGATACCATCTCGTAGCCTGCTTCTGTATCAAGAAAGCCTTCTTTCTTATAAAAGTGCTTGATGCGCTCCATATCGTCATCTGCTACGTCCTTTTTGTAAACACCTGACCGGAAAAACCCGGAGGTCCTGCTTTTTATGATCTTTCTTAGGCGTTTATCGCTGAAGGCCGTATTGCCGATTATGTCTATCTTCCTGACAACGGCCCTTGGCCCCTCTTTTACGGTAAATACTGCCATTGCTTGGTTGGCCGCTTCATCTATATCTATACTATAATCAACCTCCACCCACGAATATCCAGCGTGCTTATACAAGTCTTCTATTTCCTGTGCATCTTTTTTAAGGGAACGCTCATCCGCAAACTCGTTCAATTTTGATTTAATCACAGTTAAGAGTTTCTTCTCCCTGTAAATCCTATTGCCAACGAATTTAAATGATCCGAGGGGCAGCTTTTCCGTAACCACAAAAATCACGCCTACTTCATCTTCGAGTTTTTCCATAGAAACGCTCACATCGCTGAAGAATCCCATAAGATATAGTCTTTTAACATCCTCGTTGACTACCTTTTCTAAAAAGACATCCCCTCTTTTTGTCTTTAATCTTGACAATATCTTGGCCGAAGAAACGGTCTTATTATTTCTTATATCCACGTATTTGATGATCTTTTTGCGAGATTCCTCTTCGGCTGAGGCATTGATAGTCAAAACGGCTGCGAAAAGACATAAGATTGTAAATAATTTAAGGAAAAATTTGACCTTACTCACTTTTTTCATCTTCCGTAGTGGGGTTTTTGGGCTTAACATTTAACAAGGAATATATCATATATATACCTATATGTCAATGTAAACCCCTTTTTCAATCTATTACCTCTTCTCCTACCATAGCAAGATTCTCAAACTTGGCATATTCTCTTATAAAGGTCAGCCTCAAAGAGCCTACAGGGCCATTACGTTGCTTTGCTATAATGATCTCAGCTATGCCTCTATTTTCCTCTGTAGGATTATAATACTCTTCTCTTAAAAGAAGGCCTACAAGATCAGCGTCCTGTTCTATCGCGCCGGATTCCCTTAAATCTGAAAGCTGTGGCCTGTGGTCTTGTCTTGTCTCTACTGCCCTGGAAAGCTGGCTTACTGCTATAAGAGGAACGTTCAATTCTCTGGCAAGGGCCTTTAGAGAACGGGAGATCTCTGATATTTCCTGTTGTCGATTTTCGGACCCTCGGAGTCCCTGCATCAGCTGAAGGTAATCTACTATTATCAACTGAATGTTGTGCTGCGATTTTAGTCTCCTTGATTTCGCCCGAATCTCCAGAACAGAAAGGCTGGCTGTGTCATCTATGAAAATAGGCGCCTCTGAAAGCTTGCCGGCGGCATTTGTAAGGCGCGGCCAATCAGATTGGGAGAGGAAGCCCGTTCTGACATTATGTGCATTTACGCGCGCATGAGAACAAAGCATCCTCTGAGCCAACTGTTCCTTGGACATCTCAAGACTAAATATGACCATCGGTACTTTTTCAACCAGGCCGACATGTTCTGCTATCGAGGCTATAAAAGCGCTCTTTCCCATAGACGGCCTTCCCGCAAAAACTATCAAGTCTGAAGGGTGTAATCCTGCTGTTAAGCTATCGAAGTCACTAAATCCAGTGGCTATGCCAGTGACATGCGCCTTCTTCTGATATAAATTGTCTATGGTCTCTATGCTATTTTTTATTACTTCTTTAATAGGGGCGAAATTCGTATCTACCTTCCTGGAAGAGATTTCAAATATCATACGTTCTGCCCTATCCAGAATCTTCTCAACCTCACCATGTGAATCATAGCTTTCAGAAACTATATTAGTAGCGGTGAAGATGAGGTTTCTCAAAATGCTTTTTTCTTTTACAATGTGCGCATAATGCTTTATATTCGCAGCTGTAGGGACTACGGTGGTAAGGCTCGTTATGTATGTAGCCCCGCCTATCTTATCCAACTCTTCTCTTTGTTTTAGCTGCTCTATAAGAGTAACTATATCTACCGCCTTATTGTCGGTGTACAACTTTAAAATACATTCGAAGATCTTTCGGTTTGCTTCATTATAGAAACAAGAGCTGTCCAAAACCTCTATCGCATCTGCAATAGCATGTTCTTCTATAAGCATTGAACCCAATATTGCCATCTCAGCTTCAAGATTCTGAGGTGGCATCTTTTCAAGATTTAAATCTATCTTATCCATCGCTTAATCTCCATAGACGCTCTGGTACGCTATTTCTTCACCACCCACACCTTTACTTCTCCGGTAACCTCGGGGTGAAGTTTCACAGAAACATGATACACGCCAAGTCTCTTTATGGGATCTTCAAGGATTATCTTTCGTCTATCTAT
>JBHPHW010000007.1:0-48788 GCA_042570105.1 Candidatus Omnitrophota bacterium | reverse complement strand
TACAATCTCATCTACTGTAGTTATGCCTCTTTTTCCTGATTTTTTTGAACGCCTTGCCATAAATATCAAGGCCTTCAGCGCATAATCTGTGTCTCTGGTTATAAATATCATGGTCTTTGACCCTTCTTAATAATACTATTTTAGTATTATTAAGAAGAGCTGTCAAGCATTTTTTGAGAGTTTTTTATGAGTTCTGAAAAAGTGGTAGCCGCAGGTTTCGGCTTGCTGTATGTGGCGCAACTTGAGGGGTGTACCTTTCAAGGACGTCTTCTTTATTCCTTTATTCTATTATATCTCCGACTACAGGCTCTACCTTAACTCCTGCCTTTTCTAAATATCTTCTTCCCTGTTCCAAATTTTCCTTTGTGCCGCTAAGCTCCAATGTGACCTCTCCTATTTCCTCAGTAACCTTTGCCCTCCGGATATTTGGAATTACATCGTACTTCTTGGCCATTGTGTATATTACCGGGTCTTTTATCAACTTTTGTGGATATATCAGATGAACCATGATCTTTGGCATTTTTTACCCTCCTTTGACTGGACAGAAATTTTCGTAATCTATCAATTTCGTTATGGTCGGATTTTTGCCGCAAACAGGGCAATCCGGATCCCTTGGAACATTCACCTGCTTAAAACTCGAAGTGAGCGCGTTAAAAACGAGCAATTTACCCGCAAGTAAATCCCCTACTCCCAATATATATTTTAATACCTCGTTTGCCTGCATGGTACCTATCACTCCGGCAACCGCGCCGAAAATCCCTGCCTGCTGAGCGCTGGGAACCACTCCGGGCGGCGGAGGTTCAGGAAAAAGGCATCTATAGCATGCGCTTTTACCAGGCAGGATTGTTATTGTCTGGCCGTCATATCTAAACATGCCGCCGTGCGACAGCACCTTTTTGGATATGATGCATGCGTCGTTAACAAGGAACTTCGTGCGAAAATTGTCAGAAGCATCTACCACAATGTCATAATGCTTTATGATATCCATTATATTGCTGGAAGTGACCCTTAAATTATAAGGGGTAATTTCCACGTCAGGATTTATCGCATTAAGCCTTTCTTTTGCGGATTCTACCTTTACTTTTCCGATACTCTCCGTGCAGTGGACTATCTGCCTCTGAAGATTGCTTATATCGACCACATCGGAATCAGCAATGCCGATATGGCCTACACCCGCAGACGCTAAATAAATCGAAATAGGGGAACCAAGCCCTCCTGTACCGATGACCAGGACCTTTGCCTTTAAAAGCTTTTCCTGGCCCTCCTTTCCGACATTCGTTATAGCAATCTGCCTAGAATATCTTTCTAATTGATCTTCCCGAAATTTCATAGCATCAACCTCCTTCTATTAGTATATCTTTTTTATTCACCTTCAACCCTTCATCTGCCTCCTGCAATAGCCGGTATTATAGAGATCTCATCCCCGTCCTTAAGGGGTGTAGCATCCATCTGTAAAAACCGTATATCTTCTTCGTTTACATATACATTTATAAATTTGCGTATCTTTCCGTCCTGGTCGCGAAGCCGGTCTTTGATCCCGGGAAATTTCTCCTCGAGGCTTTCTATAAGCTCTTTTACATTTACTGCATCCAGTTTAATTTCCGCCTGATTATCAGTGTGTTTCTGAAGCGGGGTCGGTATCTTCACTTTTATAGCCATTTTTACCTCCTTTGGTTATGCGACCTTCACATGCTCCTCAAATGAAGCAATGTTCGGTTTTATTTTTATCGGCCTTCCTATCTTTTCGCTGACCGCCTCTTGAGTCTTTAACCCATTTCCCGTTATGCATACGACTATAGGCTCGTCTCTCGGAATCCTTTCCTGCTCTATCAGTTTCTTTGTAACCCCCAGGGTCACTCCTCCTGCTGTCTCAGTAAATATACCTTCTTTTAAAGCTAAAAGCTTAATCGCATCCACGATCTCTTCATCTGTGACATCTTCAGCAGATCCGCCGGATTTCTTTACAACCCCAGCAGCATATATTCCATCAGCCGGATTGCCTATTGCCAGGGATTTGGCGATAGTGTGGGGTTTAACTGGTTTGATTATATCTGAATCTTCCTTTATTGCATTAACTATAGGCGCGCAGCCAGCGGCCTGAGCTGCATAAACCTTTGTATTGGGCTTATCGATCAATCCTATATTTTGAAATTCCTTTAATGACTTCCAGATCTTGGTAATAAGAGATCCTCCTGCGCAGGGAGCGATTATATGCCTTGGGGCCTTCCATCCTAGCTGCTCTAGGATCTCATATCCAAATGTCTTTGACCCTTCAGCATAATAAGGCCTTATGTTGATATTTACAAAAGCCCACTTGTACTTTGTGGCTATTTCTGAACAAAGCCTATTTACCTGGTCATAGTTACCCTCCACTGCTATTAGATTCGGCTGATAGATCAGTGTACCTATGACCTTGCCCATTTCCAGATCAGCCGGTATGAATATAAATCTATTCAGCTTTGCTACTGCTGATTGAGCTGCCACAGAATTAGCCAGATTACCGGTCGAGGCGCACGCAACTGTATCAAAACCAAATTCCTTTGCCTTGGATAAGGCAACTGCAACAACCCTATCTTTAAAAGAAAGTGTCGGATGATTTACAGAATCATCTTTTATATAAAGATGTTTCACGCCTAGCGCCTTACCTAAATTTTCTGCCTTTATTAAAGGCGTAAAACCTGAATTCAAGCCATCTGTAGGTTCTTTATCTAAAGGCAAGAGTTCTCTGTAGCGCCACATATTCTTCGATCTTGAAGTTATCTCTTTTATAGAGAGGGCTTTCTTTATTCCTTCATAATCATAGTCTACCTCTAAAGGCCCAAAACAGTATTCGCACACATAGAGCGCCTCTTTTGGATATTCTCTGTTACATTCCCGGCATTTTAATCCTTTTACATAAGTCATGTCCCACCTCAAATTTTGATAACTAAAGTTGATCTCAGTAGGCTGGAGCCCCTCTGATACCTTTATATATTATATACTCGCATCCTGGATATTGTTACCTCTCAAAATACTGCTCTGTTGAGAAATACCTCTCTCCTGTATCAGGTAAAATAACGACTACCCTTTTTCCTTTCCCTAAATCCTTGGAAACTTTAATCGCTGCCCAGCAGGCTGCCCCTGAAGATATACCGACAAGCAAGCCTTCTTCTTTAGACAGCCTTCTTGAAGTCTTAAACGCGTCGTCATCGCTTACCTGTATTATTTCATCGATAATCTCTCGGTTTAAAACATCGGGTATAAAGCCTGCGCCAATACCCTGAATCCTATGAGGGCCGGCCGGCTTTCCGGATAGGACAGCGCTTGTCTCAGGCTCGATTCCTACTATTTTAATGTCGGGATTCTGTTTTTTCAATATTTCTCCAACCCCTGTAATGGTGCCGCCTGTCCCTATACCTGCAATAAATGCGTCAAGGTTTCCATCTGTAACCTCTAATATCTCCTTAGCCGTTGTTTCCCTGTGTATTTTAGGATTAGCCTCATTTTTGAATTGCTGAGGCATAAAACTATTAGGAATTTCCTTTAAAAGCCCTTCTGCTTTTTTAATCGCACCCTGCATCCCTTCTGCGCCCGGCGTAAGCACTACTTCTGCCCCATAGGATTTAAGTATGTATATCCTCTCCGAACTCATTGTCTCCGGCATAGTAAGTATGCATTTATACCCTCTAACAGCCGAGATCATAGCCAGGCCTATTCCTGTATTTCCGCTTGTAGGCTCAATCACAGCTGATCCCTTGGAAAGGAGGCCTTTTTTTTCAGCGTCTTCAATCATTGAAAGACATATCCTGTCTTTAATGCTCCCCCCTGGATTAAAAAACTCCAGCTTTGCCAGAATCTCAGCCATGCCTGGCCCGGCAATCTGATTGAGCTTTATCATCGGCGTATTGCCTATCAATTCCAGGACACTTGGATATTGTCTATCAACTTTCCTCATCTTCATATCTCCGTTTTCCAACACCTAATTCTTTAAAACTTATTGTTTCCTCTTCTATTTTACCTTCAACGATCCTGAACGATCTTGTCTCAGGATTATCCTTGTCTTTTAACGATATAATCACATACGAAACCTCGGGATAAGAGGCAAGCTCCACGTCATGCGCTGAGGGACGGGCTTCTGTTTCAGGATGAGAGTGGTATATCCCTATAAATTCCATACTTAAAGTCTTTATCTCTTTCATTACCCTTAGCTGTTCTCCAGGGTCCATGAAAAAGGACATTTTACTTTTATCCGTATTTTGCATTTTGTAAATCTTCTTCACCCGTCCATCCCTTCCTGCAAGTATGCCGCATACTTCATCCGGAAACCCTTCTTTGGAATGGTTCACCAATTCCTCTAATTGTTCCTTCGTTAAATAAAGCATCTTTAGTCTGTTCAAGGCTCACTAGATTTGATAAATTATAGTTTTACTCATACCTCTTACTTTGTTACAAACATCTTCGAATGTAACCTTATCCAGCACCTTTGCCATACTAGCCTCAACCTCTTGCCATATTGCCGTAAATACAGAGCCGTTTTTCTTGGAACACTCGGCTACTGGTAAAAGTGGCCCCTGTATCTGCCGCATCACTTTACCGAAACTTATTTTATTAGGCAGCTCTGTAAGAGTATAGCCGCCTTCTTTACCTCTTACGCTATCGACCAAGCCCATTCGTTTCAACTGGATTAAAATCTGAACCAAATAGCGCATTGGTATTTCCTGTTTTTTTGATATTACCTGGATATGAAGCGGCTCTTTGCTAGGCCAGTGTAATGCAAGCTCTAAAAGCGCTTTACAAGCATAATCACATCTTGCGGAAATCCTCATCTTTCCTCCAACAAACAATTATTACTATGTTGATTAACATAGTAAAGTATAAAGCGATCCCTTTTGTTTGTCAAGTAAAATTTTTAGATTTTGTCGTAATGTATGTTTTTTGGAGTGACGTCCTTTTTGCCTTGGTAGGGTTCTAACGAGCCAAAACCGCACCTAGTATTCCAGCGCCAATTATGATTAAAGCAGGGTGGATTTTTGTATATACAAACAATATAAAAGAAACTACGATTATCAATATATTTTTAAACTGAATCAATTGACCTATATTTACGAGTCGAAACGAAACAGCTATTATCATTGAAAATACTGCCAAATGAATCATATCAAATGCCCCTTTAACAAGGCGCAATTCTTTATATTTGAAGTACAGCGCTGAAAAAAAGACGATTACTATCACTGGCGGCAATAAATTTCCAAGATTTGCCACTATGGCTCCAGTGATCCCAGCTATTTTATACCCAGTATATGTGGCATATTTTATAGAAACAGCACCCGGTAATACCCTGGCTACACCCAAAATATCCAGAAACTCTTCTTTTGTTAGCCAATTATATCTTTCAACAACCTCCCTCTCTATGAGAGGCAGGAAAGAATATGCCCCTCCTATCGCAAAAAGTCCTACCCTTAAAAACGCTAAAAATAAGTTTAGTAAGATCATCAATGCATCCTCCCGAGTATCATATCAAGTCCATGCGGAAGACCTTCCAGCACAGCCTCTAAAGACTCCTTTGCCCCTTTATAACTTCCGGGAAGATTTAATATCAAGGTTTTTTTTCTAATACCGGCAACTGCCCTTGATAGCATAGCCCTTTTGGTGAGCCCAAGGCAAAGTGTACGCATTGCCTCTGGTATACCAGGGATCTCTTTTTCGATAACTTCCTTTGTGGCCTCCGGCGTAAAGTCCCTCGTAGTAAATCCAGTCCCGCCATTGGTCAATAAAAGATCGACTTTTAACTCATCACAGAAAGATCTGAGCTTATCCTTAATCGTATCTGGTTCATCCGGGATTACTTCATATTTTACAACTTCGCCGGGAAGCCTCTTAACAATGTCCTGGATAATCCTGCCGCTCTCGTCTTCTCTCTCTCCCTTTGAACATCTATCACTTATTGTTAACACTGCTACCTTATACATATCTATCCCCCTACTCGAAGATTTAAACTGCTTCCAACCTATCTTTAGGTTTTATTGTGCCACCTTTTAAGACCCTACCAAACACACCTTCTCTCGGCATGATGCAATCCCCTGCTTGATAATAAATACTGCACCTTTCATGGCAAGTCTTACCAATATGCGTGATCTCTAAAAGCGCGGTCTTTCCTATCTTTAATCTAGATCCGGTCTTTAATCCTATTAAATCTATGCCTTTGGTAGTGATATTTTCTGCAAAATCACCTGAAGCTACTGTAAGTCCATTATGCCTCATCTTCTCGATGGATTCTTCTGCAAGAAGACTGATCTGTCTTTCACTCCCTGCATGAGCGTCCCCGATGATCCCGTAATCCTCCTTTAAAATAGCTATGGGGATATTTTTCTTTTTGGAGCCCTTTTTTTTACTTACTGAGATCGAACTAATCTTTCCTGATGTAACTGCCACTTTTCCCGCCTGACTTCTTAATAAGCTTTATGTCGGTTATTTCAATACCTCTATCCAGCATCTTACACATATCATAGATAGTAAGACCTGCCATAGTTGTGGCAACAAGTCCTTCCATCTCCAGCCCTGTCTTTGCTACTCCCCTTATGGTCGTTCTTATCCTTATCTCGTTTTTTTTGAGAAAAAAATCTATATTCGCATATTCTATCGGTATCGGGTGACATAGAGGTATAAGATGCGGCGTGTTTTTGGCAGCCAGTATGCCAGCAAGTTTTGCCGAGGTCAACACATCTCCTTTGGGGATTTCTTTTCTTTTTATAGCGAGTATAACGGAAGGTTTCAGATAGACCCTGCCTTCCACGACTGCTTCTCTTAGCGTTCTATCCTTCTTGCCTATATCTATCATCTTCATTTTGGACTTTACCCTCCTATACTGCACATATAGGCTTCGGGAGATCTATAACTTTTATAACCGACATCTTGTTTCATCCTCATGCGCCTCTCTACAACACTTCTTATCTTTTCATCGCTAAATCCATTCCGTAAAAATTCTCTCAATAAAAAGCCGTTTGTCTCATACAGGCAGCTTTTCAATTCTCCCGTAGAAGTCAATCTGAGGCGCGTACAGATCCTGCAAGTTTTCTCATCTGTTTTTATAAATCCCAACAGTCCGCCTTCTTTCGTTTTATAATATACAGCTGGACCGGGCCCCGGACTCCCCATTATCTCTATAGGGAAGCGACGCTCGCAAATCTTCATAACCTCTTCAATAGGTATAAAATAATCCTCTCTCCATAAAGGGGTGACTTTCATAAATTCTATAAATCTCAATATTATCCCTTTAGAAAAGGCAAAATCTATAAAATCAACTATCTCATCATCATTTATTCCCTTCATAACCACCATATTAAGCTTCAAAGGATGAAAATTAAGCTCTTTTGCCCTACCTATCCCATCAAAAACTCTATGAATGCATCCGCCTCCTGTTATCTTTTTAAATCTATCCTCTTTTAAGGTATCAAGGCTTATGTTTATCCTTTTTAGGCCTGCCTTTTTTAATTGTTCGGCATAGGGGTGTAAAAGAGCACCGTTTGTGGTCAAAGAAACTTCTTCTATCCCCTCTATATTAGTCAAATATTTGATCAAGTTGACTATGTCCTTTCTCACTAATACCTCTCCGCCTGTAAGGCGTATTTTATTTATTCCTAAAGAAACAAGTATCCGGGCGACTCTGGCAATCTCCTCAAAGGTCAAGATCTCCTCGTGAGGCCTATATGTAATCCCATTCTCCGGCGTGCAATAAATACATCTCAAATTACATCTATCTGTAACCGATATTCTCAGATAATCTACTTTTCTATTGCTATTATCTACCAACATTGATTATTATATCCGCCTTTTTTTGCGCTATCGAGCTACTTGGTTTTGGCCGTTTTGCATTGCCTTTTAGATATATTGCGAGATTCGGCTTAATATATTTTAAGACAGTTGTAGATTCTATTACTACGCCTTCAGAATCCCTTAATCTGTAAAGCGCTTTTTTTAAACCCTCTTTTAAGCCTTTCAGACTCGCCTTTAGCCAGATGACCTTTTTTGCCCCTGCCTTTTTCATGCGGCAAGTATCTGTATGCTTCTCGTTTATTATCTTTGCCTCACTTACTATATCGAAATCTCCCTTTAGTTTAGAACACACTCCGCAATCAACATCGCGGGGACATCGGGAGCTTTTCCTTACTACTGTTATCTTAAGCGCCGACCAATTTGGTAAGATACGGATAAAACGTTCAGCCAATGAGGTCTTGCCAATATTACTATGGCTGCCTGAGATTACAATCGTCTTCATGATCTAACTGGACTTACTTTTACCGCGCATACCTTTGTCTCGGGTGTCTTTGACATAGGATCCAAACTAGGATTAGTAAGTAGATTGGTCTTTGTTTCGGCAAAATGAATGCTCATAGAAATCACGCCTGGCGGCGGAACATCTGTTACCTTTGCTTTAGCTTGCGCCTCGCCCCTCCGAGAAGTTACACGCACCGTCTCTCCGTCACTGATCCCAAGTTTAGCAGCATCTTCCGGGTTGATCTCTACCAGCTCATGCTCTCTTAATATATTGAGGCCTTTCACCCTTCGCGTCATACTAGCTGAGGTATAGTGGTAAAGACTGCTCTCAGTAGTGAGGAGCAACGGATACTCGCTATCAGGGATTTCTTGTGATGGCCTATATTCAAGTGATATAAATTTAGCCTTGCCGCTTTTTGTAGCGAAGCGTTCAGTGTGAAGAATTTGTGTCCCTTTATGCTTATGGTCGAGACAAGGCCACTGGAGCGCGCCTTTTTCCAGCCGATCATAAGATATACCTTTATAACTCGGGACTAAAGAAGCGATCTCATCCATGATCTCTCCAGGATTCGAAAAATCAAATCCTTTACCGCCCAATTTTTTAACGATCTGGCACGTGATCCACCAGTCAGGCCTTGCATCACCAACAGGCTCTATTGCCTTATAT
The DNA here is from genome assembly GCA_042570105.1 of Candidatus Omnitrophota bacterium. GTDB lineage: Bacteria > Omnitrophota > Gorgyraeia > Gorgyraeales > Gorgyraeaceae > JBHPHW01. The sequence goes on along the minus strand of JBHPHW010000007.1, from coordinate 39,868 downwards.
ATCCTCTGAACGCGCCGTTCACTATTCGTGAAAGTCCCGTCCTTCTCAGCAAAGCTTGCTGCAGGCAAGACTACATCAGCCAATTCAGCAGTCTCCGTAAGGAATATATCCTGGACCACAAAAAATTCCAATCTTTTAAGAGCATCTTCGAGGTGCCTGGCATTTGCTTCGCTTAAGACCGGATTTTCACCGACAAGATAAAGGGCTTTTATTTTCTTGTCATATGCGGCATCAGATATCTCAAAATGAGTCAACCCGCGCGATGGATCTAAAGGAACGCCCCAGGCTGATTCAAATTTCCTTCTTACTTCATGGTCATCCACTTTCTGGTAACCCGGATAGACATTAGGCAGAGACCCCATATCACAGGCGCCCTGAACATTATTCTGCCCCCGTAACGGGTTGACCCCTGCTGAGGGCTTGCCGATGTTTCCTGTGATGAGCGCTAGATTGCTAAGCGCCATTACATTATCAGTGCCGTGAGAGTGTTGGCAGATGCCCATGGCATATAGAATAGTGCTGGGTTTGGTGGTAGCATAGATCCTGGCTGCTTCGATAATTGTCTTTCGCTCTACGCCTGTTGTCTTTTCTACAAAATCCATGCTAAAATTAGAAACGGCTTTCTTAAAGTCCTCGAAACCTTCGGTACGTTTTTCAATAAACGCTAAATCACATAGCCCTTCATCAAGGATGACTCGCATCATACCCATCAAGAGGGCTACATCAGTACCAGGCCGATGTCGTATGAACACATCAGCGAAGCGACAAAGGTCGATCTCTTTGGGATTGGCTACGATAAGTTTTGCAGAGTTCTTGGCTGCCTTTCTTACTTGTAACCCGATTACAGGGTGGGCAGATGTAGTGTTGGTGCCTATGGCGAAGATACACGCAGCATTTCCGATCTCGTTAATAGTATTGGTCATCGCACCACTACCTAAGGATTGAGCCAAGCCTGCAACAGTAGGCGCGTGGCAAAGCCGCGCACAGTGGTCAACATTATTTGTCCCCATTACGGCTCTCGTAAATTTTTGAACAAGATAGTTTTCTTCGTTAGTACACCTGGCTGAAGCAATAGCGGCAAACTGCTCCTTTTTATAAAGAGAGAACTTTTTCGCAATAAGTTCCAGTGCCTCTTCCCATGTAGCTTCACTAAATTTACCATTTTTCTTGATAAGGGGCGTCCTCAACCTATCAGGGTGGTTGATAAAATCATAGCCAAATCGCCCTTTGACGCAAAGCCTTCCTTCATTTGCAGGGCTATCAGTATTACCCCGTACACTCACAATGGAGTTTCCCCTCACACCTAGATAGATCCCGCAGCCAACACCGCAATAGGTACACACGCTCTTTACCTCACGGGAAGGCTTTTGGTAAGCCTTAGGCCTTAATGCGCCTACAGGACATCTCACTACACACTCGCCGCAAGACTCGCATCTGGATTCCAGGAGAGGCTTGTTTCCAAAAGTACTGATAGTAGTGTCATAACCTCTAAACGCAAAATCTATAGCACTAACACCCTGTATCTCCTCACATGTCCTTACGCAGATACCACAAAGTACACACCTATCAGGTTCACGGTCAAAAAAAGGATTGGATGTGTCAATAGGAATAGTTTTGGTCGTGGCCCTCAATCGTTTTAAACGTCCTTCCTCAACTCCAATATAAGTAGCTATATCCTGTAATTTACACTGAGTATTTTTGACGCAGGAAAGGCAATCCGCATGGTGATTTACAATAAATAGCTCTACAGCAGTCCTCCTTATCTTACTGATCTCAGGACTTTCTGTCTTTATGGCCATTCCCTTTTCTACTGGGGTATTACATGAAGTCATTAAGCCTTTTCCAGAGATCTCTACCATACACAATCGGCACGCACCAACTGGCTTCAGATCAGGGCAATAGCAAAGATGCGGGATATAAATATTGTTTTGAAGTGCTGCTTCCAATATCGTCGCGCCTTCTTTAAGTTTTATCTCTTTGTCGTCAATAGTCACTTTTATCGTCTTATTTCTCTTCATGATGTTCTCACAGCCTCGAATCTGCAGACATTTTTGCAGATCCCGCATTTAATACAGGTGGCCTGATCTATCTTATGAGGTTTTTTCTTTTCTCCTGAGATAGCGCCATCTGGACATTCAAATTTACAAGCACCACATCCAGTACACTTAGCTTCGTCAATAGAATAGCTAATCAGTGCGTTACAAACACCAGATGGACATCTCCTATCCTTTATATGCGCCTTATACTCATCTTGAAAATAACGAATAGTAGTAAGTACTGTATTAGGAGCGGTCTGGCCGAGGCCACAGAGTGAACCTCGCTTGATCCCTTCGGCTAATTCGAGAAGCAGGTCAATATCTTCAGGCCTACCTTTTCCCTTAGTTATATCATTGAGAATATCGAGCATCTGTTTTGTGCCTAGCCGGCAAGGTGCGCACTTGCCGCAGGATTCTTTTTGCGTAAAATCAAGAAAATAGCGGGCGATATCCACCATGCAGGTATCTTCGTCCATTACCACCATGCCCCCGGAACCCATGATCGAGCCAGCTTGAGTGAGTGATTCGTAATCAATAGGCTCATCTAAAAGAGAAGCGGGTAAGCATCCGCCTGAGGGGCCGCCTGTCTGAACTGCCTTGAATTTTTTATCGTTGAGGATCCCCCCGCCTATCTCGTATATTACCTCTCTTAGCGTAATGCCTAACGGCACCTCAATAAGGCCAGTGCACTTTACCTTGCCTGCTAACGCAAAAGTCTTAGTACCTTTACTTTTTTGCGTACCATATTGACTAAACCAATCAGCATTATTCTTAAATATGGAAGCTATAGACGCCAAGGTCTCCGCGTTATTGATAATAGTAGGCTCTCCCCATAGCCCAGATATTGCAGGAAAAGGTGGGCGGGGATTAGGCATGCCGCGCCTGCCTTCGATAGAGGCAATAAGGGCCGTCTCCTCGCCGCAGACAAAGGCGCCTGCGCCCTGCTTTATCTCTATATGAAAATTAAACCCAGAATCACAAATATTATTCCCTAAAAGCATGCTCTTTTCCGTCTCTTTAAGGGCTATTTTGAGTCTTTCCAATGCTAAAGGATATTCTGCGCGACAGTAGATATAGCCTTTTTCTGCTCCAATAGTATAACCAGCTATAAGCAACCCCTCCAGTACAGAATGCGGGTCGCTTTCAAGAAGAGACCTATTCATAAAGGCGCCTGGGTCACCCTCGTCAGCATTGCAGATAATGTATTTTTTTCTACCTTTTGCATTTAAGCAAAACTGCCATTTTTTCCAGGTAGGAAAACCAGCCCCTCCCCTGCCTCTCAAGCCGGATCTCTCTAGTTCACTGATTATTCGTACTGGTTGCATCTTTTGGGCCTTTACCAGGCCGCTATAACCTCCGCCAGCAATATAATGATCTATATTTGTAGGGTCAATGACACCAAAATTACTCAGGATACGCCTCACCTGCGGCTTAAGTACCGGGATCTGAAAGAGGCAAGGGACACCCTTAATACTACCCTCTCCGATAGTGCCAAGCGCATAATCTTTCAAGACTTTACCACTCACAATATGATCTTCGATAAGCTCTTTAACCTTTTGAGGCGTGATATTTCCATAACATATACCAGGATGTCCGGATTTAGTAATAGTAACGATGGGCTCTACATAACATAGCCCAATACATCCTACCTCAACGATGCGGGCACGAATACGACGATTCTCTAACTCATCTTTGAAGGTCTGAAGCACAGATAGCGCGCCTGCAGACCTACCACAGGTAGCAGCACCCACTGAGATTACAAGGGGTTCTCTTTTTTTTATCCCTTCCCACTCTTTTTTTGCGCGCTCTTGTAATTTCTTAAACGACATAAGCTATTGCCTTTTTTTGGAGAAGATCTTGTCTATCTTCGGCGGGGTTAACTTGATATGCACCTCTTTATTGATCGTCATGCAAGGAGATAGTGCGCAGCAACCAATGCATGCCACAGTATCAACAGTGTATTCCAGATCTTTTGTAGTCTCTCCTTCCCTTACACCTAACTGTCTTTCCACTTCCCTCAGGATCTGTGGCGCACCACGAACATGGCAGGCAGTCCCACGACATACCGTGACTTTATTCCTGCCTACCGGTGTAAAGCGGAACTGCGCATAAAACGATGCCACGCCATATATCCTACTTTCCGGTATACCGGTAAATTTGGCTACTTCAAGCATGGCCTCTTGAGGGAGATAACCAAGTTCCTCCTGAACCTGCTGTAAAATAGGTATTAATTCATCTTCCTTTCCCTCATAGGATGATAAAATACTTCTTAAAGAATCCATCATAACTCCTGTTTAGTGTTAGCATTAGTTTACAATAACTCTACAGCTTTGTCATTGATTAAAGCGTAAACTTATTGCGACAGAACGCGGATATCCTGGGGTGTATTTATATTTACAAAAAAGAGTCGTTCTGGATCAAATCTAGAAACTTCCTCCTCATTTATCACTCTAACTTTAACGTTTTTAAAAAAATCCGTTATCTTCAGATTATTCTTAGAAAGCTCTTTTTCTATCGGCGTTATGCAGTCTTTGGAGTAAACTGCGCACAAGGGCTGAAGTTGTCCTTGCCATTCGGCAATAACTACATCATAACCGTCGGATTTTCCCATCATATATCGGATCAGGGCCTCATTTAAAAATGGCATGTCACAGGCAACAATAAAATTATATTTATCTTTGGAATAAATTAATCCAGTATATATGCCGCCTAGGGGGCCATGGTCTTTTAATATGTCGGGTTCTATTCTCAGATTATATTTTTGATGACCCCTTTCAATAATAAAATCCCTGAGAGAGACAAAATTAACGTTATTTGCAACAATAAGCAAATCGTTAAATAAAGGCGATAATTTACCTATCATGACCTCGATCAGGGGCCTTCCGGAAAAGAGAGTGAATGTTTTATCTTCTCCCATTCTTTTACTTTTACCACCACTAAGTATTATACCTGTAAAGTCAGTGTTCACTACTTTTTCTCATCCTTAGTTACATCTTCAAGGTTATCTTTTATCTCTTTCCCAGCCTTTTTAAATTCCTTCATAGCCTTCCCCAATGCCCGAGCAATCTCTGGGAGCCTTGAGGCGCCGAATAAAAGAAGAATGATTAATAAAATTACAATAAGCTCTCCCATGCCAAATCTAAACATTCTCTTCTGCCTCCATAGTGTAACTCAATCTAAGAATCTAACTTTTACCTTTGATCCCTTCTTAACATAATCTTTTTCTTCAGGTAAGACTATAAGGCTATTAGCCAATGCCATTGACTTTAAAATGCCAGACCCTTGAGGTCCGGTAGTGCGCGTATGATACGTTCCGTCTTCCCATCGCGTCTCTGCCCTTAAAAAATATCTTAAGTCTTTTTTCTTCTTTACATCTTCCTCCAATATCGCGTCTACCTCACATCTTTTATCGAGCTCTTGGCCCGACAGTTTTAAAATTGTCGGCCGGACAAAGACCTCGAAACTTATCATGCTCGAAACAGGATTGCCTGGAAGGCCAAATATAAATCTATCGCCTAATCTACCAAAGACAAGTGGCTTCCCGGGCCTCATAGCCACTTTCCAGAATTTCATATCTGTCCCGATTTTAGCCAAGATAGGCTTTACCAAATCATAGTCCCCTACTGAAACCCCGCCTGAGGTAACAATCAGATCGCAGTCAAGACCTTGTTTTAATCTATTTTCTAATTCCTCTGGATTATCTTTCGCAATACCTAAATTCTTGGGTATGCCGCCGCATTTTAGAACTTGACTATATAATGTATAGGTATTAGAACTCCTTAGTTTGCCCGGTTCTAACTTTTCGCCTACATCGATTACCTCATCTCCTGTAGCCAAGATAGCTACTTTTGGCTTTTTCGTGACTCTAATCTTTGTCTTTCCCAAGCTCGCGAGTAATCCAATATGCGCTGAATTAAGGAGGGTGTTTTTCTTTATAACCTTTTCTCCTTTTTTAATGTCCTCTCCTCTTTCTCTTATATTTTCTCTCAGCTTTACTTCTTTGAAAATCCTTGCCCTATCTTTTCCTTCCTTTTCTGTCTCTTCGACGATTATCACGCTATCCGCGCCATCAGGAATAGGTGCGCCGGTCATGATCCTTATTGCCTGATTATCCTTTAAAACCTCTTTTGCCACATAGCCTGCTTTTAAGTCATGTATAACCTCCAGCGTCCTTGGTTTGGTTTTAGACGCACCCCGGGTATCAGAGGATTTAAGTGCATATCCATCCATCGCAGAATTGTCCAATAGAGGTACATCGCAGTCAGCATATATATCCTCTCTCAACACCCTGTCTAATGAATCAGTAAGACTAACTTCTTCGGAAGGGAGAATATTTATACCGCTAACTATTGTCTTTAGGGCATCTTCGACTTTTAACACTGAAACCTCTTTTCTTAATGGAATCTAGCAGATTTAAAGGCATCTATTTATTATAGGCGAATTTAGAAAAAAGTAAACCCAGTTCATAAAGTAGTATCAAGGGCCCGGCCATTAAGCATTGGGTAATGACATCCGGAGGCGTGAGGGTCGCAGCTAGAATAAATATAATGACTACAGCATGTCTTCTCTTCTTCGATAAAAATAGAGGCGTAACAATACCTATCTTTGTAAGAAAGAGCAATATCAAAGGAATCTGGAATACTGCACCAAATGTAAAAGTCAAAATCCCTACAAAGGAAACATATCTACCTACGCTTATCATCGGGGTAATAAAATCAGTACCAAAGCCAAGTAGAAACTTTATCCCTATAGGCACGATAATAAAGTACCCAAAACCTGCGCCCAGTATAAAGAAGATAAAAGACAAGGGCCCAAATATCAGTATATATCTTCTCTCACTCTCTTTTAAGCCCACGGAGACAAACTGCCAGATCTGGTAAAGAATAAAAGGTGAAGACAGGAAAAGCCCTCCGAAAAAGGCTATCTTTATATTGGTGGTAAAGGCCTCTATAGGCGCGATAAAAACAAGCCTTCCAACCGGCTTAACTAAATTGAGAAGGATTTTATCTGTAAAATTGTAGATAAGGATTGATGAAGCGATTATAAAAATAACCGACTTTATAATCCGCGATCTAAGTTCTTCCAGATGTTCGACAATGGTAAATTTTTTATCTGGCATAGTCTCGATAACTATATTATTCTCCTACAGCACCAAATTCAGCACTCCCCCTACCACTAATGCTACAAAGATCATTATCGCCGCAGATCTTAGCATATCCTTTATCCCTAATTCCCGGACCAGGACGACGAAGGTAGCGATGCAGGGGAAGTATATGGCGAGGATAGTCGATCCGATTATAAGTTGCTTGGTGGTGAGGTTAAGGGGCCCTAGCATTCCCACGGCAACGTCTTTTCGTAAAAATCCTACTATCAAACTGGATACAGCTTCTTTGGGAAGCCCCCATAGACCTGAAAAAACTGGGGCAAATATATTAGAAAAAAATTCTATTATCTTTAATGCATATAGGACGTTTACAAAAAGTATGCCTAAAAGGACATACGGCACTGCCTCCTTTAAGAAACCATAGACCCTCATCCAGAGTTTTTTCATTACTGCTATTAACTGCGGCATTCTATAAGGAGGGATCTCGATCAATATCTCAGGGCTTGAGCCTTTTAGGAACCTATTTAAAAGCAGGCCTTTTGTGATTAAGATGATAAAAAGGGTGCCGAATACAATCCCCAGCGCTCTTCCGCCCCTTTGTCCTACTAATCCCACAATCATTGCAATCTGCGCCATGCAGGGAATTGCCACTGCCATTAAAGTCGCAGCAATAAATTTTTCACGACGGCCCTCTAAAAGCCGGATCGCTAAGGCCCCAGGCACATTACACCCCAGACCTAGCATCATCGGGACTATTGCAAAACCATGAAGCCCTATATGATGCATCAGGTTATCTACTAAAACTGCTAATCTTGGAAGATATCCAAAATCTTCCAAGATTCCCAATATTAAATAAAAACTTACTATATAAGGTAACACCATTGCTATAGGGACAAAAAACCCTGTAGTTAAAAGCCCAAAAGAAAGTCCAAAATCTATCTTCCCTTCAATAAAATTACCTATAAGTATATTATGTAAAAATCCCTCCTCACCTAAAACTGCGCTTAATTTAATCATTAAAGGAAGCCATGCCTTTTCGAACAAAGGCTCAAATATAAAATTTATCAATCCTTCGCCAATCAAACGGATCATCCAAAATGCGCTATATACTACACCTATGGCTATAAGTATCCCTGTAAAAGGTTTTATGCTTAATTCTTCCAATCTCTGTAAGAATGTATGGTGATGATGGGTCAATATTTGGACCTCTTCTACAATCTCGCCTATCCTTTCCCATTTCTCGCTATCAGAAGAAGGTAATATGCGTAAAACTTTGGCTTCCGGCAGGCGGCTTATTAATTCTTTTATACCTTCGCCTGTCAAAGCGCAGGTACAAACTACAGGGACCCCTAATTTTTGTTCTAATTTTTTCACATCAATATCAACGCCTTGATGTTTGGTCTCATCCCACATATTGAGGGCGAGGATAACCGGGATATTTCTTTCTAAAAGCTGGAGGGTTAGATAAAGATTTCTTTCAAGATTTGTAGCATTTACTATATTGATGGCGAGGTCTCCCTCTTTCAGCATCTGGACTGCTACCTCTTCTGCCTTCGAGGTTGACTCTAATGTGTAAGTACCAGGCGCATCTATTACTATAGGGCTTTGGCTTCCTATCTTCATATGCCCTTGAGTAAATTCCACAGTGGTGCCGGGATAATTAGAGATTACGATCTTCGCCCCCGTGAGACGCGAGAAAATAGCGCTTTTACCAACGTTGGGATTACCTATTAACAAGATCTTTTTCATGTGTGAGTTTTGACTTCGACTAGGATCTTTTTTGCCATACCAAATCCGATAGCAAAACGTGCTTTATCTACTTCGACTGTCTGCGGGCCCCGCCAGAAATGGGAACTTATTTTTTTTATCTTCTTGCCGGGCCTTATGCCAATACTCTGGACTTTTCTCTCAAAATGATGCCCTCCGCCTAGTTCATGCACAATGCCTGATTCCCCTGGCTGCATTTGAGTCAAATCTACTCTCATTCTGAGATTATCTCCTCTTTTTGGAATTGCACTTTTTACAGGTGCCGAATATCTCCATTTTATGACGCTGCGGCAAAAATCCAAATCTTTTACATAATCTATTCTGGAGTTCTTCTATTTTGGAATCCACTGCCTCGATAAATCTCCCGCATCTCACGCAGACAAGGTGGTCGTGATGCTGGTGTCCATGTTTATGCTCATACCTTATTTTTTTGTCTCCTAAATCCACCTCTTTGGCGATATCCGCCTCGCATAAAAGTTTTAAGGTCCTGAAAACAGTCGCATGTCCTATGCTTGAATCCTTCTTTTTCACGATGTCATATAAATCTTCAACACTGAGATGCCTGTCGGTCTTAAGGAACACCTTTAAGATCTCCCGCCTTTGATCTGTCAACTTAAGGTCCTTCTTTTTAAGAAAATCGATAAATATATTTAATTCTTCGGCCATATCCTCACCTCTTGATTTTGAAATTCAAAATCAATTATAACAGAAAAAAATTCCCTGTCAAGAATATTTGGACGCGATAAAGCGTGCGTCTATATTTTTGACAAGGTCTTTTCCGCTAATCTTATGACTTTCTACATAAAGACCTTTTCTTTTGTCTCTATCGAAGCTATAAGTGAATCGAATGATTTTTCAAAGGCAATAACTCCATTCTCGAGCAACTTTCTACATACGCTATCTATCCTAATTCCAAAACTATTTAAACCGTCGATAACATCCTGGGCGCTACGAACATCGGAAGTTAAAGTCTCTTTTACAATACCGTGGTCAAGAAAGGCCTTGATTGTATTCTCTGGCAGTGTATTTATAGTATTTTTGCCAATAAGTTCTGTTACATATTTAATATCACTATAAGCTGGATTTTTGGTGCCGGTAGAGCCCCACAAGACCCTCTGGAGATTAGCGCCATATTCTTTTAACCTCTTGAATTTAGCACCTGAAAAGATCTCCAGATATTTTTCGAAGATCAAGCTTGAATTAGCTGCTGCTGTTTTTCCCTTTAAAGACTCGAGTTTATCTTTTTCATTCTCGTCTTTTGCCACGGCAATTCTTTTATCGATCACATTATCTATAAGGGTATCAATGCGGCTTACAAAAACACTGGCTACCGAATGAACCCTTCTCGGATCCTTCCCATACTCTAAGAGTCTATCTATACCATTTAGAAATGCATAAGCAGTCTTTATGTACTGTTCCAGTGAAAAAATTAACGTGACGTTAATGTTTATACCTTCAGCTAATAGTTCCTCTATGGCCGCAAATCCAGCATCTGTAGCTGGCACTTTAAGCATAATATTAGGCCTATTTACTTTTCTAAATAACCTCCGGGCCTCTTCTACTGTTTCTTTAGGTTTGTAGCTCAACTTTGGATTGACCTCTAAGCTCACATAACCATCTAGCCTATTTGTCATATCATACACTGGCTTAAAGATATCTGCGGCATCCTGAATATCTTTTACGGTCAAATCGTCATAGATCTGGAATGTAGATTTACCTGATCTAGAAAACCTTTGTACTTCTTTATCGTAATCATCACTTGATCTTATGGCTTTATCAAATATAGTAGGGTTGGAAGTCAAGCCTTTCAGCCCCGAATTTATCATATCCTTAAGCTTACCACTTTGAATCATGGAACGGCTGATATTGTCCAGCCAAATGCTTTGCCCGAATTCATTCAACCTTTCAATGCTCGTCTTGGTCATATTGTCTCCCTTTCAGAAAAAATGAACATTTTAGCCGCGTAATCTGTTCGCGCCTTTTCTATTTAGCAAATTTATAAAAGAACTCTGGGGTAAATCTGAGTAAAATACTCAAGTTATTAAAAAATATGAGAACTCCTATAATCACAAGGAATACGCCGGCAATAATCTCTCCGAATCGGATGAGCCGCTTGTACCGCTCGAAAAAACGCATGAATATTCCTATACTAAATCCTGTGATAATAAAGGGAATACCTAGTCCTATCGAATAAACCGATAAAAGAAATATTCCTTTTATAACGGTCTTTTGTGTTGCTGCTAGCGCGAGGATTCCAGCTAGAAGCGGTCCTATGCAGGGGGTCCAGCCAAAAGCAAACGCGAGTCCGATTAAAAAGGCGCTAAAAAGTCCGGGAGAAAAGTGTTTCATCCTAAATCGCTTCTCTACATTGAGCTTCCCTATATTTAGAATCCCTGTAAGATGTAAACCTAAAATTAAGATCAATACTCCAGCTATCTTATTCAAAAACTTTATATGGCTCGCCATAAAGTTCCCGACAAAAGAGGCTGAAGCGCCTAAAGATATAAAGACAACTGAAAATCCTATGACGAAAAACACTGCGCCGAGGCCGGCCTTTCTGATGACCTTTTTACGTTCAGCGCCTCCACGAAGCTCCTCCAATGATAACCCTGATAGAAACGAGATATACCCTGGGATCAATGGTAATACACAAGGAGAAAGAAAAGAAAGGATACCAGCTACAAAAGCTACTCCTATAGAAATCTGTCCCATGTTTTTATCTTCCTTTCTATCGGGCGCCCTTTAGAGTGCCGTTAAAATCTAACATATAGACCCCAGACCTTTTCCTTCAATATTTGTATTACATTTTGGGCATCTCTCATCCCTAATATCGTATTTAGTAATATCAAAAACTGTTCTCTCAATCAAAAGATTTTTGCAATTATAACAATATGTATTATTTCCTTCGATTACATTGCCGAGATATATATACTTAAGACCTGCCTTTTTCCCTATTTCCTCAGCCATTCTCATGATCTCGATAGAGGTCGGCCTTGAATCTAGACATTTATAATCGGGATGAAACCTGCTTATATGCCAGGGTACTTCAGGCCCTACGCTTACAATAAATTCTGCGATGCTTTTAAGCTCACTATCCGAATCATTCTGACCGGGCACGATCAGGGTAGTGATCTCTACCCATATGCCTAACTCTTTCATTGTCTTTATAGAATCAAGGACAGGTTCAAGATGTCCTCCACACATCTTTTGATAGAAATCCTCGTTGAAACTCTTAAGATCCACATTGCATGCATCCAGATACGGCTTTATTGTCTGGAGTGCATCCTTTGTCATATATCCATTTGTTACAAAATTATTGTAAAGACCCTCTTTCTTGGCAAATTTTGCTATATCATACGCGTATTCAAAAAATATGGTCGGCTCTGTGTAAGTATATGATATGCTTTTGCAATTATTTTTCTTGGCCTCCTTTACAATATCTTCTGGAGGCAACTTGTCTCCAGAAATGTTTCTATCCCTCTTTGAAACCTGAGATATCTGCCAATTTTGACAAAAAGGACATTTGAAATTACATCCTACAGTCGCTATTGAATAGGAAAATGAACCTGGAAAAAAATGATAGAGTGGTTTTTTCTCTATCGGGTCAATATGCGCTGCTATTACTTCTCCATATGCATGCGTATGCAATTTGCCGTCTAAATTTTCTCTTGCTCCACAAGATCCAAATTTACCCGGTGAGATCTTGCAATGATGATTACAAAGATAGCAATGGACCTTGCCTTCATCCAGCTTTTCATAAAGAACTGCTTCTTTTATCATATTCCGATCTTGGGACAAAATTTATTTATTGCGCAATCCGGGCACAGTGGTTTTCTGGCCTTACAGGTTTTTCTCCCATGTTCAACAAGCATATAATTAAAATCGATCCAGTCTTCTCTCGGGACGATCTCCATAAGATCTTTCTCTATTTTCTCAGGGATATTCTCCTTACTTAACCCTAATCTTCCTGAGAGTCTTTTAACATGGGTATCTACAGCTATCCCCTCTGTCTTCTTAAAGCCGCTCGATAGCACTATATTTGCGGTCTTACGCGCCACACCCGGTAAAGAGACGAGTTCCTTCATGCTGCTGGGTACCTTTCCGTTAAAATCCTTTACTATTTTTTTTGAACTAGCTATGATATTCCTCGCCTTATTTCTGTAAAAACCTGCTGAATGGATCTCTTTTTCTAAGGAAGGCGCTTTTACCCTGGCAAAATCATAGACATCCTTATATTTTTTAAAAAGGGAGGGTGTGATTTTATTTACCCTCTCATCAGTGCATTGCGCGGAAAGTATCGTCGCTATCATAATTTGAAAGGGTGTTTTGTAAAAAAGGGCTGTTGAGCTTTGGGGATAGGTTTTACGCAATATCTTTATAATTACTGGTATTCTAACTTTGGCAGGTCTCATTATAAGTTTAAAGGAATGCAGCGCATACGTCTATCTCTTTCTCGCTAAATACCTGAAAACGCCAAGCGTTGCTTTGGAGCCTTCCCCGGCAGCTATAATAATCTGCTTTTCAGGTATATCAGTTACATCTCCGGCAGCAAAGATCCCGGCGACATTGGTCTCGTTATACTTATCTACCTTGATCTCGCCTAGTTTATTTTTATCTAAATCCCTTAAAAATTCAGAATTTGGTATAAGCCCTATTTCAACAAATACGCCCTGAAGGGATATTGTCTCTTCTCTTTCATCCCTTTTTATTTTAATCGCGGTTACCATCTTCTCGCCAATGACAGCAACAACACGGGTGCTATTAAAAATAGTTACCTTGTCGCTATTTTTGACCTTTTCCTGCATGATAGCGTCACCTGTGATATCTGCTGCGATATTAATAAGGTGGACTTTTTTTGCTATGTTTACTAGTTGAAGCGCTGCATCTAATGCAGAATTGCCTCCCCCTATGACTGCCACATCTTTCCCGGGAAATAGAGGGCCATCGCACGTCGCGCAATACGTAAGCCCTTTGTTTTTAAATTCCTTTTCGCCTGGCACATTGAGTTCTCTCGAACGTTTACCTGAAGCGATTATAACTGCCTTGGCCTCATATTCACCTTTATTGGTCTTAACATAAATGTCTCTATCTTTTTTACTGACTTCCAAGACTTCTTCATTTTCTTTTAACGCAATACCATGCCTTCTCATATGCTCTTCAAATTTAGCCACGAGCTCAGGCCCTGTTACAAATTGATATCCTGTATAATTTTCTATATCCCCGCTCAATGCAGTCTGCCCGCCGATGTCTTTTGTAATAACAAGGAGCTTCATCTTTTTGCGCGCAGCATATACTGCGGCTGTTATGCCTGCAGGACCTGCTCCAATAATGATCAAATCGAACATACTCATGTTATATTACCTTGTCTAATATGATGCGGGGTAAGGTCGATGATTTCCTTTACTTCTACCGCTATTAGATACTCTGGCTTAGGCAAAAGTGCCTCGGGATGTCGGGGATGGCCTTTTTCTCCGCGAATGTTCTTAAGAAGCCTATGTGATAATCTTTTAGTGATCTTATCTTCCCATGCCTTTATTGTGCGAGACTTTAGTTTTTCTCTTTTTACGATCTTTGCGATCCCCTTCAGAGAATATCCCATGAACTTATGCCCATCAACAGCTGTGATGCTTATGCGTGGATTTCTTTTAAGATTTTCGTATGTCTCTTCCATATAAAGATCAAGTAAATAGACTTTGCCATTTTTATCTATTTCTACTATCCCTTTACAGGAAGTATGTGGCCCTCCGTCTTTACCAATAGTAGTAACGATAGTGTAATGCTGGTTATGAAAAAACCTAATTATCCCTTCGTTTAATCTCTTCATAATCCTATCTCTTTTATCCCTTCCCAGAGACCATGGAGGTTGCACTTTGCCCACACCTTTATTGGACCATGCGCATGAGAAAGTTTAACCTTGAATCTAGCTACAGGGTAACTCGTCCCGCCGCTAAAACTACATCTTCCGAGAAAGGTATCGCCGCAATATAACTCTATCCATTCAATAAAATGGCCTGGCTCATTTGGATGTGCGATTCCATCTATCCCACCTACGTGAACATTGATCTCAAATGCCTCATCTTTTTTTACCTTACCGGATATCTCTATAACTGGCGCATGCTTCTTCTCAAGATCAGCCAAGTTCTTCTGATCCTTTGGCATATTAACGCCGCACAAAAGGTCCTGTTCACAAGAATATTTAGCTTCTGGCATAATAAACACCTCCTCCTTATTTTTTGAAAAAATCAACAAATATCGCCAAAACTAACGCCAACCCAGAGAATATAAATATAAAGAGATAATTTATCTTGTCCTTTTTTGAGCTCAATTTACATAAAATAGTCCCTAGCACCTCGTAGTCATGCCCTGAAAGTTCCCTCTTGTAAAGCAGTTTGTCTTTAAGCCCTGTCTTATTAAGCTCTTTATGTAGGATCTGGTCGTATCTAAACTTGTAAATAAAAAATATAAAGAAACCAACTACCCCCACATACCACAAGATCTTCGCTAAAGTAGGATTAAAATTCAAAACTATGTTTACAGCCCTTATGGCTACGACAGCGATAAGGGCAATGAAAAAAAATACCCAGGAAGCTACAGGCTCCTTACAGGACTTCAGCTTAAAACAATCGTGACAGACAAATTGTCTATTTTTGATCTCACTTCCCACAGTAATCCCCTTTTTTATACAGCAACGACCTCTTTTACCTCTGGTACCTCTTGTTTTATTATCTTCTCTATGCCGGACTTTAATGTCATCTGACTCATAGGACAACATCCACAGGCGCCAGTCAGTCTTACCTTTACCACACCTTCAGGAGTAACGTCTACAAGCTCTACGTTCCCGCCATCAGCCTTAAGCGACGGCCTTACCTTATTTAAAGCAGCTTCTACTTTTTCCTTCATGTTCTCCTCCTCTCTTTTTTTGACACTCCCAATCTTAGTTCTCTGGCCATGCAAATACTCTTGCAGCCAATTGGTTGTCGATCTTTAAAAGTTCGTTCTTATCTTCTCCCGCGAGATTAAACTTTTCTAAAATCTCTGCAGCGCTTTCCTCTTCTTCAACCTGCTCTTTAACAAACCACTGCAAAAATGATTCTACCTCTTTGTCTTTTTGTTCTTTGGCAAACTCTACTAGGTTAGCGATTAATTTTGTAACCTTTTTTTCATGTTCCAGGGTCTTTTCAAATAAATCCTTAGCGCTTGAAAAATCCTTGATTGGTTCGTCGATGGCTTTCAGCATCACCCTAGCTCCTTGTTTATTAACATAATCGTAAATCTTTTTTGCATGTATTAATTCTTCACCCACCTGGGCACTGAACCAATTTGCCGCTCCATTCAAGCCAATAGAAGCAGCGTATGCTCCCATCGAAAGATATAGATAACCTGAATAAATCTCTTTATTAATCTGCTCATTTAGGCTTTCTATCATTTTTTTAGTTATCATACTATCTCCTTTAGGGCTTCTAGCGCTGCCTCATAGTCCGGAGGCGACGACAACTCTCGGACTAACTGAACATACCTTATTATATCACTTTTGTCTATTATAAAGATAGCCCTCGCTAAAAGCCTTAATTCCTTGATCAAGACCCCGTATTTTAGACCAAAGTCGGCATCCCTGTGGTCAGAAAGCGTATTTACCTTATTTATATTATTTGCCTGACAGAATCTTTTCTGGGCAAAAGGTAGATCCATTGAGATAAAAATAATAACCAGATCCTTGGACAATTTGCTTGCCTCATCATTAAATCTTTTGATCTCTGAATCGCATACAGGTGTATCCAAAGATGGCACTGAAGCGATCAATTTAATCTTATTCTTAAACTTATCCAAAGAGAGTTCTTCAAGCTTATTGCTTAATACTTTAAAATCCTTTGCCTTTTCTCCTGTCTTCAGCCCTTCCCCCAAAAGCGTCAAGGGACTGCCTTTCATAGTTACTGCGTTCTTTCTCTCCATAACTTCACCTCCCAAGCCAATTCTTTTCTTTTTTTCTTAAACAAAGTAACTCTTTTAATGTATGGTTTTCTAAAAAAGATTCTATGTTGTTCTTAAACTGCATCCAGAAAGCTTTAATCCTGCAGTCATCTAAATGCACGCATTTTCTTTTTCTCCCTTTCCTAAAACAAACAAGTTTTAAGGTATCCTTTTCGATCGCCTCTACTATATCTTTTACTGAAATCTTATCCGGAGGCATAGATAAGGTATAGCCGCCTGATCTGCCCCGTACGCTTTTCAAGAGGCCTCTTTTTTTCATGGAAATCAGAAGCCCTTCGACATAATCAAATTCTAATTTTTCCTTTTTACAAATCTCGCTAATAGAGGTAAGCTTATTCGCGCTATACTTACTAGCTACCCTTAAAATACAGGATAAGGCGTAATCGAGCCTGGAACTTATCTTCATGGTTATATAATAAAATACCCGCTAAATTTTGTCAAGTATTATTTTTTTAGGGACCAACAAGGCTAGAATATTATGTTCGCCAATATCCCGAGGGCTATTACTTGCGGGACCGTGATTATCGGAAGCCAGATCGCTACCTTCTTGCCAACATTAAAGTATAAAAGCCCTATTTCTGTATAGTCAGTCACAACCCCTGCCATTAAAAATACAAACGCGTTTCCTAACGCCGAAGTCTGTCTATATATCTCAAATGCAAGAGGGGCAGTCCCCTCTGAACATACCTCAAGTATGGTGGCAACTATTAATGTCGTAAACATCCCTGGAACGCTCGGCCCCATATAATTTTGAAATATACTCTGCGGTATGTACGCGCTGGCTAAACTTGCCAAGCCCATGCCTATCAATATCCACCATAAAACCATATTGGCTAAAGAAACTGCCCCGGAATATACACCTTTTATATCTTCCCTTACCTGGCTAACTGAAATCTTATATGAGAAAAATCTATTCTTTAAATCCTTTACAATAGAAAATCCCCTATGCAGTTCTTCTGTATTTTTATTGCTCTCGACAATGCCCTTTGATTCCAGGACCTGATAAACTAATCCTGTAATTATCGCAATAACTATGGCAGAGATTACAATAAATAACGCCTTTAAGCCAAAAAAGGCTATAAGCATTATTGTGAGCGGAAGATTTGCCCATGGGCTGGCCAAAAGAAATGCTATTACTGCGGGGTTTGAGGCGCCTTTTTTATGTAGTTCAATAGAGAGCGCTAATATTCCATGACTACACGCGCTCATAAAAAATCCAAGTATTACAGAATAAAATATTGTCCGTTTACGCGGCTTCGCTAAAGCGTGTGAAATATATTCTCTGGGTATAAAATGGTCTATCACTCCTCCTAAAATTAGTCCCAATAAAACAGCCCACCAGATCCTCCCTAGATACATGACCAGGGATTTTCTGAAGGGCTCTAAGATAGGTAAAAGGTATGACAGGGCGCAGAAAAAAACCAAAATAGATAGTACTATAAGTACCTTATTTTTATAGAATCTCCTTTTAGGGTGGGCTGAACATGCGGTTATTTCTTCGTCGCTTATATTGTTTTGACTGGCGAATTTTCTTAGGCAATGCTCACTACAAAAGTAATGCGGGGTGCTATTTTTTACGAGCTTCAATCCACTGGACTCGTTTACACTCATTCCGCATATAGGATCCTTGGTCATATCTATCCTTTTGTCCAAGGTCGGGCCTCTTGAGCAAGGCCCGACCTTGGACAAAATACATCTATTCAGAACCTTCTTCCGTTTTCGGACACCACTTCTTCTTCATTTCCATGCACTCCTTCATCATTCCTTCCTTGTCCATTTTTATTTCGACTTCTTTTACAAGATTTAAATCCTTGTCGTATTTTAGAAGCTTATTGCCCACAAGCACAATAACTCCTCCGTCGCCACTGGCAACCATCTCTTTTTCCATCATCTTTTTCATCATCATGCCCTTCATGCCACCCTTTTTCGCCTCTTTACGGTCTTTCATGGAACCTTTTGCCTCATCAAGTTCTTGAGCAAAAGAGAGACTTGAAAGAGCTAGAAAAGCCACTAACACTACAAGCGACAATACCTTTCTTCTCATTTTACTCCTCCTTTCTTTTTATATTACTTATATCCTATTCCTTTGAGTTCTTCGACATATTGCTGTGCAGAAAACGAAGCTACGGCACCATCTCCGCAGGCAGTAACTACCTGTCTCAATAGCTTTTTCCTGCAATCCCCGCAGGCAAAGATGCCTTTCTTTGATGTTTCCATGTTGTCATTTGTCTCAATATAGTTATCCTTGTTTAATTCAAGCAATCCCTTGCTAAAATCTGTATTTGGCAAATAGCCAACGAATATAAATACCCCATCGCAGGATAGATTTGTTTCTTTCCCGGTCTTTTTGTTTCTTACCTTTGCTCCTTTAACTTTATCTTCACCCAGGATCTCTATGAGTTCTGAATCCCACGCAAATTCCATCTTTTTATTAGACAATACCTTTTCCTGCAAAACCTTTGTTGCCCGTAGACGATCTCTACGATGCACTAAAGTGACTTTTTTACCAAACCTTGTCAAAAATAATGCCTCATCTATTGCAGTATCCCCTCCCCCTATAACTACTATTTCTTTATCTTTAAAAAGCGCTCCGTCACAAGTAGCGCAATATGATACACCTTTTCCCTGCAATTTCTCCTCACCAGGCACCCCTAATTTTTTAGGCCGTGCGCCACTTGCAATAATTAAAGATAAAGAAGAATAGGTCTTACCTTCGCTTTCTACTTTCCATCCTTTGTAATTTTCTTTGTACTCGCAGATCTTTTTTATATTGCCAGCGGTAAGCTCTGTGCCGAATTTTTGTGCTTGTTTTTTAAATCTTTCTATCAATTCAAAACCATTGATCCCATCGGGAAACCCTGGATAATTTTCTATACAATCTGTAATTACTGCCTGTCCTGCTACTTTGAAGCTTTCAATGAGAAGCGTCTTTAACCCCGCCCTTGAAGCATATAAACCAGCTGTTAGGCCAGCCGGCCCGCCGCCTATAATTACTACATCGTAATCCATAAAAAGTCTCCCTCTATTATTTTCGTCCCTTTCCAAAAATCTTACTTCCCACCCTTACGATATTTGCGCTTTCTTCGATCGCTACTTTATACGAATTGCTCATACCCATGGAAAGATACCTCATCTCTACATCGGATATATCAGCTGACTTTATTTCCTCAAATGTCTTTTTCGTTTCCACAAAGTACGCTCTCGCATCTTCAGGATTCCCGGTGATAGGCCCCATTGTCATGAGTCCCATTACCTTTATATTCCTAAAATGCGACAACTTCTTTACGAGGGATTCTGCATCTTCCGGCATGACTCCAAACTTTTGCTCTTCCCTGCCGCTATTTACCTCGATCAATATAGGCATGGCCTTGCCTTCTTTAGAACACGCTTTATCAATATGCTCGGCTATTTCCACAGAATCAACTGTCTCTATCATATCAAAGATCATAATAGCCTTTTTAACCTTGTTTTTCTGTAAGTGCCCTATAAAGTGCCATCTCGCCTTATTGCCTATCACCTTAAAGGCAGATTCTGCCTCCTGAACATAATTTTCCCCTACAATCTTTATGCCTCCCTCAACTGCTTCGAGGATCTCCTGGGGAGTCCTGGTCTTAGCTGCAGCTACCAGCTCTACGCCTTCGGATAATTCGTTAAGTATTTTCTGGACATTTTCCTTAATCACGGTCGATTTAGCTTATCTCTACGCTTTAATGTATCGTCTTTATTGAGGGGCTTGGCCTCTTTCTTTTTAGCTTCATAGACAGAAACAACATTTATATTATCAAGATCAAAGAATCTTTTTATATCATCTAGATCTCTTTTTGACAAAGGTCTTGCGTCGCTTGGCCTGAGAGGAGTGTTAATCTGGATCTCAAAAGGCGCGATCTCTTTCACTATCTGAGCCAGTCCCGGCGCGCAGATCTTATTTTTTTCTATAAACATAACCTGCACTGCCAGCTTACCTTTATATACAGATTTAAATTCGGCTATGCCTTTTAAGACTCTATTAAATGTAATACCCTCCATAGGCCTATTTATTTCATTAAACAAGGCCTCCGAACACGCGTCAAGCTTAAGCATTACGAGATCAAAAAGCGCCAAGTCCTCCCGCACATCCTTTCTATCTATTAAAGATGAATTTGTTATAACTGCGGTCCTGACTTTTTTTATTTTTCTAATCTCGCTGACCATCTCGCCTAGGTTTTCAGCTAGAGTCGGCTCTCCCTTTCCTGAAAATGTAACATAATCTATTTCCAATGGAGGGAGTGAGGTTATCTCTTTTATGAGGTCGTTAGTGGGTATAAAGATCTCTCTTTTATCGCTAAAGACTATAGTCCCGCCAAGCTGGCAATAAATACAATCAAATGTACAGATCTTCTCTTTGCGGGAAATAGGGTCTATACCAAGGGATCTGCCCAGCCTCCAGGAAGATACAGGTCCATAAACATATTTATAACTCTTCTGGGATTTTTCCATGATTGATCAGGGATTGGTCCGATGCGGTACTTAACATTGAAAATATTACATTATTTTGTCTCTCTCATCATAAATCTCTCCAAAGAGTTCCTCCAAGACATCCTCCATGGAGACGATGCCTATATTTTTACCCGACTTATCCTGCACAATAAAAAGGTGCTGGTGATACGCCTGAAATTTATTAAGAAGGTCGTCTGCCTTCTCATTCTCATTTACGAATATAGGCCTTGAGATAAAATCTTTTACCCTTGCATCATAATTGTCCTTGGCGATCTCCTTCAATAAAATCCTCTGTTGGCATATCCCGATTATCTTCGATATATCTTTGTCGTATACTGCGATCCTACTATACCGTGAATCGAGTATTGCGTCTTTTGCGTCGCGGAGTCTTTCTCCAGCCGAGAGTGCGTAGATCTGATCTATGGGCTTCATGATATGAAATGCCCTTACATCATTGAGCTTAAATACCTTATTGCAAAGAGTTTCCTCATCGAGCTCAACTGTACCTACATCCCTACCGAGTTTCAGCATAGCCTTTATTTCTTCTTCAGTAACCTTAGGCACTGTTTTTGCCTTCTTAAATAGATTTCCTGCAAGCATAAGTACCTGCGTAAAAGGTCTTAGAGCCCATATGAGGATCCTGAGTATTTTAGCGCTCGCTAAAGAAACCGAGACCTTGTAATACTCCCCTATAGTCTTAGGTATCACCTCAGATATCACTATGATCAAAAATGTAATGAGCGCTGAGGATATGCCAAGCCATTCATTTCCAAAGATCCTAAGAACATTTTGGCCTACAAATATCGAACCGATTATATTTACTGAATTATTCAGCACTACAATGGTTGCTATCGCAGTATTAATATTCTCCTTTATCAGAAGAAGGTCTTTTGAACCCTTACGTTTACTTTCGAATAAAATCCTTGCCTTTAATAGCGGAAGGCTCAGGATAGCTGCCTCTACCATCGAACATAAACCTGAGGTCAGAAGAACACCTATAAGTAAGATAATCAATTTTAACATTAGGAAAAAATATAACCTAAGATCTTGTATATAAGTTTTGCGGCCATAAAATCTGCTGCTATCATATCCTTTGCCGGGCAAAGCTCTACAACATCAAAGCCCACTATTTTCTTGCCACCTATAATATGCTTTATGGCCTCCAAAAATTCATACCAGCCCATACCACCTGGTTCGGGGGTCCCTACAGAAGGCATAATGGAAGGGTCAAATACATCGAGGTCTATCGTTATGTAAACATTTCTTGAAAGATGCTTCTTTACAACACCGGCCCAATCTGGAATTTTCATAATATCAAACATGTTTATAATATTAATATTACTCTTGCCTCTTAAAAAATCATGTTCCTTCTTACTTAAACTCCTCACCCCTGCTTCAACTATAGGAGCGCTCTCTAATAAACGCCTGGCAACGCAGGCGTGAGAGTATTTCGTTCCCTCGTAGCTATCTTTTAAATCGTAATGGGCGTCAAAATATAAAATAGATAGGTCCTTATATTCTTTCTTGGCTGCCAGAATAGCCCCTATTGTGAGTGTATGCTCTCCGCCCAATATAACAGGCATCTTATTATGCTTAAATACATCTGAGACCTTAGCTTCTACAACACCGACCATCTCCTCAGGCCTGAGGCCCTTGACTTCGAGTGAAGGCATAGTGTTAATCCCTATTATGTAAGTCTCTTTCTTTAATTCCTCGTCAAAAAGTTCCATATTGTCCGAGGCATTCAGTATTGCAGAGGGGCCGTTTTCTGTCCCTTTTTTATAACTTACGGTCTCTCCGTACGGGACAGGCACAATAACTACCTTTGCATCTTTAAAGGAAGAGAGTTTATTATCCGTGCCGCCAAATGATAACTTCATCTCACTCTTTCTCCATGACATACTGGAATATAAGGGGCGCTACAATGCTCGCATCTGATTCTATTGCAAATTTCGGCGTATTAATGCCAAGTTTTTCCCATGAGATTTTTTCATTGGGCACAGCACCACTGTAAGAACCGTAGGAGGTAGTGCTGTCGGCGATCTGACAAAAATACCCCCAAAATTTACATTCCTTTTTCAAATCCTGCTTTATCAACGGTACTACGCATATAGCAAAATCTCCTGCAATGCCTCCGCCTATCTGGAAAAAGCCCACGGAGCTATCCTTTGTATTCTCCAGATACCAATCAACTAGATAATTCATCTGATCCAGACCGCTCTTTATAAAATCTAAACTCTTAAAATATCCTGACCGCAATCCACTGACTACACCGTTGCCCAGAGTCGAATCTTCCCATCCAGGGGTAAAGATGGGTATGTCCTTTTCGCATGCAGCAATAACCCAGCTATTCTTTGGATCGATCTCATAAAACTCTTCTAATTCGCCGCTACGTATAAGCTGGTAAAAGTATTCGTATGGGAAAAATCTATCTTTATTTTTGTCTGCCTTCTGCCACAGGGGATAAAGTTTTCGTTCTAATCTTCTTATGGCCTCTTCTTCCGGGATGCAGGTATCTGTCACCCGGTTAAGATGATTGTCTTTAAGTTTAAGCTCATCTTCAGGGGTAAGGTCTCTATAATTGGGGATCCTTCTATAATGGGTATGTGCAACCAGATTAAATATATCCTCTTCTAAATTTGCCCCCGTAGTACAGATCCCGTGTATCTTATCTCTTCTTATCATCTCACTGAGAGAGATCCCTATCTCCCCCGTGCTCATCGCGCCAGCCATACTAAGAAACATCTTGTTGCCCTTTTTAAGAAAGTCCACCCATGCCTCTCCTGCATCGACTATTACAGCGGCATTAAAATGCTTAAAATTTCTTTCTATGAAATCCTTAACGTTCATAATAAATTTAGTATAACACCCTGCTTTTTGATTAACAAGGCAATTTGGTATCGAGGCTATCTTTTGTGGAATAAAAGCGTAGTGAACATAACAGCGCTAAAGAAGAAAAAATTACATATCGCAAAGGCCTTCCATACAAGAAAGTCGGTCTTTAATCCAGAGGGAAGTATTGCCAACAGGCAGACCCACACCCCAATGGCCCAATAAAGACTTATATCCTTTGAAGAGCGCCTTTTTACTATCCTTATAATAAGGGGGATATTCCATAAAGGTAGAATTATAGAAGCCACTAAAGCGATTTTATCTATCATGATATTTTCATGCCTTGCCTGCGCTGCCTAACACGTGTTCATTTTTATGTTTATACATCTTTATTAACTCGGTTCTGGCAGGTCCAAGGTATTTCCGCGGATCGAATTCCTTTGGAGAACTGATAAAAACCTCTCGTATCTTCGCCGTCATTACAAGCCGTCCGTCAGTATCTATGTTTATCTTGCATACAGCTGAATGGGCGGCCTTTCTTAGTTGGCCTTCGGGAACACCTGCTGCGTTTTCAAGCTTTCCTCCGTATTTATTTACAGCATCTATGTATTCTTTTGGGACAGAACTGGCGCCATGTAAAACTATTGGAAAGCCAGGAAGTCTCTTTTCGACCTCTGTGAGTATATCGAAGTGTAATTCTGGAAAGGACTCTCCGGGAATCACTTTAAATTTATATGCCCCGTGCGAGGTGCCTATGGAGATCGCAAGACTATCAACGCCTGTCTTTGAGACAAACTCCTCTACCTCTTCCGGTTTTGTATAATGCGTTTTTTCGTGACTCACCTCATCCTCTATGCCTGCCAAGACCCCTAATTCACCTTCGACGGTAACATCGTGATTATGGGCATACTGGACTACCTTTTTGGTTAGGGCAATATTGTCTTTGAAAGTATGAGCTGACCCATCGATCATAACAGAAGAAAAACCTGACTCTACGCATGAAACAGCAAGTTCATACGTATCACCGTGGTCCAAATGAAGCGCTACTGGTACCTTGGATCCCGCGTCTTTTATTATTTCCAGGGCCCCCATTGCCATGTGCCTCAATAAAATCTGATTGGCGTATTTTCTGGCGCCACTTGAAACCTGAAGAATAACAGGGGAATCCGTTTCGATGCAGGCAGTTATTATGGCTTGGAGCTGCTCCATATTGTTGAAATTGTACGCTGGTATAGCATACTTTCCGGCCATTGCCTTTTTGAACATATCCTTTGTATTCACTAATCCAAGCTCTTTGTATGAAGTGGCCATTTTATATTCCTTTCTTTTTAATTTTATCGGTCATTATAACATAGGTATTCAAAAAAGTTTATCCTTTTTATTCTGAGATAAGGAGAAGCTCTTTTCAGTAAATTTAATGATATCATTCATCATCTCTACTGCCTTTACTGGATTCCTCCCTACTGCAGTCTCAGCAGAGAGCATAACAAAATCCGTGCCATCTATGATCGCATTCGCTATGTCAGTGACCTCTGCCCGCGTAGGACGTATATTGTCAACCATATGCTCAAGCATCTGAGTGGCAGTAATGACGAATTTTTTCTTTTTATTGCACTTTCTGATGATGGTCTTTTGGATGATGGGGATCTCATATATGGGTATAGACACCCCCATATCTCCTCGCGCGATCATGATGCCGTCTGAGGAGTCTATGATCTCGTCAATATTACGAATACCGTCGCGATTTTCGATCTTGGAGATCACACGACAAGTTGGTAACTTATGCTTTATCCTATTTTTAACTTCTAGTATATCCTTCTTATTTCTTACGAATGACTGCGCGATGTAATCGACTTTTTGGTCTATTCCAAAACGTAAATCTAGTTTATCCTTTTCGCTTATAGTGGGAAAATAGAGACGGGCATCAGGGACATTGAGGCCTTTATGTTGTTTTAAAATACCGCCTATAACGACTTCTACCTTGATCCTTCTTTTCTCAACACCCTTTATCCTTAAGACAATGTTACCGTCATCAATATAGATAAATTCTGCACCTTTAAAGGCACGTAAGGACCCTTCATAATCAAAAGGGATAATATTGGTTCTTTCATTAACGCTGTTCTGTGTAAGCCATAACCTCTGCCTCTTCTTTAAAGCTATAGGCCTATTGCCCTTTAATCTACCTATCCTTATCCTAGGCCCCTCGAGGTCCTGCAAAATCTTCACATGGCGCCTGTATTTTTTGTTTACCTTCCTGAGGAGCTTAATGCATGAAGAATGCCCGTTTAAACGGCCATGTGAGAAATTTAATCTCACCACATCCATGCCCTGTAAGGTCATTTTCCTTATGACGGTTTCATTGGAGCTCGAAGGTCCAAGCGTACAAATAATCTTTGTTTTTACCATTACAATTCCTTTGTCTTTTCCGGCCTTCTGTGATAGTATATACTACAATATAAGAAGCGAAAAGTCCAAAAAAAAGTGGTTTTCATCTTTAGCTAAACAAACCTCTATAAATCCTGCCTTTATAGAACAGAATTAATGAAAAGTGATGTTTACCTCGTAAAAGTACCCGATAGTGACATACAAGAAAGAGGCCTCTCTCTTCTTAAGCTATTACATGCCCTCGATCCTTTCAGTATATACAAAAAAGACGAATTTATCCCTGTCAAGCTCACGATAGGAGATACTAAATGCGTCTATAACATAAGCCCAGAACTTGTAAAGTCAGTTGTATCCGAAATAAAAAAGAAAAAGGCAAAACCATTTCTTTTTGATACAAATGTCATATATAAGGGTGGGCGGCTCAATGCGATCGACCATCTGACCCTTGTTCAAAATAAAGGATTCGCACATTCTAAGACAGGCGCGCCGTTTATAATAGCAGACGGTGTCTTTGGTCAGGATGGAAAAGAATACGAACTCCCTTCAGAGTATATAAAAAAGGTAAAGATACCTTCATTCGTAGGTATGGTAGACAGCCTCTTGGTCCTATCGCATGTCACATGTCACATCTTATCAGGATACGCAGGATCGCTCAAAAATGTTGCCATGGGCATCTCATCCAGAGCTACAAAACAGGTACAGCACTCTTCCCTCAAGCCGCATGTAATAGAAGAAACTTGCACTTCATGCGGATTGTGCATAGACATATGCCCGGTAAAAGCCATATCATTCACCAGCCGTGGAGATACCAAGACGGCCTCCATAGATCAATCAAGGTGCATCGGATGCGGAGAATGCCTGTGCGCCTGTAAATTCGATGCGATCTTTATAAACTGGGGCGAAGAGGGCCTCGTATTTGCAAAAAGGACAATGGAAGTCGCTAAACTTATTCTATCCAGATTTAAAAATAAATTTTTTATAAATTTTGCCTTGGATATAACAAAGGAATGTGACTGCATATCTACAAAAAACGAAAAGATGATCTGTAAAGATATAGGGATACTTGCTTCAAAGGACATCGTAAGTCTTGATAAGGCGACAGTAGACCTTATAAATAAAGATGAGGATCTGATACTAAAGGAGAAATTAAAGGATCCGTATAAAGTAATGCTTGAACACGCCCATAAAATAGGCCTCGGCAACCTAGAGTATAATCTAGTCAATATATGACAAAATTCGAAAGCTTATTCGGCATAAAGGAATCCCTCGTCAAGAATACCTGCATACTTATGCCCCTTTTGAAAAAGGATATTTTAGAGTGGCTAGGGGTAAAAAATTTCTCAAGGGGAAGGCTCCATGGCTCTGGAAATAGCCGTCTTTTTACAGTTATACATACAGGCCTCGGCCCTGCCCTATTAGGAGATGCGGTATTATATCTCAAAGAGACAAACTGTCAGAACATAATACTTTTCGGTTCATGTGGCCTGGTAAAAGAAGAAAGCCATTTAGGAATAGGGAGTCTCGTTGTGCCCTCCAAGTGTTACTGCCTAGAAGGCTTCACAGAAATGCTATTAAAAGATAAGAATAACTATGGGGCCTTTTATCCGGATAACGCCCTTATTGAAAACTTCTTAACTATAAAGAAGGCTTGCGATATAAAAAAGGTTACGTGCATAACCCTCGGCTCTTTAAAACTCGAGGAGGATTATATCGACACATTTAAGGAAAAAGAAATACAAGTAGTCGACATGGAATGTTCGGCGCTTTTTTCTGCCTCAAAATATATAAAAAGGGCCAGTATGGCCTTTCTGTACGTTACAGATATCATAAATAAAAAACCTTTTTACATGGATCTAAAAAGGGAAGATAGACTGACCCTTTCCTCTTCGATAAAAGCTAGTACTCATATTTTATGCAAGTTTATAGAAGAGAATTTAAGCTCCTAAGAAAAGTACAGGATCTCACCGATCGAGCGTTTTCAAATCTTGGAGTAAATAAAAAACAAGATCTAACAAGGCTCTTCTACGAGATATCAAAAAAAGAACAAATCTCACCTTTCACTTTACTCAAAGATATTGACAGAAAAAATTTCCACAGCATAAAACAGGACCTATTAAAAAGGCGCTACCCTCTTTCTTTTATCAATAATGAACTATCTAAGGTCCATCTACCAAAAATTAGATTAGACCCTTCTTTGTGCCAGGACCTTAAAAAGGCTCCATTTTATCCCAAAAAAATATTTATAGAAAAATCTGCCGGTCATTCGACTATCGCGAATAGATTCAAAAAATCTTTCCCAAAGGCAGCTTTTAAGGAAATCGAATCGTTGAAACTCTACTTAAGGCAAAGGCCTTTTAATATCCAAGATTATAACAATAGGCGTTCTACGGTCTTTATCACTTATGAAAATTATGATTTTTTTAAAAAATGTCCCTGCACGCAAAAGGCATTAAAATGTGGCTATAATATTTTTAATCTCAGCTTTGGATGCCTATTTGACTGCACATACTGCTATCTCCAGGAATATGTAAATACGCCGGGCCTTATATTCCCTGCGAATCTTGACAGATTCTTTAATACATTTACTTCTTATAAAAAAGTTGGCATGAGAATGGGTACGGGTGAATTTTCAGATTCCTTGATGCTGGACCATATGACAGAGTATTGTCTCTCTGTAGTTGATTTCTTTAAAAAACATCCGGATGTAACCTTTGAATTCAAAACAAAAAGTACAAATATAGACAACCTTTTAAAAATAAACCCTTCCCAAAATATCGTCATAGCCTGGTCATTAAATCCGCAACGCATCATAGATGAAAATGAATTTTTTACTCCAAATCTTCATGAGCGCATCGAGGCTAGCTTACGTTGTGCCAAGGCAGGATATAAACTCGCCTTTCATTTTGACCCGGTTATATATTTCAAAGATTGGGAGATCGAATATAGAAAGGTAGTGGAGTTATTATTTAGCGCAATAAAGCCTGACTATATATCATGGATAAGTATAGGGACGCTAAGGTTTAATCCTAAGGTAAAAGAGGCTATAGAGGTGCGTTTTCCGGGGAATAAAATCCTCGATGAGGAATTGGTCTTGGGGTTTGACAATAAACTAAGGTACCCCTATCATCTACGGTACAAAATATATCAGTCCATGCTGAAAATGTTATTACTTCATTCCAAAAAACTTCCTATTTATCTCTGCATGGAAGATCGCTCCATGTGGCGCAACTTCAAAAAGGATCTTACATTATTTTGATCTATCTCTTCTTTTTTTAAGGATCAGTTTTTTATTTACAGTATCTATCTGAAAATTAAATTTATTCAAAAAAGACATGCCCAGCAATCCATCCCTATCACCCATCTGGGTATCATCCAAGAGGACGACTGCTTCGACATCTTTAGCCTTAACCCCCTCTACGCTTACAGTATCTAAAATTATGAATCTAGCATCTACCTCGCGGCCATCAGCCATCTTCACCTTGATTATCTCTTCTTCCTGATCCTTTATCTTTAACCTTTTCGCTATACGATTCGATAATAGGATACTAGAAGCGCCTGTATCCAGAAGAAGCGAGGCCTTGGTTTTCTTATTTAGAAGGGTATCGACAACTATATGTCCAGCTTCCTGTGAAAACCCAACTTCTTTCGGCTCAAATTCTTTTTCTCGCCTGGCCGCCTCTAACTCCTTTTCTCTAGCCACTCTCCTTTCTTCATCTAATTTCTTCTCTCTTTGCCATTTTTGGCGCATAAGAGGGGCTTCATCAGGACGTGATCTCTCAATGCTTTCTATCTCTTCCATTCTGAATTTAACTGTGCCAAACCCAACATCCAATTCAACGCTTTCTTCGTTTTCCTTCTCTATCAAGCCCTCTATACTGCGGCCATTCACAAGATGTATGGTATCTGAGGCAGCCTCTTTAATGAAACTGGCTAGAAAAAATAAAATAAATATAAGTACTTTAATTTTCATAAAATGTAATATTCAAGGCCGGGCCTTGAATATCTCCAGTCCTGTCCTTATAATCTTTTCTATAAATAGGATATCATGGAATATCAAAATACAAAAGCATTTTTAAGTCTTGCAGACTTGCAGACGTCCTACTTGGGTACACCCTACTTTTCTTCTCGATTTAACTAAAGTAGAGTGTACCCAAGTAGGACGTCTGCTTTTAGTCGCTTTATTTTTTACTTTGCCTTTCGTTTTATGTCGTGATAACATAATATCATTAAAACCGGAGCGGGGAGGACTTATAATGGATTTTTTTGAGGTCGTAAAACAGAGAAAGAGCGTAAGAGAGTATTCTGAAAAAAAGGTCGACAAACTTCTTATTGAGAAAATAATAGATGCCGGTCGACTTGCAGCCACAGCGAGAAACGAACAACCATGGGAATTTATTGTCACATCCGACAAGGAAATACTAAACTCGATCTGCAAGATGTGCCCAAATGGCCCTTTTATTAAAAACGCACCTCACTTAATAGCAGTCTTTTCAAAGGATACAAAGTATTACATCGAGGACTCTTCCGCTGCTACGCAAAATATGCTGCTTGCAATAGAAGATTTAGGGCTTGGCGGATGCTGGATAGCAGGAGATAAAAAAGAGTACGCTGAAGTTGTAAGAAAAATGTTCGATGTACCAAATGGCTATCGGCTCGTAAGCATGGTATCGGTCGGTTATCCAAAAAAGGCCCAAGATCCGAAACCAAAAAGAAACGTCGAAGAGCTCTTACATTGGGAGAAGTGGTAGCAAATGACAAATACCCTATGGAAATTTTTGGATGAAAAAGGGACATTCTTAGCAAAAGACCCTCATAAAGCGAGGAGACTTTACTTTCCTCTTGCCAATGAAAAAGGTCTTCTTTCTTCCATCACCCCTACTTTACATGGGGACATAAAAATAGGCCAACATTCATTCCTGATGCCTCCGGCCTCTACTGAAGATCTGCGAGATTCCAGATACAACCGCAACTTCTGGGTATATACCAAAAGGAATGGCGCCTGGTCAGCTGCAGCGGGCGATGTAGACGAGACTCTCGTAGAGGGAGGTTTTTTATGGCATAAAGTTACAAGAATAAATAGAGGCATAGGGCTTAAGGCAGAATTCACCAACTTTATTCCTGTTACCGAAGAAGCAGTTGAAGTAATGTTGGTTGAATTAACCAATATATCAAGAAAGGTCCTCAATATTGTGCCAACAGCTGCCATACCTATATATGCCCGCTCTGCAGATCGGCTGCGTGACCATAGGCATGTTACTTCACTTCTCAATCGCATAAAACTACATAGAAATGGCGTAATAGTAACCCCTACCATGAGCTTTGAAGAACGCGGCCATAAGATAAATACTGCATCGTTCTTCGTATTAGGTTGTGATGCCTATGGCAAGCCGCCAAAGGGCTCTTTTCCTACTATCCTTGAATTTTCAGGCGAGGAAGGCAATTTGGATAAACCCGAAGCTGTATTAAAAAATCTTTCCCCTACTTTAAAGCCTGCATTCAATAGACAGGGTAAAGAGGCCGTAGGGGCTGTAAGATTCAAGCCTGTCTCTCTTAAATCACATAAATCCATCAAATACATCCTCGTTATGGGTATAACGCAAAAAGACAAGGTAGATCATATCTTTAAAAGATTTAACTCCCAGAAAAAGATTGCCACTTCTCTATATTTAAACAAAGAATTCTGGGCCCAAAAAGTCGATTCGATAAGTTTATCGACAGGTAATGAAGATTTTGATAGATGGATGAAGTGGGTAACGCTTCAGCCAGCTCTACGTAAGATCTTTGGTTGTTCATTTTTGCCTGATTTTGACTATGGCCGGGGAGGAAGGGGCTGGCGGGATCTGTGGCAGGACTCTCTTACGCTAATATTGATAAACCCTTGGTCTGTACGAAGAAATCTCATAAATAATTTCGGCGGCGTGCGGGGAGATGGCTCCAATGCTACAATAATCGGTAAAAAAGAAGGGGATTTCATACCTGATAGAAACAATATTCCCCGCATATGGATGGACCACGGGCTGTGGCCTTTTAGAACGCTGAATCTCTATATAAATCAGACAGGGGACGCGGATATACTTTTTGAAAAGGCCCCATATTTTGAGACCAAGAAAACCGATACCATACTAGATCATATACTCCTTCAGCACAAGCGGCCATTCTCAAAGATAGGAAAACACGGTCATTTCCTTCTTGAGGGCGGAGACTGGAACGACGGCCTTGATATGGCAAAGGAAAAAGGTGAAAGCGTCGCATTTACGGCTGCATATGCAGGTAACCTCCTGGAACTTTCTGATCTATTGGAAAAAATAAACTATAAAAAAGAAATTACAAAAGATCTTCGCCGGAAGGCCCATCTTATAACAAAACGTATACGTCAAAATGAATGGGTAAAAACAAGATCCGGACATAGATTCTTTAATGGGTATTACGATAATCTGGGAAGGCGCGTCGAAGGAGAACACAAAAATGGTGTCCGCATGACGCTTACAGGCCAAGTCTTTCCTATTATGAGCGGCGTTGCTCAAGATTCCCATATAAAGGAAATCTATAGAAGCGCAAAAAAATATCTGTGGGATCCTAAACTACGCGGTTTCAGGCTCAATACTGATTTTAAAGAGATA
The DNA here is from genome assembly GCA_042570105.1 of Candidatus Omnitrophota bacterium. GTDB lineage: Bacteria > Omnitrophota > Gorgyraeia > Gorgyraeales > Gorgyraeaceae > JBHPHW01. Next base: position 6,659 of record JBHPHW010000007.1, on the reverse strand, counting down.
TATCCCGAATTTGGGAGGGCCTTCGGCTTTGCTTACGGCGAGAAAGAAAATGGTTCTTTCTTCAGCCATATGAATGTAATGTTTGCCTATGCGTTATACAAGAGAAATTTCGTCAGGGAAGCTTTTGAGGTCCTGGATTCTATTTACAAGATGAGTATGAATACAAAATCGAGTAAGATATATCCCGGTCTACCCGAATACTTTAATTCCGATGGTAGGGGTATGTATTATTATCTTACTGGTTCGGCAAGCTGGTTTGTCCTGACAATAGTTACGCAAGTTTTTGGGATACGGGGAGAGATGGGAGAACTTCTTTTTTCTCCTAAACTGGTAAAAGAGCAGTTTGGGCCTTCAGGGAATGCCTCTATATACACACATTTTGCAGGAAGAAAGATCAAGGTAAATTACCTTAATCCTCATAGACTTGATTATGGAAAGTATAAGATCGGTAAAATCGCTATCAATGGGAAGATTATAACTAAAATACCTATAGGAAAAAACCTCTTTTTTAAAACTACATCAAATTCTTTTTATTATAATAATATAGATGTGTCTCTAGTCCCTCTCTCTACATAAAAACTATTTATTAAACTGCCTTATTTCTTCTAAAGATTTTCTTTTTTTATCCTTCTTTTTCTCGGCCTCAGGGTATCCCATACTGATTATTGCATCTATCTTCTTTTCCTTAGGTATATCTAGGATATCCTTGACCTTACTTTCATCGAACCACCCAAGCCAACACGTGCCCAGGCCAACTTCCTCTGCCTGAAGCACAAGATGTTCACACGCTATACCTATATCAATAAGGGAGTACCTCACCCCTTTAAAGTAACCGCCGAGAGAGGCAATATAACTGGATCTCTCTGTAATTACTACTATAAGGACAGGTGCGTTTTTAGTAAACCTGTTGATCGAATATATTCCCGAAAGACAGGAATCGACAATAGTATTTTTCAATCCTTCGTCATCAATAACGATAAATTTCCACGGCTGGGAATTACAGGCAGAGGGCGCAAGGCGCGCTGCCTCAAGGCATCTATCAATAATCTCCCTTGAGACGGACCTTGAAGAATATTTTCTTACACTCTTTCTTTTCTTTGCGAGTTCAAGGAATCCCATATATTTTAAGGAATCTTGTGCGCTGCCTGTTTAATATATCCTGGGAGATTATCAAGGCCTTTATCTAGTATCTCCTTGAGTATGGGCGCAACCTGCATGCTGTACCTACGTGAAATATCCACAGGGTCAAGTCCTGGCCAGCTCCAACAAGAGGTATGGATAACGCCATCCACTATATAAGAAATTTCATCAAGATATGTCGGATGCATTGTCTCTATAGGTGATTGGCCTTCAGGATTAGAAATTAGATCAAGGAGCACTGCCCCCTTTTTAAAAACACTCAACATGCTGCGAGTAATGAGAAAAACTTTACCTCTTTTTTCTATAGGCCAGTTAATGGCGTTTACGAGGATATCTGTTGTGGGAATATGCCTTTTAATATCCTTAAAATCCTTTTTATTCAATATCTCAATGTGGGCAGATTTTCTTGCAGCGCATTGGATTGCGCCAAATGCAACATTGCCATATCCCATAATTTTAATACGGCAGCTCGAAGGATCCCCTCCCCATAATTCAAAGCCCTTTTCCATACCAAGATAACCTGCATAATACAGGGTCTCTATCATGCGGCGGCCAAATGGGTCCTTAATCTCTTCCATTGCTATACCGGTTATCCTATACTTCCTTAGCAAATCCCTCAATGCAGGATTTCCAGGTAAATGTAACATCGACATTATAGCTGAGTGTGGTTTCATTAGACTGAGTTCTTCTTCTTTTGGCTCTTTAAGTCGCACAACCAATGAAGAGGCGTAGACCTCTTTGGTCTCAGCTATCTTAGCGCCTCCTCTTTCATAATCACTGTCTTTTATCCCGATACCCTCGCCTGCGCCTTTTTCGACAACTAGGCTGTAGCTAGACGCAATATCTTTTAATTCCTCTGGCCTTAATATTACTCTTCGTTCGTTGGGCCTATTTTCAGAGGCTATGCCTATATCCATTCTTACTTCCCTCACGTCCAAGGCACATGTTCAAGGCCTGTAAGGCCAATCGAACATTACACAATATCGGCACTATAAAATATCTTATCTTCAAAATTCTTAAACACAAATCTTCTCCCTTCGTGTTTAACGATATAATTCGGGAGAAGCGGGATCTTCCCTCCGCCATATTTTAAATCAACTATAAGGTGGGGTATGGCAAGCCCTGAGGTATGTCCTATTAAATGCCTCATAATACTCAGGACCTTTCGTATACTAACCCGAAAATGGCGTGTTCCCTTAACAGCGTCAGGCAAATACAGGTAATAAGGTCTTATCTTCATCGTCAAAAGCCCTTCAAAAAGTTTTTTTAGCGTCTCGGCGTCATCATTGACTCCCGCCAAAAGCACTGACTGATTTCCCATTATAATACCTGCATCGGCCAGCATCGTGCATGCCTTTCGGCTGGCCCTTGTCAGTTCCTGAAAATGATTGAAATGTGTATTAAAGTATATGGGCGAATATCTTTTGAGCATCTCGCATAATTTAGGAGTGATTCGTTGGGGCAGGGTGCAAGGTGTACGGCTATGTATTCTAATTATCTGAATATGCCTGATTTTCCTGAGATTTTTAAGATAATATTCTATCATTTCGTCTTCTAATAAAAGTGGGTCACCTCCGGATATAATAACATCCCTTATAGATCTACGTCTTTTTATGTATCGGAAGGCCTTTTTAGAATCTTCTCTTTTTAAAACCTTTTCTTCTGATCCTACCTTTCTCTTCCTGGTACAGAAACGACAGTATACTGTGCACATATTGGATACCAAGAGAAGGATGCGATCCTTATATCTATGAATCAGGCCTTCGACAGGTGTATATTTCTCCTCCAATAAAGGGTCATGCCTCCCGGATATATTACTAGTCTCCAATGCGGCAGGCATGCATTGTTTCCATATAGGGTCGCCTTTCTTCTTGATCAGACTTAAATAATACGGATTTATGCTCATAGGATATTCTTTAATGATTTTATCTAACTGCCTTTTATCTATTTTTAGAATTTTACTTATGGCAGCGCTGTCGCTTATGCTTTTAGAAAGTATCTCCTGCCACTTCTCCATATATTCTCCTTGGACCTGTCTCAAGCTATAATATCTTCTAGTTTCCTCAGGTTTATAAAACTACCGTATCTCTTTAATAAGGATAGTTTCTTTTCTATATTTTCTATTACCTCTAAAGATGCGTATTCATAAGTATGCGTCAATACTGAGACTATTATATCACAATTAGCTCTCTTGGATTTTTCTTTTAAATCAAAGGCCACCTTTTCAAGTTCTTCCAAAGAGGCCCTCTCAAAATAAAGATATTTGCCCTCAGATGCACCAAGGGGAACCTCCCAGACCTTAGAATCGCCGGGCTTACAATGATCGTTATAGCCCATTTTATAATAATTTTCAGGGGCGCCTCTCCAGTCAGATATTACCTTCTTGCCATGGGTAAGGAATCTTCCAGGCTCACACGAGAAATCAAAACGGATACCATTTTCTTCCAGGATCTTTACTATTTCATCTGAAAAGCCAAGGAATCCGCTCCGATAGCATCTAACATCCAAACCAATCTTCCGAAATGAGCGGGCGCGTTCAGAAATCACCTCTCTCATCCGGGAACTATCTTGGTAGTAATAATCTCTATAAGGGTCGTCCTCATGACAGTGAAGGCCTGTATCGCCCCCATTTTTTACAATCTGGTCCCAAAGCCCCAAGAAAAGCCCTTTAAGAAAAAAATCACGCGCGCGGGAGGAAGTATGTATAAAATGTATAAAATGTCCATTAATATTCCGCGCTGCTACTTCTATCTCGCGCTGGACCAGATCTAGTAAAACGTCTCTTTTGGGGGCACGCTTAGCCTCTGGCAGATTAATATCAAAATACTCTCCCCAATCCCCATCAATAGTAAAAATAAAATATAGCATGTCTATATTGATCTTTAAAACGCCCTCACATTAACGAAATTCTACGCACAATTCTTTTCTGATATTTCCCAGCTTTCCAAAACATGTAATTTTATCGCCTAAAAGAAGTCTGGCGCTGGCAGAGGGGTTGGGAATACTCGTTCCTTTTCTTTCAACAACTAAAACTGTGATATCGTGTTTTCTCAGGTTAGATTCTATAAGTGTCTTATTCAATACAGGGCTATCCTTGCAGATCTCGATCTGAGAAACACCATAACCGCCTGTTGCAACAACCAGCTCGCTAAATGTTACGGGCTTTATGATCTCTCTTTTAGTTATATTTGAGCGTATTGCATTTGTTAATATTTCAGCAAAACGTGTGTAAGCAAATATATTATAGACTATATAGACGGCCATTACTATGATGAGTAAATTTATCCACGGCGCCAACCATGAGGGCATAGCTATCTTTAAAAAATGTGTTAGTAAGTTCGGAATCGTTACATTTGGCCTTAATGTATTCGCAAATGTTGCGATCATGGTTACAAGTCCTGCATGGCCCAAAACAATTAACATAGAGGCAATGCGTCTTCTCTGAAGATCTGTAGTAATAAGCTCGGCCTCTTTTGTTGTAAATCCCGTGCCTGTAAAACATGATAGCGCCTGAAATTTGGCCAAAGACCATTCAAGGCCTGTTAATTGAAATGCTATGGCGCCTATCCGAACTACTATAAATGACACAATAAGTACGATAATAAATAGAAAAAGATTCATGTAGCTGCCTCCTTCTCTTACAAAAAAATTTTAATCGTTATTTAAATATAGTCTCGATATTCTGCTGGATCTGGCCCCTGACCTTCCTAAATACAGCAAGTCTTTCTTCTTCGCTACCTTGCGCTTTAACAGGATCTTCTAGATTCCAATGAATTTTTTTGTGCCTCGTGGGAAACACAGGGCAACTGTCTTCTGCCTCGCTACATAAAGTTACAACATAGTCAAACTCATGGCATTGGAGCTCGGTTATAGATTTGGATCTTTGTCCTGAGATATCGATCTGGATCTCTTTCATTGTCTTGAAGCAATCTGGATTTACTCCGGATGAGAAGATGCCTGCGCTATAAACCTCGTATCTATCGCCGCATAATGCCCTCAATAGCCCTTCTGCCATCTGTGAGCGCGCTGAATTATAGATACAAATAAATAGGACCTTTTTCTTTTTCATATCCTTTTTCCCTACTGTATTATATATCCACCTTGCTATGCTTTACAACGTAAATGTTCAAGGCCCGGCATTAGGCGACTATGGAGCACAATGGGAGTCGAAGGATTGCGCTCGAACGTCTTATAGTATACAATAGTCATATGATCTACGATGCATTTCAGCAAAAAGCCATTGATTATATAAAGGAAGGCCACTCGGTCATAGTATCTGCGCCTACAGGAGCAGGTAAAACCGCCATTGCCGAATACATAATAACGGACTGCCTTCATAAAGGAAAAAAACTTATATATACAGCTCCTATAAAAGCCCTCTCTAACCAGAAATTCCGAGATTTTTACGAAACCTTCCATGATAAAATAGGGATCCTTACGGGGGATGTAAGCATAAATCCATCTGCGCCTATTCTCATCATGACCACTGAGATATTTCGCAACAAGATCCTCGAAGAAAATAACAATCTCGATAGTTATTCCTGGATAGTATTCGACGAGGTCCACTATCTTGATGACTATGAAAGAGGGACTGTGTGGGAGGAGTCTCTTATCTTCCTGCCAAAACATATGAAGATGCTGGCCCTTTCAGCTACAATACCCAATATAGATGAAATTGCCTCCTGGCTCCAGTCCATACACAAAAAACCCTTAAAGATAGTAAAGGAAACCCGTAGACCTGTGCCTCTACATTTCTTCTACCAAACCCAGGGTGAAATAGTCAGTAACCTCCATAAAGTCAATTCCCTCTCTTATAAAAAAGAGGCGCTTCATCGCTACCATAGAAGAAGATTTTCAAAATACATACATCTAAAACCAAATCGGCCCACATCTCTTATTGAGCATCTTTCTGAGAAGGATAAGCTTCCTTGCATATATTTTGTCTTCGGAAGAAAAAGGTGCGAATATCTGGCAGATGAAATGATGAAATTTGATTTTTTAAACGAGGTCGAAAAGGGAAAGATCGTGGAGCTCTATAATAAACTGTGCGAAAGATTTGATCTTTTGAATGAAGCAAGCGCACACTCTCTTCTCCTTCTTATCAAAAAAGGCATAGCATATCATCACGCTGGAATGCTCCCGACCTTAAAAGAGGTGATAGAGCGCCTTTTTACAAGCAGGCTCATCAAAGTAATATTTACAACCGAGACCTTTGCGCTTGGAATCAATATGCCTGCCCGTACGGTCATCTTCGATGAACTCAGAAAATTCTATGGCAGGGGTTTTGGCACCCTTAAAACGCGTGACTTTTACCAGATGGCAGGTAGGGCTGGCCGGCGCGGGATCGATAAGGAAGGATTTGTCTATAGTCGCGTTAACCCCCGTTACATCTCATTCCCGGAGTTACAAAAAGTGATTTACGGGACTCCTGAAAAGGTTCAGAGCAGATTCAATGCCTCCTACGCAACGATACTTAATCTATATGGAAAGTATAAAGAGAAAATATATGACATATACCC
>JBHPHW010000006.1:0-48802 GCA_042570105.1 Candidatus Omnitrophota bacterium | reverse complement strand
TGCGAGTATTGCTTCGACCCTGCTCATCTTTAGGTCATGAAAATCTATCTTTATATTCCTTCTTGAGGGTTGGGCATTGAGCGCTGAGCGCAGATAAGCCTTCTTATCCTCCAGCGTCTTTAAATCATCCATTTTTTCCTTTTCAAATTCAGAATGTGGCTTTGCTATAAAGGGGGAGATACTCAGATTTACACTTTTTATTTGCGATGCGAGCCTTATTATCGCATCCAGATCTTCATATTTCTCGCCTGGCAGGCCCATCATAAAATACAATTTCACCTTTTTAAAGCCACCTTTAAGTAAACTGTTGGAGTTTTTGATTATTTCTTCATTCGTCATTTCTTTGTTCAAATAAGCCCTTAGGCGATCGCTGCCTGCCTCGGGGGCAAAGGTTATGCCTCTTTTTTTCAGGATCTGGCCTTTCCCATTATCCTTAAAGGTGCTGGCCCTCAAGGAAGGCAGAGATATCTTAATTCCCTGGACCTTAAATCTTTCTTCTAACTTTTTAACGAGTTCTTCCAGGTATGGATAATCTCCGGTAGAAAGCGATAATAATGATATCTCCTCATAACCGGTATTTTTAATGGACTCTTCGGCTATTTCTAAGATCCTTTTTACAGAACGTATTCTGAGGGGATAAAATATTTTGCACGCCTGGCAAAATCTGCATCTATGCGGGCAGCCGCGCATAATCTCAATAGAAATCCTATCATGGACGATCTGTATATACGGAACGACTATATCTGTAGGAAAAAAAGAGCTCTCAAGGTCATTAACGATGCGCCGGTGTATCTTCAAGTCTCCAGGCTCAACGTTCAAGGCTGGCACATAGACACCGTCTATTTTTGAAAGTTCCCTAAGTGTGACATCTCTTGAGTCTCGAGCCTCGAGTCTTGAGCCTCGGATAACTCTAGCTATCTCCAACACTGCTTCTTCTGCCTCTCCGATCACAAACGCATCTATAAAGGGGGCCATGGGTTCTGGATTAAAAGCACATGGCCCGCCAGCTATAACCAGGGGATCACTATCCTTTCTTTCACTGGCAAGGACCGGAACCCCACCTAAGTCCAGCATATTCAAAACATCGACATAACTCATTTCATTCTGCAGGGAAAATCCGATGACGTCGAATGATCTTAATCCCTTTCGGCTTTCGATGGAGGAAAGGATCTCTTTTTTCCCTCTCATCCTTTTTTCCATATCACTCCATGGCGCAAAAACTCTTTCACATACTACATCCTTTTCGCGGTTCAGAATGCCATAGAGTATCTTCAAGCCTAAGTGGCTCATCCCGATCTCATATATATCAGGAAAAGAAAGCGCGACTTTGAGCGAGCGAGGATCCCATTCTTTATGAACGGCATTCCATTCTCTATTAATATATCTACCAGGCTTTAAAATATCCAGCAATGTAAAGCTCCTTTTGTCTACCTCCCCTCAGGTAGGCGGAGGCCTTCGGCACATTAGAAATATTTTGCCAAATGTGTGCAAGGATTTACGGCGAGTTTCGGTCGTGCTCCCAAGCGATAGCCGTAAAGAGAAACGAGCCGTAAACCGTAGCACACGGCAAATTGTTTCAGTGCCGAAGGCCTCCGCCTACCTGAGGGGATATACGCATTATTATCTATGTATCGCGATACTTTCCAAAAGTCCCAATGACATTATCGTGACCAAAAGCGACGAGCCGCCATAACTCACAAGCGGAAGAGGCAGTCCGACAACCGGCATAAATCCCATTGTCATACTTATATTCACGACTACCTGGATCCCTATCACGGTAGAGAGCCCGATAGCCAAAAGTCTACCGCAAGGATCGGTCGTCTTTTCAGCTATAGTAAGGGAACGCTTGATCAGGATACCGTAAAGGGCCACAAGGATTATACCGCCTAAAAATCCCCACTCTTCCCCTGCTACTGAAAATATAAAATCCGTATGTCTTTCTGCAAGAAAATTCAGCTGGTTCTGCGTGCCAGAAAGCCAGCCCTTACCAAATATTCCGCCTGAACCTATCGCTATTTTGGACTGGATGATCGTATAGCCAGCGCCCAGCGGGTCCTGGCTCGGATCCATAAATACCAGAAGCCTCTCTTTTTGATAATCTTTCAATAAAAACCAGCCGAGCGGAGATAATATTACCCCGCTTAAGATCATAAAGAATAGCAACTTAAGCGGAGCGCCCCATACATATAGTAAAATAAATAGTATTGGCAAAAGCATAAGCGCAGTACCAAGATCCGGCTCTCCTAGTATAAGAACAAAAGGAATGAGTGTTATTACCAAGGGGATAAGAATATTTTTTAACGTATGATACGTCTTATGGCTTGCAAGATACTGTACTAAAAAAAGCGTGATAAATAATTTGCCAAATTCTGATGGTTGTATATTGAGACTTCCTATTGTAAGCCAGCGTTGCGCGCCAAGCCTGCGACTTCCAAAAACAAGGACTGCAGTGAGGAGAAATATTGTCAAAAAATAGAATATACTGCCTATGCCCACGATCCTTCTATAATTTACATTTATAATAAATATAAATATCAAGGCCCCCAGAAGAAACCACATGACCTGTCTTAAAACATAATCTACATTATTCGGATATGTAGAGCTGAATAAAAATAAAAGTCCTGCGGCGAAGATAGCTCCGGCGCTCGCAACTAATATCCAATCAAAACCTTTATATTTCTTCATAATTCTTTTTTGGCGCCACGCGCCATACGCGGCACAGTAGTCTTACTCTTATACCAGTATTCCACAGCCTTTCCCGCCATTAAAGCTGCATCGTCTCCACCTGAGCCGCCATGCTCTAAAAAAATCACAAAGCTGATCTCGGGATTATCTGATGGCGCAAAACCCCCAAACCATGCATGCGTCTTAAACTCTTCCCCTGTCTGAGTCGTCCCTGTCTTCCCGGAAATAGAAACGAGCTCACTCCACGCTTGTATTCCTGTCCCATCCTCATCCTCGACTACCCCCTTTAAACCCTTTTTAATCAATTCTATATTCTCCTCACTTTTAAGAGGTCGAGCTTCACTGACTCTATTAAGATCTGACTCCAAGAAGACATGTGGCCGGATAAGCTTTCCTCCGTTTGCTACGCTTGCAACCATGCGCACGACCTGCAAAGGAGTGACCAATAAATATCCCTGCCCTATAGAAAGATTTGCAGTATCTCCCGCATACCAATTTTCCTTTCGTTTTATCTTCTTCCATGCCCTGGACGGCAAAAACCCTTCCATCTCGCCAAAAAGCTCTATACCTGTCTTTTTACCAAACCCTAATTTTCTTGCGTATTCATAGATCCTCTCAAGGCCCAAACGGATCCCGGTATTATAAAAATAGACATTACATGATTCGACAATGGCATCATTGAGTTTCATGGGGCCATGGCCATCTCGATTCCAGCAGCCAAATTCCTCTATGCCTACATCTAATGTGCCGCGGCAGACAAAACTTGTTTCACTGTCTATTACGCCGGATTCCAAACCTCCCGCACTAATCAGTATCTTAAACAGTGACCCGGGCGGATATTGGCCCATAATCGCCCTATTTAAAAGCGGGGCATCCAAATCACTTAATACCTCATCAGTTAATGGAACATTGGGATCATGTGAAGGAGAGCTAACGAGCGCCAATATCTCTCCATTATTTGGATCCATAAAAATTGCTGCGCCTTTTTTTCCCTCCATCATCTTCCATAAAAAAGACTGGAGTCCGGCATCTACTGTTAAATAAACATCCTTACCCCTTTTAGGCCCTTTAAAACTCAAGACCTTTACCTGATGGCCCATATTGTCAACCTGTACCTGTCTGCCGCCACTCCTTCCGCGTAAATCATCATCAGCGACTCTTTCTATACCATCCTTACCTATCAAATCCTTGATGTTATACCCATAACTTTTAAGCAATTTAAGCTCACGCCTATCTATCTCTCCCATGTAGCCCACAAGATGCAGAAAGGCCTCTTTGTATGGGTACATCCTTAAAGGGACCTCTTTGACCAAAACCCCAGGCATATCCAGTCTTAGTTCTTCAGTAAGGATTGCCTTTTCTTTGGATACATCCCTCATCAATTCGCATGGAGCAAACGGGGCATAGTAGTTACGCTTGTAGTTTCTTCTCAATAGACTCTCTCGGACGCCTAAAATCTTAGAAAGCTCTTTGATCTCAGAGTCAATATCTACTACCTCCTGCGGCACAATAAAAACCGAAAAAGAAAGGACATTATAGGCCAGCTTTTGGGTAAACCTATCATATATAATCCCCCTGGGAGAATTTATGTTTAAAAGGCGGATGCTATTTCTGTAGCTAAGATTTTTATAGAAAGGGCCCTTTATAATCTGAAGGTAAAAAAGACAGCCAAAGAGACCGACAAAAAGGATTATAAAAAAAAATCGCAGTGTTTTAACTCGCAATGCGCCCGCCTCCGGATATCTTAAATATTAGGGGTGAGAAAAATGCCGAAAATAAGGCAGCTGAAATTATAGATGGGTCTCCTCCGGGGTTCAAAATAAAATATGCAAAGTAAAACAGCATCACTCCGCAAAATGTAAACATGAATTCAGTAAAGAGATTTTCTTTATAATATATGCGGGACCTGAGGATGCCGGGTGATAACCCTAATAGGCTATAAAGCACTACATTCGACCCAAACACCGAGGGAGAAAAGATCTCCGCAAATATCCCTATCGCCCCGCCAATCAATAATCCGCCAAGAGGGCCTTTCCTCAGGCCTAAAAGAACGACCAAAACTACTAAAAGATTAAAACTCCTCAATACCGTAACCTGCAATAACGCTGCAGCGATTACCCAGATAAAAAGCATGTCTCACCACTTCTTCCGCCGAATCACCAGCACTTCCTCCAATCTCATCATATCAACCTCTGGCTTTAAAGTCGCTCTCAAATAAAGGCCGCTTGCATCTTTCTCTACAGAAACAACTTTTCCTATCAATATCCCTTTTTCAAACACGCCACTAAATCCAGAGGTTACAACACTATCGCCTTCTTTGACAGTAGAGTTTAATTCTAAATATTTCATAGTAATGCCTGAGGCCGTACCTCTTATTGCGCCCTCGTCCCTTGTCCGATGCAGGATTCCACCCACCACTGAATCTCTATCTGTAATAAGAAGTATCCTTGCAATGCTCCATCCTGATTCGCGCACCCTGCCTACGAGTCCGTTGCCGCTTATAACAACCATATCCTTATCTACATTATCCTTCTTGCCTTTATCAATAATGATCGTATTCCCCAACCCTAAGGGGTCTTTGGCTATCACCATGCTGGGGATGAATTTATGTTTCTTTGATTCCCTGAAACCAAGGAGTTTCCTTAATCTTATGTTTTCCAAGTGGGCCTCTTGCAGGCTCAATAGTTTCTTATCAAAATTATTGATTCTCTCCCTTAAAAGCTTATTCTCATTCTTTAATTCTTTAAAATTGGGGATGTCACGCAGAACATAGTACGACCCTGAGATCACCTTCAGTGGAGTACGAAAGGCATTTAAAATTTTTATACGGGATTCATTTGAGAAAATCTGAGAGAGGATAAAAAGGGTGAGGACAGTAATACTGACTACTAAAAAAGGGGACCTTTTGATTGTTTTTCCCACACACCAATGTTAACCCTAGGAATTTTTTAAAAATCCAGTCTTGAACGTACAGTAACTTTTTTTAGATATTTTATCTCGCTCAATACCTTGCCTGTCCCAATCGCTACTGCCGTCATCGGATCTTCAGCTACATGGACCGGAAGGCCTGTTTCTTCGCTGATCAATTTATCAATACCCCTCAAGAGTGAACCGCCTCCTGCTAAAATAATCCCTCTTTCAATAAGGTCAGCTGAAAGCTCCGGAGGGGTCCTTTCGAGCGTCATCCTTGTGGCTTCTAAAATTGCCGAAATCGGGCCTGCCAATGCTTCTCTTACTTCTTCGGAAGAAACTGTTATCGTCTTGGGGAGCCCCGCGACCAAATCGCGGCCTCGCACATCCATAGTCAGTTCTTCTTCAAGGGGATAGGCGGACCCTATCTTTATCTTGATCTCTTCTGCGGTACGCTCACCTATCATCAAGTTATATGTCTTCTTCAGATGTTCGATTATCGCTTCATCTATTTCATCTCCGCCTATACGTATAGAACGTGAAAATACAATACCAGCGAGAGATATAACTGCTATCTCGGTGGTGCCGCCGCCGATATCGATGATCATGTTTCCGCCCGGATCCTGGATAGGGAGACCTACACCTATGGCAGCAGATATGGGCTCTTCCACAAGGTAAACCTCTCGAGCCCCAGCGTGCTCTGCTGAATCTTTCACCGCACGTTTCTCAACCTCTGTAATCCCTGAAGGTATAGCAATGACCATGCGCGGCCTGACAAATACCCTGCGATTATGGACCTTCTTTATAAAAAACCTGAGCATATCCTCTGTTATTTCAAAATCTGCAATCACACCATCCTTCATGGGCCTTATAGCTATGATATTACCCGGCGTCCTGCCAAGCATCCGCTTTGCCTCTGTTCCTACTGCAAGAACACTGTGCGCGCCTTTCTGGATCGCAACTACTGACGGCTCACATAAAACAATACCCTGCCCCTTTACATAGACAAGGGTTGTAGCGGTCCCAAGATCAATACCCATGTCATTTGAGAATAAACCAAGGATATTATCAATACCTTTTTTCACCATTTTGAAAAATTGAATCATCTCTCACCCCAAAAAAATTTTATCACTCTATATGTTTAATTCCAATTCTATCAAAATGTTACATCGTTGTCAATTTATTTTACACAACAAATTTTCAAAACCAGGAAATGACTTATCTATGCACTCTCGCCCTCCCAGAGACACCTTCCCTTTAATAGCAAGGCCTGCTGTTAATATACTCATAGCTGTACGGTGATCGCCATAGCTCAAGAGTTGTGCGCCATGTAGTACCCTGCCGCCTCTTATTTTTAAGACTGATCCATGAACAGCTGTTCGGGGGCCGCGGGCCTTGGGCAAGATCTCTATAAGAGCGCCCATCTTTCGTAAATTGGTTACCATTGATTTGATGCGATCCGTCTCTTTCACCCGCAATTCACCTACGCCTTTAATGACGCTCGTCCCCTTCGCAAAGCATGCTGCAACCATCGCAACCGGTATCTCATCTATGGCCCTCACTACTTCTTCGGAAGAAATATTAATACCTTTGAGTCTGCTCGTTTTTACAACCACGTCCCCCATTGGTTCTTTATTTTTGATCCCTGTCGAAGGGTTGATTTTTATATCCGCTCCCATCCGTCTCAAAATATCCAGGATACCTGTCCGCGTAGGATTAAGCCCTACGTCCTTTATAACTATTTTCGTATCAGGCAAAATGCATCCTGCCACAATAAAGAACGAGGCGCTCGAAATATCGCCTGGGATTTTAATTGTCCGGGGAGATCTTAATTTCACAGGCCCTTTTAAACTGACCCTGGAGCCTTGAACGCGCAACCTGCAACCAAAAATCTTTAGCATCCTCTCTGTATGATCCCTTGATCTCACAGGTTCAGTTACGCTTGTAAGCCCTTTTGCAAAAAGACCTGCCAGTAAAATGCAAGATTTAAGCTGGGCGCTTGCAATCTTTGAAGTATATATAACGGGCTTCGGGTTCCCTCCATGGATCTTAAGCGGCGGGTATATCTCTTTTTGCCGCTTTGCACCTGAGATATCTACGCCCATCTTCATCAATGGCTTTACGATCCTCAACATAGGTCTTTTTGAAAGAGATGCGTCACCTTTTAAAACCACTGAAAAATTCTGCCCCGCTAAAATACCGGGCAAGATCCGCATGGTAGTCCCAGAATTACCTAAGTATAGAGGCATGTCTGGTTTTCTCAGTCCGCGCATACCCAGTCCATGCACTATCGCGTCTACGCTTCTCCTCGTCGATGGCCGTGAGCCTTGGACATTACCTGCCCTAGACTTATCCTCAAAAAGGATCTTTACCCCCATACAGCGGAATGCCTCTATGGTGCGCACTAAGTCTTTGCTCAACAATAGATTTTTTATACGCGTAGCGCCTTCTGAAATGGATGCGAGCATAATCGCTCGGTGAGATATGGATTTATCAGGTGGGACGATGATCCTAACGGCTCTCAATAACCAAATTGCCTTTCTTGATATTATTTATATTTGAACCCGGAAGGACAGTTGCCGATGACATCGTATCGTAGACCTTATCTATCTCCGCCCTCCCCAGCAATTTACTACCGTCTCTTATCTCTACCTTCAAGCCTTTATTAACATTGTCATCCTGGCCTAAATCAGTGACAATGAAACTATAGTCTCTATTTACCACAAGCACGCTCCCTTTTAAAAGCTCTTCAAGCGGCTTTAGAGATCTTTTTAAACTACTGCCCCCTGAAGGACTTACTACTATCTTATCAAGATCCACAGGTCCTTTCTTTAAACCAGCCAGATCCCTCCTAAGCTTTGCCTTTTCATTGCTGAGCCTCGAGATATCCCCCTGGGCCTTGACATAGTCAGCCTTCACATCCGCCAATTTCTTTGAAATGCTAATTTTCTCTTTTTTCTCTTTTTCTAAATTTCCCTTTAGTTTTTGGACTTCTTTTTTCTGGTCATCTAAATCCGCTGCTATCGACTTACGTTTATCTTTTTCTTCTTCCATCTCGGATGCAAAACTCTTTATCTCAAGCTCCATCTTCGAAATCTCTGCGGCTTTGTCCTCTATACTTTTCTCCTTCAGCTCTATATCCTTTTCTAGTCTCCTCTTATCCTTAAGTGTGGCAGCTAACTTCTCCTCGACCATAAGTCTCCTGGTATATTCCTCTTCTTTCTTTATAAAGCCGAATACAGCCAAGACTGCTGAGACAATACTTACTACCACCAAAAAGACCAATACTATCTTAAATGTTTTAGACATAACTAAACTCCTTTTTTCAAAGAGTATATCCCTAAAAATTTATATTGTCAAGGAGTAAAAAGGGTTGTAAGGGCGCGAGGATGGCCCGCGCCCACTACATTATTCGTTTTCGTACGCCTCCAGCACGATCTCATTCAGCAATTCCTTAAACTCCTTCGTTATAGGATATGCTGTATTATACCATCTACCGTCTTTACCCTTTTCCCTTGGCATACCTACAAAGAGTCCGTTTTTGCCCTCGACCACCTTAAGGCCTCTAACAATAAATACACCTGCAAACGAGAGATCCACAAAGGCCTTAAGACTCGAATCTCCGGTGAGCCTACGCAACTTCAGCACTTCTACTCCATTACCTGCCTTCACCATACTTATCACCTCCTGTTATATCAGACACAGGAGGGGGTGATTTTCTTTCAAATTTTTTTTCTTCTTTCTGCATCCCTCTAAATATCATAACCACTCGCCTTGCGCCTTCACCTTCCATCACCCATTTAAATCCTAAGATAACTGCCCCCGCAAGAAACTGTAAAAAGAATCCTTTAAATACAAACGAAAGCGCAAATAAAATAAGGGCGCCAAAAAACCACTTGCTCTCGGGCCTCTTCTTCTCCTCTTTCAGGCCTAAGGTCTTCCCTATCTTTTGCTTCAATAATGCCGGGCATTTTCCTGAGGCGCCTCGGGCCTCATAACTAAGCATGAGGAGGTCAAGGCAATGGTTGCACCTGGATATATGATCCTCTATCCTGCCGCGCTCAACTTCCGAAAGCCCCTCATCCAGATACGAAGAAAGTCTCTTCTCACTTAAGCAATCCATAATCTACGACCTTTCAAAATTATTTCAGTTTCTTCTTTATTATATTCTTTTTTCTGGCAATAATCGTGGACACGGTATTTATAGGCATATTCATGAACTGAGCTATCTCTCTATGTGTTTTCCCGTAAATTATACTGGATTTAAATATGATCTTTTCCTTTGCGCTAAAACCTTCTATGATCCTTTCCAATTTTTCCATCGATATCTCAGAAGCAGGGTTTTCCCTGCCTGGCTCAGCCCCCGCTTCTATATTATCGATCTTATAAAATTCTTCCTGATGCAAAAGTCTTTCCTTCTTGCGCCGCATATGGTTCAGCGCCCTTGTCTGGGCCATTATGCTAAGCCATGCGCTTATCTTTTCTCTTTCTCTTACCTCCCCCAACCTTCCCTTCTCCCATATCTCCAGGAAAACCGCCTGCACGATATCCTCTATATCCTCCTGACCAAATAAAATACCACTCCTTT
The DNA here is from genome assembly GCA_042570105.1 of Candidatus Omnitrophota bacterium. Taxonomy (GTDB): domain Bacteria; phylum Omnitrophota; class Gorgyraeia; order Gorgyraeales; family Gorgyraeaceae; genus JBHPHW01. The sequence continues at coordinate 38,619 of JBHPHW010000006.1, read as the reverse complement.
TTAATCTCTCCCTCGCCGAATAATACAAAAGACCTGAGAATCGCTCTATAAATTCCTTCCAGGCCTTTTCTTCGCGTCTTATACAGCGCTCAATCAGCATCTGAGGTGCCCTAAACATACTCAGATAATATCATAGCTAGCGTTTTACATCAAGTATGAATTATCGAGGCTCGATAGCTCTACAATATAGACACAAAAGGGGGTGATTTTCTTTCAAAAAAAATCAAAAAAAGAGCCAACGCTAACTTTATAACGCTGGCTCTCTGATCTAATAATGTTCGAGGGCTGCGAGCCCTAAATATCGAACAGCTTATTCAGCTGCTGGTATCATAGGAGCTACTGCCGGAACAGGACCTGCCTCTTTTATTTCCATCGCATCCCTGTCCAGATCATACATCTTATTCACGTCCATCTTAAAACCGAACTTCTCTTCCATTTGCCTATCTATCTCTGTTAGATTACTCTGCTCCATTGTAAAATATGCTTGCAATACCCCCATCCTTCCGAAGGTCGCCTGCTTTGCCACATAAAGCTGTTCAAACTCTGCCATCTTCTCCGCATCTTTAAATGCGTGTATTGGTTCCTGTGCTTCCTCTGTCTCCTCATCCTGTGTAAAGACCATGTCACTGGAAACAAATACAAGGGCCACCCCAAATACTAAGATCCACAATAAAACTACGATTCTCTTCACTACCCACCTCCTTATTTTTTATTTATGACGTTACATAACTATACCACACGATAAATTTTTATGCAAGTTTTTATCTTCTACAAACCAAGAGCGAATTTTAGAGCGATATTTATCTGAGCTATTTTTTGGGCCTTGAGTAAACTAATTCTTTCTTTTATGCGGTCTTTACGGATAGTGACGATTGTATCAAGATTTACTACACATGATTTGGGCAAACCATCGGATTTATCCAACTTTACTTCTACGGGGATATCGCGGACTACTGTAGTCACTTCTGCCACAGTAACGGCATTCCTTACGGCATAAGCCTCATCTCGGGAAAGCAAGACCGCTGGCCGTCGTCCTATAGGAGATGAAAAATCTACCCACCAGACTTCGCCTCTTCTCATGACCAATCCTCCCCTGGATGCATTGCCTCAGATCCTGTCTTTTCAAGCGCAGCTATGTGAGCTATCGATTCAGGATTACGCCTATACCCTTCTTCATAGCGCTTTATCATCTCCTCCTGCCTTCTTCTACTTAACCAATAATGTATTGCCTTATCAATCAGAGCGCTGCGAGTGATGCCTAATTTTTTACTCATTGCCTCTAACAATCTAAAATCCTCCTTTGGCAAACTGATTGCGATCTTAACCGCATTGATAGCCATATGAACCCCCATATGTTATACTTTAGTAATACTTTCTTCCTACCAAAGTATGCCATAAAAGAAGGTGTTTGTCAAGTTTCATAGTGAGCGTAGGCGTCCTACTTTGGTACACCCTACTGTATGTTAAATTCTTTATCCATAATCTCTTCGTAGGGACGTGACATCGAAACATATTCCGTATATCTACGCTGGCACTGTCTTAGATCATTTCCGAAAGTATAATAGAGGAGATCTTCTGTTATTATACCATTTGTCCTGCCATGTGTGTAATAAGAACAGCTAGACCATTTGTATTCGTAAGGATCCTTGGTAATCCCAGCTCTTACAGGGTTACGTTCAATATAGCGTCCACATTCTAGTAGATATTCATCTTTTGCAACTAACTTACTTCTATATCGACCTTTATATAGATAACCCTCATAAGTATACTTTCTCTTATGGCTAAACCTATAAGATTGTAATATTCCTTGCATAAATTTTGCTAGAACTTTCTTTTCGAATATCTTAAGTAACAAATGAATATGGGTAGGCATTAAACAAAAATGATAAACCTCAACCTTGAACTTGTTTAAATATCGGCTTATGAGCAATAAAAACGTCTCAAAATCTTCATCATCCTTAAATATCTTCTGCCCATTATTTCCCTTCTGGATAATATGATATAATGAATCATCGTATACCAATCTTTGAGTTGTAGACATAATAAAACCCTCCTTTTGTCATTATTTAGACACAGAAGGGGGTGAAATTCTTTCAAATATTTTTAGATATTTTATAGTAGGGTGTACCAAAGTAGGACGCCTACTATTCTCTGCTATTCTGCTATTCTAATTTTTATGCAAGTTTTTATCTTCCTATCTGTAGATATCTTTTCTATGGCCTAAGTCAATAATATACACTACGATCCTATTTTTATGGATGGTATAAATAACGTGATAATTGCCCACGCGTAACGAGTAATCGCCCGAAAGTTTTCCTTTTAGGCTCCTTCTTTGCTGAGGGTTTGTCCTGAGGGTCTCTATGGCGGCTATCAGGCGGGAATATAATCTTTTGTCTATATTATAAATCTTCTCTAACTCTTTGGCTGCAAGATTAGAAAATTCTATTCTATGCATCTTGTTTCTCTATTCTATGGCACAGTCCTTCCAAAGAAACAGTCTTGCCTTCCCTGATCTGTCGTTTTGCATTTTTGATTCTCTTGACTGTTTCTCTGTCGGAGAGTATCTCGATTGTCTCTAAAAGACCTTCATAGTCATCAGGGCTTATCATCACAGCGATAGGTTTCCCTCTTTTGGTGACAATATAGCGGTCTAATTTAGTATCAATATCTCTTATCACCTGAGGCAATTCTGGCCTTAATTTCTTTAATGTAATAGTATTAACCATATCCAACTCACCTCCATATTAAGTATACACTAATGCGTATACTTTGTCAAGGAGGAAGAGTTGGGTTTTCTCTTCCACTATATATAACGTAAAGGGTGAGTATTTTCTTTCAAATTTTTTTGGGATTTTCTCTGGACGGGCTATTCATATAGTAGGGTGTACCAAAGTAGGACGCCTACTATCTTACCTGTTTACTGTTTATTCGCTGAGGTGGGTGGCTGCGCCTTCGTTGTAGTCCTGCATGACCTGTTCGGCGGTGCGGGGGTAGTTGTAGATGCGGACGTCGTCGAGCATACCATCGAGAGCTTGACTTGATACGATGCTATCTTGGCTCGTATTGGCCCACTGTAAACTTCCCATCAGTACTCTGCTGGGCAATCCAGTCATGGTAGTGGTAGATGAAGTAGTAGAAGTATAGTACAAATTTCCATTAAGATAGAATCTCACTTTCCCATCCCCTGTAGAGTCCCAAGTGGTTGTGAAGTGATACCAGTCAGTTGTATTGGGAACGAACCCTGTTGATTGATTACAAAAATCTGTGCTTCCACTTCGCGCGAAAATATAGATTGCACCGTTATTGTAATTAGCGGCAACCCAACCCGCGGCGGTGGGAGAACCCGAAATCTGCCGCGCTACTGTACCATTATATGTATTTGTCAGAGAGTTGAATTTTACCCAGAATGAAGCTGAAAACGCAGTAGAGTCGGTAGTAGCTAGAGGAGAACTCCTTACAAAATCAGTACTCCCATCAAAATCCAATGCCCCGCCAAACTTTCCTGTGGTCCAGGCGATGTTCGAACCAGAGCCATCACCGTCATTGTTATGGACTGATTCATCTTTAATATTACCTGTGCCTACTGCTGATCCACTCACTGCCTCATCCATCTTCCAGTGCGCCATGGGTTTGCCACGGTTATAATCCCAGGCGACCTGGGCCTGGGTACGGGTGTAGTTGTAGATCTTGACATCGTCGATTTTGCCATCCCACCATTCACCACTTGCGCTATTGGAACCAATATTCCAACCAGCAGTTCCACCGTGAGCGCCCCCACGATCTGTCATAGTTTGAGACACACCATTGACATATATTTTATGATTTGAATTATCGCTTCCATAGACAACCCAAGCAATGTGGTTCCAATCCGTAGAACCTGATGCTGATGGCTTGGGGGCTCCCCAATGGTTAGTGCCGCCATACATAATATGGATTTCACCGTTAGAGTCCCAGTTATCACCTATACCTAAACTTACACGTTGACTAGCAATGCTCATGTTGAACATCTCATCCATAGTTGCTGACCCGGCAGGGTTCCAATCAGTATTATGGGTCGCCCAGAGACAAACAGTAAATGGATATGAATTATTGACGTTAGGTACTGAAATAGTATCACTTGTCCCATCAAAACTCAAACACGGGCCAACTTTTCCTTGGGCCCACGTGGCACCTGTAATCGTCCCATCATTTCCATTGCCACTATTATCATATGCCTTCATGCCTGAATTTTCATCCAGCTGCCACCAGCCGACTGGTGCAGCGCCATCCCAAGGGTCTGTTTCATAGGCCGAAGGTGCGCCAAGGCGCGCAGGTGAGCCAGCATTATAATCCTCCATAACTTGCGCAGCTGTGAGGGTGTAGTTGTAAATACGGACATCATCTATTATACCGTCAAAGAGACGATATGGAGCTGCTCCTGTATCTTCTAACGCTCCAAAAAATAGTTTACCAGTTTTATTTTCCATTGCTGTATAAGTCCCTGCTGTGTCAATATCTGCAGTGTCTGAAACAACACCATCAACATAAATATCAATACCTGCATTTGGGTCAGACTCATCACCATTGTAAGTCCCTACAAGGTGATACCATTGACCTGTAGTTAAAAATACCCCTGTCTTTCTTCCTCTTGTAACATCAGCACTTTCATCAAACAGCCTAAACTCCCAATTTTCACCAGTAGCAGAATCTCCAAATCTAAACAACCATTCTCGCTGATTGTTATTATCCCACTTTTGTACAACACCATCATATTGCACCAGAGAACCTGCTTTCATCCACAGAGAGATTGAAAATGGGGAATCAACAGTGCCATTACCAATACTAAAAATATCATTATCAGCTACTTCCATATAATCCCCTGTCCCGTCAAATGTCAGGGCCTTGCCGAGCTTACCGTCCACAAACTTTGTATCGGCCACCAGCGTACCGTGGGTAGATTTGTAATCCTCCGCAATCTGCGCAGCTGTGCGGGCATAGTCATAGATGCGGAAGTCGTCGAATAGTGCCTCTATGTTTCTTGCTCCGGCACGACCGCCAATATCAAAAGCGCTACTAACATCGCTAATAGCGCTAGTAAAGGCATTTGAGCCCACTAAAGCACCATTTTTATAACGATACGACTTAGTACCGTCCATAACAAGGGCAATGTGTTGCCAAGCATCTGCAGTAAAAGTTATTGAGCCTTGATTACTATTATTAATATAAAAGAGTGCAGTTGGAACCCCTGACTCCAAGGAAAACGTGCTATTACCTATGCCATACTCAATATAATGAATACTACTCTGACTAGCGGCAGGCTTAATCCAAAATTCAACCGTAATCGTGCTTTTACCGCCAAATATAGATTGGCCGTCTGTTATCCTTACATAATCTCCTGTACCGTCAAAATCACCGCAATATGGTCCGATCTTAGAAGAAGAACTAAAAGTAGGGTCACCACCTGTTGTTAAATTGTTACCATTACCACTTTCATCATTCCAATCATTATCCATTCTGTGCCATGCAACTGGCGCTGCGCCTGAACCAGCAGTACAATACTCATCATGCGCAATAGGACCACCACCCTCATCAAACTTCCAATGCGCCACTGGCTTACCTTTATTATAGTCATAGGCGATCTGGGCCTGGGTGCGGGTGTAGCTGTAGATCTTGAGGTCGTCGATGAGGCCATTGACACCTTGAGAACTGGCAGCCGGGCTTAATCCGATACGTACATCTCCATTGGCATGAGCACTATTTAAATTGTAACCAGGGCCGATATTTGTGCCTGAATATTCTTCTTGCCCATCTATGTAAAGTTTCGTCACAGTGGCAGTCCACGTCCAGGCCACATGATACCATTTGCCAGTAGTCATTGAAGATGAACTGTTGATCGAAGTTACTGGCTGGGAACTGCTATTATAATAATATCCGATAAGCTTTCCATTATTATTGTACCCGAAATTGATATAGACATTCCCTTTGTGTACTATAGTAGGAAATTTCCAGTAATCTGTGGACGTAGGCAATGAATTTATGTATATCCATGCAGAGATTGTCTGCGCTGATTGACTATTTAAAAGGCTTGTCCCTAAGGCCACATAATCACCGCTCCCATCAAAACTCAAGGCATTGCCATATTTACCAGCAGCCCATGTGGCATTGGTAATCGTGCCGTTATTATTATTGCCGCTTCTATCATACGCATCCGTCCCTGCATTTTCATCAAACTGCCACCAACCGACTGGGGGATTGCCTTCATTAGGATCAGTACCTGCGCCAAGATAGCTAGCTGCCCCAGCATTGTAGTCCACCATGATCTGCGCAGGTGTACGGATGTAGTCGTAGATGCGCACATCGTCGATTTTGCCATTAAAATAGCTGGAGATAGCAGTAGCATCTACTGCTCCCATAAAAAGTTTGGAGGATGAAGGGTTCATCCCATCATAACTGCCGGAACTAATGTTTGTCGTATCTTTCTGAACCCCATTTATATAAATCTTTGTCCCGGCATTCGGTGATGCAGTGCCATCAGTAGTGCCGACTATGTGGGTCCATTTTCCAGTAGGAATAGTATCTGTTGTGCTTCTGCCCCTGCTTCCACTATCGTCACCATTGCACAATCGAAACTCCCAAGTATCCCCCACTCCAAAACGAAACAGCCACTCCCTTGTTCCTGCAGCATCGTTATTCCATTTGCCAACAACAGCATCATAATCATCCGGCGATGCACTTATATATACCCAAGCTGATACGGAGAAGGGATTACCTACAGCAAAACTGAAGTCATCACTATCCGGGACCTCCACATAATCATCCCCATCAAAATCCATCGCCCCGCCGATCTTCCCTTGCGGATCCCACATATGGCCGGCTGCAGTATTTGGAGCAGTTGCACCAGGAGTCAGTGTGCCACGGTTTGTGGGAGAGACATTCATATCATCATATGTATAATCCCCCCCTGCCTCATCAAACCTCCAATGCGCAACGGGTGGATCACCCTTACTCGCCGCATAGGTAGTTACTGGCAATAGTGCGATGATCAGTAGTGTTATTAGGATTAATCGTTTTATATTCATATAAAGCTCCGTGATGGGTTCCCGACTCCCATCATATTAGTCGCCCAGCTTTGTTGCCAGGCCTGCGTTGTAGTCCTGCATGACTTGGTCGGCGGTCCTTGAATAATTATAAATGCGAACATCGTCCATTTGACCGTCGTAAAAATTAGTAGCATCAGCCTCACAACCTATTGTTACAGGACGGGTATTAGTCGTCAAAGAAGATGTGCGAGTGGTACTACTAGCCCTTAGCTCACCATCTGCATACTCATAGATTGCGCCACTATTTAAGTCTTTGTCCCAACTAAACGCAATGTGGTGCCAGCCTGTACTTAAACCTGTTATATTCAAAGGACTAGTTCCGCTAAGGACGATTCTAAAACCATCCTGCCCACCTCTATCTTCCCAATATACACCATATCCATCACTTCCACCATCGTTTTTCGAGACTACATAAGCTAAAATGCCATCATTGGCAGAGGTATCTACATATACCCAGAACGCTATGGTGAGTCTATCCCAAAGGGCTAAAGTAGCATCATGAGTAACACTCACATAGTCATTCCCATCAAAAGTTAACGCACCTCCAAATTTACCTGTCGTGTAAGTCCAAGTTGTATTCGATGCAGTACCATCGTTGTCATTGTCCGAATCATCTTTTATTGCACCAGCTGTTGTAGGCACAGCGCCGCTTGTTGCCTCATCCATCTTCCAGTGTCCTACAGGTTTTCCGCGGTTGTAGTCCCAGGCAATCTGGGCCTGGGTGCGGGTGTAGTTGTAAAGCCGGACGTCATCGATTTTGCCCAACATTGGATATGGACTCGTAACCGCAGAACCGATATAAACATGAGAATCGTCTACATTAAGCGATGCTGGAACTGCATTGGTAAGTGTTCCATTATTAAGAACACCGTTTATATAAACATCTAATCTACTGGCTCCACCATCATAAACCCCAACCACATGCGTCCATTCTGTAGTAGATATGGTGACACTACTAGCTCTTGTAGAAACATTTGGTCTAACCTGTAAATTTAATACGCCACTTGAGTCTATTGTAAAAATCCACGGTAAATCAGGAGACTCAAACTTGCTGACGATTCTTCTATAATCTGATACATCACTTGGTTTAATCCACGCTTCTACCGTAAATTGTGTTGTAAAATTAAAGACGCTGTCATTCCCGCAATCCACATAATCATTACTGCCGTCAAAATCCAACCCTGAGCCATGTTTTCCAAGTACCCAGTCAGCTTCGTCCATATTAGTCAGCGTCCCATCATTTCCATTGCCGCTATTATCATGCGCGAGCTTCCCTGAATATTCATCCATCTGCCACCAGCCGACTGGTGCCGCTCCGCCCCAAGGGTCAATCTCATAGGTAGCAGGCGGGCCCAAGTAAGCACTAACCCCATCATTATAATCCTGCATCACCTGGTCGGCTGTGCGGACGTAGTTATAGATCTTGACGTCGTCAATGTCAGCATTTATTCCATTATTATATCCACTATTATTCCTTGCTCCAATATAGGCATCGTAGCCAGTTAATGTATCAAGAACAGCTCCAGTACTACCTGTATAAATGAGAGCACCATTTAAATATATTTTAGCAGTGGTAGAACCATCATATGTATAAGCAAGATGGGACCAGACATTGTAAATAGAACTTCTTGAGGTGGATGAATTTATGTCATCATAAGAACCACCACTGTTCACCATCAAACTAATGTTACCTGATGAATTAATCCTCGGGGCAAAAAATGCTCCTCCAGTTGTAGCGTGCCCCCAGCTCATAAAATAATCATCACTCGCAGAGTTATCCTGCAATAAAGTCCAAAATGCAACTGTTCTTGCAGAGGGCCCATTTGGAAAACCTGATGTATCTCCTAAATCAACATAATCATCTGTCCCATCAAAAGTCAGGCTCTTACCGATCTTGCCGTCCACGAATTTCGTGTCGGCCACGAGCGTCCCATGGGTGGTTTTGTAATCTTCCGCAATCTGCGCAGCTGTGCGGGCATAGTCATAGATGCGGACGTCGTCGATAAGACCGTCCCACTCAACCAAGCTTGTGTACGCAATAGCACCTAAATATACAAGTTCACTCACAGAATTTATATTCCCAGTTTGTGAGCCTGAATTAACTTGAACACCATTCTTGTATAACCTAATATTAATACCGTCGTATGTCGCTGCAACATGAGTCCAGCCCGTAGTAAGATTTACAGTATCCGCAACATTTACCTCTGTCGGTGTTGAGTTTACTATTTTCACAAATAATTTACTGCCGGAATTAACTCCAAGCACATATGCATTCTCTGTAATCCCTCCATCTCCCCATCTTCCAATAATTTCTCCTTCGCCTGCCGTCCCATCCCACTTGACCCATGCCTCAAGCGTGATATAATTTGGATTTAAGCCAGTTCCGGTGCCAATATTTACATAATCACCTGTGCCATCAAATGTTCCGCAGTACGGCCCAATTTTAGATGACGAACTAGTCGTCGCATTGCCTGCTCGCACACCATTATTACCATTGCCTGACGAATCCACGACTTCATTCGCAGTTCCATTCCAGCTCCCTTCATCCATCCTCCACCAGCCTACTGGCGCGACGGCGCCTGAGCCGGCAGTAGAATATTCGTCATGCGCAATCGGGCCGCCACCCTCATCAAACTTCCAATGCGCAACTGGCTTACCTTTATTATAGTCATAGGCGATCTCGGCCTGGGTACGGGCATAGTCGTAGATCTTGAGGTCGTCGATGAGGCCAGAAAAATAATATGGCGTACTTTCGATTACTTCCCCTCCCAACTTAACCAACTGATTTAGATGTCCAGCCTGAATATCTGACCAAGTTCGTATTGAAGAATAGTTGTCCTTGGATCCATTGATATATATTGTGGAACCAGAACTGCTCCATGTATAAGCTATGTGATTCCATTGATTTAATGCAACAGAGCTTAGGGAATCAAGGTTTCTCCACGCAACCCCATCCCAATAATACATTCTTATTTTATTGTCGGATAATTGCTGTATAGCCGCATAGACGATACCCTTCATTAAAATTGTCGTATTCCAGTAGAGCTTCGTCGCATTGGACACCCCATCAGCAGATGGTTTTATCCACATACTTACGGCTCCAGCAGTAGGATTGTTAAGCAATGTCGTTCCGCAACCCACATAATCCCCATCCCCATCAAAACTCAAGGCATTTCCATATTTACCACGTCCCCATGTGGCATTGGTAATCGTGCCATTATGATTACTCCCGCTCCTATCATACGCATTTGCGCCGCTTCCCTCCCCCTCATCAAACTGCCACCAGCCGACTGGGGGGTTCCCTTCGTTGGGATCTGTGCCTGCGCCGAGATACGCGGCCTCTCCGGCATTATAGTCCACCATGATCTCCTCAGCTGTGCGGGCGTAGTCGTAGATTTTTACATCGTCGATGAGGCCGTCGAAGAATTTGGTGAAAGTAGGAACACTGTCAGTACGAAGAGTACCTATCTCCAAAGGAGCAGCACTGTCATGAATAGAGGTACTTTGAGTATATTCCTCTGTATCTGTTTGAATCGCACCGTCTATATAGAAAGCTGCCGAAGGCACAGAAACATCCGCTGTAACAGCAACGTGTATCCATTTTCCTACATCATCAGCATCAAAACTAGTATTGCACTCAAAGTATGAATAATGCCCTGATGTCCAAGCTCCATTATCAGTAAATCTAAGCACCAGTTTATCACCTTCGCTTTCATCTACGAAGAAAAAGTAATCTTGTTCAGTATCAGCGCTAGCTCCCCACTTAGTCACAATCATAAAATCAGCTGCTGCTGTTGACGGCAATTGTTCTAACTTAATCCATGCTCCAATACTAATATCTCCAGTTATAGAAATAGAAGGGGAGTCTGAAACCTCAACATAATCATCTGTCCCATCAAACTCCAAACACCCGCTGATCTTTCCCTGTGGATACCACATGTGGCCGACAGCTACATTTGAACCGCCGCCTACATCGTCAGCATCAAGCGTCCCGTCATTATCATTCCACGATTCACCTGAATCTTTCACGCCGTCAGAGTCCGTATCTGTCCAGCCCTCGTCGTAAGCAGTATCACCACCAGCCTCATTAAACCTCCAGTGTGCAACCGGACCTTTACCTTTGCTCGCCGCATAGGTAGTTACCGGCACTAGTGCGATAATCAGTATCATTATTAGGATTACTCGTTTTATATTCATAAAGTTTCCTTAGTCGCCTAGCTTCGTTGCCAGGCCTTGCTGGTAGTCCTGCATGATCTGGTCAGCTGTGCGAGCATAGTTGTAGATACGCACGTCGTCGATGGTGCCGTTGAAGTGCTCAGCTGTAGCAAAGTGTCTGGTTGAGCCAATCGCCACAGTTTGATATGACCCACCCGTAACGCTTAGGTCTGCGGGACAACCGCCAGTAGCTACAAGAACACCATTTCTATACAACCTGGTTTGTGTTCCATTTCTTACGCCAGCCAAATGCGTCCATTCAGCAGGGGCATTGCCAGCAAGAGTTGTGTCATAATCACTCCCGTCATATAACCTAAATTCCCAACCTCCCCATTTGTAATAGTACAGTTTCCAGCCAGTATAGGCCACACCAGCATCTGCATGGTTTCTTGCCACGACGGTATTATGCCCTGTGACATTTTGCACAAATTCAGCCGCTGGTTTCACCCAAGCTGATACCGAAAAATCACCTGTTCCGAATTGTAGACTTGTATCCGCCCCGCAATTCACCCAATCATCCGCCCCATCAAAACTCAAGGCCCCGCCGAATTTACCAGTGGTCCAGCTCATACCTGTGGTATTTGCGCCATAATTACCACTTCCATGATTACCCTTTCCTGAATCATCCTTGATGTTACTACTTCCATTCGCTGAGCCACTCGTGGCCTCATCCATCCTCCAGTGTCCTACGGGCTTGCCGCGGTTGTAGTCCCAGGCGACCTGGGCCTGGGTGCGGGCGTAGCCGTAGACCTTTACATCGTCTACAAGACCATTAAAATCATAACTACTAACTGTCCTTGACCCTATATTAAGGACCTGATTTATTGAATTGCTATTTGAAGCTGTACCTTTGCTTATACCGTTAACAAACAATTCTATCTGACCGCCGCTGGCTGTCCCTGCTATGTGATACCAGGTATCATTTACAAAAGTCGCAGCCGCAGCTGTAACTCCACTACCCCAACTTGTCCCATTGCCAAGATTGTAATCCATGCTTCCATTAGCGTATGTTACAAATGTAAGATACTTGTCTGCAGTTCCTGCTGACAGAGGATCTCCGTAGTCATATAAAGTCGTGGGTTTCATCCAAAATGCCACTGTAAAAGTTGAGGCAAGATTGATAGTCGATGTCCTCACATAATCTCCACTACCATCAAAATCTAATGCTGAGCCATGTTTCCCATGCACCCAGTCAGCCTCTGTCATATTCGTAAGCGTCCCGTCATACCCATTGCCGCTAGCGTCGCGGGCAAGGGCGCCGGTGTTTTCATCCATCCTCCAATGTCCGATTGGCAATGCACCGCCCCATGGATCAGCCACGCCGGATGAGACGCCAGCATGCGCAACCACCCCGGCATTGTAATCCTGCATCACTTGGCTAGCTGAGCGGGCATAGTTGTAGATGCGGACGTCGTCGATGAGGCCGTTGAAATAATAACCGGCGGAATATCTGCCAATATATAGATCTGCTGCACTATCCATGTTATTAAGGGAAGAAACATTCAGAGTGTCCTTAAGTACTCCATCTATATATAATCTTGCATTTTCGCCATTAGTAAAAGTTATCATGACAAAATGCCAATTATCATCATTATATCCAGCAGTTGTACTAAGATTAGTTGCTGAATTTGCCTCTGTATCAGTAAAATGTGTATAGAGTATCCCATCGTTCGCCGCATTGTTATCCACACTTAATCCCCATCTAGCATCCCCGCCACTACCATCTCCTTTTCGTAATATTGTCGGGTAGCTACCGTCATCGACGGACATCTTCACCCAAACAGAATAACTAAAATCTCCTGTTCCAAAGTCCAAACTATCATTATCAATGATCGCCACATAATCCCCTGTCCCATCAAACGTCAATGCCTTTCCGAGCTTACCGTCCACGAATTTTGTATCAGCCACGAGCGTGCCGTGGGTGGTTTTGTAATCATTGTAAATCTGAACAGGTGTGCGGGCATAGTCATAGATACGGACATCATCAATTTGACCTTGATAACTAGACCCCCAAAACCCTCCTATTTTTATATTATAACCGGAGGTATTTCCAATACCATAAGTCCAATCATGGTAATCTGTATATAGACCATCTAGATAAGCTCGAAAAACCGAGCCATCATATGTCATGGCTATATGCCGCCAGCCATCTCCAATCAAAGACTCTCCAAGCATAGTATATACATCAAATGTATTCGTGCCATCGCCGCCTTCAATACGACCATCAATACCGTGAATTGTAAATCCAGTCGAAAAACTTCCTTTATTGAAAGATGGGTAATAGGTATTGCTTCCACCAAAATTAACCCACTGCTCTATAGTAAAAGGATTGGTTCCACTAAAGGTTGAATTCAAGGTCGAGGTCGTCGTCACACTTACATAATCACCTGACCCATCAAAAGTGCCTGCATATGGCCCGATCTTTGATGATGAGGCAGTAGTAGCATTTCCTGCCCGCACGCCATGATGGCTTCCAGAACTATCAACTACTTCACCCGCTGTTCCATTCCAGCTCCCCTCATCCATCCTCCACCAGCCTACTGGCGCTGCTGCGCCTGAGCCGGCAGTAGAATATTCGTCATGCGCAATCGGGCCGCCGCCCTCATCAAACTTATAATGCGCAACTGGCTTACCTTTATTATAGTCGTAGGCGATCTGGGCCTGGGTGCGGGCGTAGTCGTAGATCTTGACTTCGTCCATTTTGCCGTCAATGAAATAATTATCATTCTGCATCCAACCTATGTGCACCGAACCTGTGGGATTAGGGATACTATCTGATGCGGTTATTGTACTATCTACTTGCTGGCCATTCTGCCAGAGTCGCCAACTATTGCCATCTCTTGTAATGCCTAAATGATACCATATGCCTGTATGCAAAGTTATGCCTTTGTTAACAGGCACATTCCACGCGCCATTGTTGTAGGCAAAAATAAAGGCACCACTTTGGGCGCCAAAATGCCAACGATTACTGCCAGATGTATGCTGCTCAACTAAAGAGTATTTATTGCCATCCACTATATTGTCATAGTTCACCCACACAAAAATACTAAAGTCCGAAGTGCCTGCAATGGCATCAAAAGATGAACTATCTGATATGCTGACATAATCACCGCTCCCATCAAGATTCAATGCATTTCCATGTTTACCATGCGTCCAGGTGGCATTGGTGATCGTGCCATTATTATTATTGCCGCTGCGATCATACGCATCCGTCCCTGCATTTTCATTAAACTGCCACCAGCCCACAGGGGGATTGCCTTCGTTGGGATCAGTACCTGCACCGAGATAGCTAGCTGTCCCGGCATTATAGTCTACCATGATCTGGTCAGCGGTGCGGGCATAATCGTAGATGCGAACATCATCGATGGTGCCGTCGAAGTAATCTGTCGGGACATCTTCACGTCTAAATCCCATAATAACATTGTAACCATTGCTTACATTATCCACTGAAGATAAATCGCGCGTATCAGACTGAGCTATACCATCAATATAAATCTTACTGCTTCCGCTTGTAAGAATATAAACAACAGTTACAAAGTGCCAATTTCCATCATTGATAGCAGTGTCGGAATCCCAAGTATGTGAATTTGTACCACCGTCCTGATTGTCTCCATCCGCATCTTCAATATATGCATCGACCTTACCATTACCATTACTTGAAACCCAAACATGCCACCGGGGAACACCCGTCCCATACGTACCGCTTGGTCCCTTATTTACAATAGTCCCTATACTGGACGAAGATGTCTTTACCCATGCAGTTACAGTGAAATCATTATTATTAAAATCCAGGGTTCCATTATCACCGCAATTCACATAATCATCTGTCCCATCAAACTCCAAACATCCGCCAACTTTTCCCTGCGGATACCACATATGACCGACAGCTGCATTTGAACCGCCGCCTATATCATCGGCGTCAAGCGTGCCGTCATTATTGCCAACATCATCATACGCCGTAGGCCCGCCTGCCTCGTCAAACCTCCAGTGCGAAACGGGCGGATCGCCCTTACTCGCCGCATAGGTAGTTACCGGCACTAGTGCTATAATCAGTATCATTATTAGGATTACTCGTTTTGCGTTCATGTGTAACCTTCATTTCTCGAACATTTGTAGGGGAGGTTTAAACCTCCCCTACTACTATATTCCCGGCCGTGATGGGTTCCCGACTTTGCCTTTTCAAGGGTATACCTTTCAAGGACGTCTTCGGCTTCATAGGATTACCATGCCCATATCCGAACTTCGCCGCGGGCACCTACTCCACCATTTCCGCCTTTATAGCCAACGTTGCCCGAATCTCCGCCGCCTCCTCCGCCACCGCCTGGTGCACCGCCAACACCGCCAACTCCACCGTTGCCAGTCTGCATTCCACCTCCCCCTCCTCCTCCACTGCCACAACTGGCAGTTGTAGTAGTGCCAGAACCGCCACTTCCACCGCTTGATGCACCGGCGGTACCGCCCGTAATGTTTCCAGCAATGTTTGTGCCGCCGGCCTTTCCAGCAGGACTGCCACTACCAATCCCTCCGGCACCGCCACCACCCGCACCATAACCACCATTGTTACCAGTTGTTCCAGTACCACCAGTCCCAGGACTACCCTCGCCAATGCCAGCTACTCCGCCAACAGATGAGGATCCGGCAGATCCGCCACTTCCACCTTCAGCATAGAGCAGTGATCCAAAGGAAGAAGTTCCGCCTTTCCCGCCAGCCGTACCATCGTCACCAACGACACCGCTACCAGCAGAACCACCGCCACCCCTAGTGACGGACTCTGACGAACCAACCTCAGATGCCAGAAAGAGACGACGCATTACTCCACCACCGCCGCCGCCTGCTCCTCCAGATGCCCCACCCACACTGCCACCTGACCCTCCGCCTCCGCCTCCGATAACTTCTACAAGCACCCATGTGATGCCAGCTGGCTTATTCCAGGTACTCGAGGAAGTAAACCTCTGGAAATCAGAACCAACGCCACTGGCAGCCGTGGTCTGTACACTGCTATCGGGAAATTTGAATCCACCCGAGGTACTTTCTACGGTGCCTGCAACTGTTAATTCTTGACCAGGCACCGTCGTCCCGATGCCGACGTTGCCGCCAACATAGATGTTGCCGTCAGTCATAAGACCCAAGTCGTATTCATTGACATCATCGCCACTCTTACCGAGGATATACATCTTTGTTCCGTCTGGGTTAATGTAAATACCATAAGCCTCGTTCTCTTGGCTTGATGCGTTGAATCTTCTCCTGTACCTGATAGTAGAAACATCCCAAGGAGTAGAAAGAGTGAATTCCCTAAGATACCCACTATAACCCATAACATACATCATTTTTCCGTCTGCTCTAAAGTGAAGACTGGTAGGAATTCCCTCTCCCACGCCACTAGATGCTTGACTGAACGAGGCAGTAGAGATATCCCATGGAGTGGTAAGGTTGTATTCATTGACATCATCACCAGACTGACCTATAACATACATCTTTGTTCCATCTGGTTTAAAGAAAATACCATAAGGGATTGACTCTTGGGTTGACACGACGAAGGTTTGATTGAACGTTTCAGTGGAGACATCCCAGGCAGTTGCAAGGTCATGTTCATCGACTGCATCGCTGCCGGTACCCACAGTATACATCTTTTTTCCGTCTGCTCTAAAGTAAAGGTCCGCAGGACCGCTCTCATTTATGAGGGATAGTTGACTGTAAGAGGCAGTAGAGACATCCCAGGGAATGGTAAGGTTGTATTCATTGACATCAGCGCCAACATCACCCAGAACATACATTTTTTTTCCGTCTGGTTTAAAGAAAACCCCAGCGGGGCTATAATCTTCATCTGCCACGCTGAAGGTTTGCTTATATGAGGCAGTGGTGACGTGCCAGGAAAATCCGTTCGGAGTACTGCCCATGGCTTGAGTGGAGCCGTCCGAGAACACAAAGGCTTCTGACGCCTTGGCGGTTCCTGATACATCCAAGCTGCCATCAACACTAACTGAACCATTGACTGATAATCCATTCCATAATTGCGTGTTTCCGCTGACTTCTAAATTATTGGCGCTATAAATATCACCTGCAAATATGCTTCCTCCTGCTTGTCCCGCAGAATCAGTGAGTGTTTGGCCCGTAAGTCCAAGAAGGTCAAGATTAGCTGCCAGAGATAGACGGGCAGTAGAGGCGTAGTAAACAGTGTCTCTGCGAGTGCCATCCGTTCCTCCTATCGCATATACATATCCATTGGCTACTACTGAAGAATGATACATTCTTGCTGCCGGCAAGGTATTGGCGTTGGTAGAAAAGGTACCTGTGGAGCCATCAGCATTAAGTTTTGCGTAGTAAACAGTGTTTTTGTAGTTAGGGGAACTACTAATTCCTCCTATCACATATAGATATCCATTGGCTACTACTGAAGAATGACCCCCTCTTATTTCCGGCAAGTTATTGGCGTTGGTAGAAAAGGTACCTGTGGAGCCATCAGCATTAAGTTTTGCGTAGTAAACAGTGTTTCTGTTAGGACCAGCAATAGGCCCTCCCCCTATCACATATACATATCCATTGGCTACTACTGAAGACTGATAAGTTGTTATTGCCGGCAAGGTATTGGCGTTGGTAGAAAAGGTACCTACGGAACCATCAGCATTAAGTTTTGCGTAGTAAACAGTGTTTACGGAAGCAGGGGAACTATTAACTCCTCCTATCGCATATACATATCCATTGGCTACTACTGAAGAATGAGACGATATTGCGGCCGGCAAGGTATTGCTGTTGGTAGAAAAGGTACCTACGGAGCCATCGGCATTAAGTTTTGCGTAGTAAACAGTGTCTTTGTAGCCAGCATCAGAATCATCTCCTCCTAACACATATACATATCCATTGGCCACTACTAAAGTATGACCCGATCTTATTGCCGGCAAGGTATTGCTGTTGGTAGAAAAGGTACCTACGGAGCCGTCGGCATTAAGTTTTGCGTAGTAAACAGTGTTTTCGTGAGTAGTATTATACCCTCCAATCGCATATACATATCCATTAGCTACTACTGAAGAATGATACGATCTTATTGCCGGCAAGGTATTGCTGTTGGTAGAAAAGGCGGCAAGCGAACCGTCTTGGCCTGAGTTGAAGGCTACAGTCTTGCCAGCTACATCTAAGGTATATGCTGGCACCGTCGTCCCGATGCCGACGTTGCCATACTCTGCTAAAATTACATCACCGTCTGCTTGAACACTAATATCAGCTCCCCCTGTTCCCAGTCGATTGATTCTGAAATCGCCATCGCTCGCCATCTGTTTCAGTGATGTATATTCTGATGCAGTATTGTCACGGATCCTGATCTCCGTCTCTCCGGCATCACAGACAACCAATTCGACTCCAGGTGTCTCCCCATTGATGCCGACGTTGGCTGAAGTCCATACATACTCCTCTGTCCCGGTCCACGAATCATCGGTGGTATCAGCTGCATCTGATGGTGCATGAGCAGCTTGGGAATGAGTATAAGCAGTATTGGCATTTGCAGAGCCACCTCCAGACCATGTAACAACACCTGCTGAAGTGGCCTTAAAGGCTTCAGTAATTCCAACGCTTAGAAGCGCGTTTGGCACAACCGTCCCGATGCCGACGTTGCCATTCTCATCAATCCTGACCCTTTCCTCCAAGGCGCCACCCGCATCCGGCATAGTGTGGAACCTCAACTCACCTCCCGAACCATTACTATATCTAGTTCCATCTATGGCAGCAAATAAGGTATTTGTGTACAACCCAAAACCGAGGCGAGTTCCAGAATTAGCAGCAGATGAACCACCCTCATTATTGTAGAGCCTAAGAGCTTCAACAGCTGAACCCGAAGTATTAGTATAGACCTCGAGAGGGGCATTCGGACCTGTCGTCCCGATGCCGACGTTGCCATCGTGAGTAATTCTCATTCTATCTGTAGGAGTATATTGGCTATTTGTTTCTTCTGTACTAAAACTAATGAAATTTTTTCCTGAAGCACTAGCTGCACCTGCACTAGCAAGAATCAGTCCTTCTGAGTTTGTTCTGACGGCTACTTCATGAGTTGTTGCTTGTGCTGTGAATGCCACTCCAGAAGATGTTCCTCCTGCTGTACTATTTACATGGAGAACTTTTCCTGATGAGATTAAATTGGATGCCGGCGCCGTCGTCCCGATGCCGACGTTGCCATTAGTATCTATACGCATGGCCTCGGAATCAGAAGCTACTGAAAAATCCATAAATGCACCTGCTTTTAAAGTCAAGAAACGCAAATTCCCAGCGTCATATCCCCAATCTATTACAGCTCCCTCATCGGCACTATCAGAACCAAATACCACTCTTGATAAACTTGCGTCTGGGGAATAGATAGTCATTCCAGTGCTTCCGCTTCCCTCAATTACCAAATCATCCTCATTAGCATTTGGAGATATTGTCCCTGCACTACCCGTTTCAATATGAACCTTGCCCTGTGGGGCCGCATTACCTATCCCGAGGTTGCCTGAACTTATTAACACATCCCCTGTTCCACCTGGGTCTAAAGCAATATCATTATCTCCATCTGTAGTAATCGTATATCCACCAAGAAAATCAAGGTCGCCATAAGCATTTATCTTGGTAAATGCTGTGAGCTCGCCGGCTTGGAAAGTTTTATAAGCAGTATCACCGACATCACGAAGAGCCATTGCATTGGCATTCTGTTCTTCAAGCATTAAATTGGCAGTTCTCAATGAACCTGTAGTACTAATATTTCCAGCGACATCAAGGTCATCAGTCACATCTACAGTAGAATCCTGTGTATCTAATATTACGCCTCCAGAGAGCTTTAGATCCACCATCTCAAAATCCCCTGCAACATAGAGATCATCATCCACATAGACCTTGCCTGTGCCTGTGCCTTTTAAGGTAAGATTAGAGTTTGAGTTTGGATTGCCTGACTGAATGGTCATGGCTTTATAAGAAGAGATGGTGGGCGCAGTGATATTGGAGAAATATAGGTCATGGGCGATTACAGTGTCTCCTGCAGTGCCGACCTGTAGGGTGCCGTCTACGTCGAGCTTGGCTTCGGGGGTCACTGTCCCGATGCCGACGCTGCCCGCACTATCAATTCTCATTCTTTCTGTAACAGCTGCTGCTCCATCGGCAGTTGTGCTAAATACCAGACGGCCAGGAACATCATCGCCACCAGGCGTACCATCTATTTCAGCATTTATGGAAGCAGCTATTGAAGCCATATCTGATCCGTCATCTGCTGTAAACTGTATCTCCCCTAAATTATCATCATCTAAAACGACAGTTCCAAGACCTATCGTAGCGTTCTGGCTTTTACCAAAAATTAAATTAGCGGCATTGCTATCGTTGCCAAATTTTTCCAAAGCAATAGAACTCGTTGAAGTAGCAGTCCCCTGCATTTGAAGTGATGCTGCAAGTCCTGCGGCTGAAATAGAAGAAGTCCCACCGATTAGAAATTCGTTTCCTACAAACCGTGCATGTGCTACGCCATCTGTTTCAAATGACAAATAAGTTCCGCTATCATCGTTTTCGGGGTCAGCTTGAATTTGTAAATCGCCAGAGTCGGCCTGTAATATCGTATCACCTGTTCCCGTCACATTGCCTGTCGTGCTACCAGAGGAACCCGTCACGTTACCAGTGACGTTGCCGGTTAAAGGCCCAGAAAATCCAGTAGCAGTCAATACTCCTGTTCCTGCGTTATAGGTTATACCTGCATCGCTTTTTGGAGCCAAAGCCCCAGTTGCTTCTTCCCATAGGCCAACATAAGCAACTGTGTCAGTCGTATCAGCTACGGTTATAGCTGTAGAGGAACCCGTCACGTTGCCAGTTAAAGGCCCAGAAAATCCAGTGGCAGTAACTGTACCTTCGACTTGTAGTTTTGTGGCAGGATCCGTCGTCCCGATGCCGACGTTGTCCGAGCTCCCTTCTATAAATAGGGACCTGGCATCATTGTCAGATTTAACTCTGAAATCAACATTAGCGCTGCCCTCATTAAAAGTAATGACCGAATTTCCCCCGAAGCCGCCCATTCTTAAATATTCCCTATCAGCATTCATCGTCTTTGAAACTAAAATAAATCCGCCATCTTTTGAGGTATTGGTATAATCAGCAGCGTGAGCTTCTATTCTGTTAAATTCTACTTGAGTGTTTCCGCTGTCGGCAAGTTTGTATGAGGTAGTTATCACATTGTTCCCAGGTGACGCATCATCGTTTTCTATGGTAAGTAAAGTCCCTGCACCATTTGTTGTATCGTAGAGATGTAGCATTGAATTTGGCACCGTCGTCCCGATGCCGACGCTGCCAGAGTTGACGATCAACCCGTTTTCAATAAATGGCGCGCTCAAGGGTTGAATGGTAGCTCCGATCTCAGCAAATTGCGTCGCCGTTGATCCCTCTTCCACTTTGACCTCATCAAATAACGTATAAGTTCCAGGATTCGTTCCGGCTCTCCAGGCTAATCCCAGTTTCATCCTGTAGGCGGTACTTGGCATCGCGATAGTTTTGTTCCAGGTGGTCCAAGTGCTCTGGGCCGTTTCGGACACCTGATACCCGTACGTCCCACTGTAGGTCCACCCACTGATGCTCGACGTGATCTCGGTACCCGCCTTATCATACAGTCTAAAGGTGATGAACGCATTTCCGGAGGGTGAGCCCGCGGTATCATTTTTCATCTTGAGCGAGTAGGTATAGGTCGTGGACGATTTCACGATAATGTGGTCTTGCGTGAGATTCTCTTCCAGGAGGTTCTGACTGGTCTTTGCAGAAAACTGGCCAGTCGACGCATCCGTGTCGATTCGGATTGACTCACCGCCATAGAGCCAAAAACCCTGGGTTTCAAACGAGCCGTTGCGGACGTGATTGTAGCCGTAAATTTTTCCTGTTGCTCGAATGTCTCCCACAACATCGAGTGCAACCCCAGGCGTCGTCGCCCCGATGCCGACGTTGCCGTCGCTTATTGTCTGTAACAACACATCGCCGTCATCTGTAGCATCAATTGTCAAATCATGAGAACCAGTAAAGACATTAGCACCCACCTTTCTGATACCGCTGAATCCAAATGCTATGCCCTGCGAACCATTATCATGCACTATACGAAAACCGTCGTAGTCAGTCAATGCTCCAGTAAAATATGCACTTGCAAGACTTGTGGCGTGCGTCCCAGTTCTTGCTCCGACCCTAACATCCAATCTAGCAATAGGCCCCGTCGTCCCGATGCCGACGTTGCCGCCTGTAATATAAGATGCCCCGGAAGCGGTAGATTGGACAAGACCTGTCAAGGTATCATCTGCTGCAATCTTTCCATCAATTTGTGTCTGTATGGCTGATGTTACGCCGTCTACAAAGTTTAGCTCTGCTGCTGTGGGGGTAACTACGTCACCTCCGATATCCCATGACCCGTCTATGGAAAGGGTTGCGCCTGAATCAATATTTAAAGTCTCACCTGTTTCGACAGTACCACTCATGGCTCCACTAATGGTCCCCGTGATAGTAAGGGCACCACTCTTATCCAAGGTCATCAGGCTCTCACCCTTTCCATTCTGCAGCAAAAAGAGGTCTGGGTCTTTGTATGCTGTAGCACCCGAAGCACCGCCTACATGATCATCGATCAGGGTGAGATTTGTATTATTTGCAATCTCATTAATCGTGGAGATCTCACCTGCGATCTCTATGGCATCGCCTTCTGCTAATTCTGTAGTAAATGCTGTTCCAGATCCTGTAACTGCTTTAGTCGAAGCTGTTACTGAAACAAGGCCAGTAAGTGCTGTTGAGAGGTCACCTTTGACTGTTATTGGATTGAGTATGCCTATAGTTGTGATGTTAGAGCTGCCTGTCCAGGTTGATAGAGCTGTATTCTCTACATTGCCCAATTCTAAAGTTGTCCTCTGTGCTGCAGCATTAGCACCAAGCAGTATAGCCCTACCAGCTGCGGTTAAAGTAGCAGTTTCATATTCGTCTGTGCCTGTTGTGTAAATTATCTGGTCCGCGACTGTTGGGAGGCCTGCGATCGAATTTAAGGCAGCATCATAACCTTGCACTGACACCTCAATGTCACCACTGGCTAAGATTGATTCATTACCTATATAGAGCGTGGTGGAGCTTGAGCCAGCAGAAGCATCATCTATTAGAGTTCCCTCTCCATCTACACCAATATGCATTCCACTTGTAGCTAATACATCACCTACTACATGTAATTTGTCTGTTGGAACCGTAATGCCGATGCCGACGTTGCCATTTTCATCTATCCTTACCGCTTCTGCATATGTATTACCAGTAGAAGTGATAAAAGCTAATTCTCCATCCCCAGTATCTACACGAAGCCCAGCAATAGCTGAACCTGCACCATCTGCACCTCTTGACTGAAATCGTATACCAGTACCTACGATGGCATCACTAACATTGGTATTTTGTAAGCGTAGCATTTCATGGGTAGAACCAGTAGCAGGGTCATACGCATCAGTCAAAACTCTTTCAACATGCAAACTAAGTAATGGGTTTGTTCTTCCGATACCAACATTGCCATCACCTAATATTCTCATTCTTTCGTTTTGATTTGTCCAGAAAGCTATAGGAGCATCAGCATAAGCAGATAATGCTAATCCACCACTTGAACCACTATCTGCTTCTAAAATTCCACCGTCTGCTATATATTGATTGCTTGTGGTATAACCATCTGAAAAAGCTATAAATGATGTATTACTGGATGAAGATGAGGCCTGAAGGGTTGAGGAGGCCGCTGTGCCTGAGGTAGTGTTCTCAATTCTAAATATTGAATTAGCATTTTGATTTTTTTCAGCATGAAGTAATGTTAAGGGTGCTGTCGTACCTATACCCACATTACCGTCTGGCAAAATAGTTAGACGCTGCTGCATATCTGTTCCATCTGAAAGTCTGAATCGCATCTCAGTTGGATTACGGTCAGAGGCAGCACCATCTTGAACCACACCAATAGTAGCTGATTGTGTAAAAGCATTACTACTGTTGGCAGGATACCAAGCAATATAACCCAATTCCTCATCATCGGCTGTGGCAGAAACCGTGCCCAATGTATCCGAAGCACTCTTCCTAAACCATAGGGCGGATTGATGAGAGTCAGTGGCAGAATAATCAGAAAGAGCCATTTGAAAGTTATCAGTTGCCTTCGCCATTTCCATTAAAACTGCTGGGTCCGTCGTCCCGATGCCGACGCTATCTTCATCTAAAGTCATTAGTGTTGTAACCGTCTGCACTGTTGTGCTAGAAGAGCCCTCTCTCGGTGTTTTGAAGATGATTTGTCCTGCATCTCCTGCACCTGTACCTGCTCCCGCTGCAATAGTAAGGTCTGCACCTACAGAATCAGTATTAGTTCCACCTGGGTGGTGTGGCGCTCTTAATCCAGTCCCCGAATGAGCACCAGTCCCCCCGTCATTAAATCCTGCTACATAAGAACCCATTATATGAGTATCACCCTCATCATCTACAATAAATCTCCCTGCAGCTTCTGAGATGCTTGACCCAATAACAAAGACATTCTCGTCCGCTGTTAGCGGAGAGGCGGCTCCAGCATTGGTTTTAGACCCACGGACCGTGACGGTACCTGTGGACGATATTGTCTTCGTGGTGTCAACGCTCTCACTCAAAATGCCTATAAGCTGGAGTGCCCAACCCGGATCCTCATCGGCGTCTTTCAGACCCGTGATGGCTAGGCCACCGGAATCACCCTGGCTCTTTATGAAGGTACCAAAGGTGTCTAACTCAACGACGCTTGTATACCCATGTCCCACATCCGAAGACTTCAGCGCAATAATCTCCTTATCATCATTTGCATCTTGTTTTATAGTAAGACCTTGGGTCATCTTGTCATTAGCATCCGTGTCTCCTATATAAACAATACCGCTATCTATGTCTAATATACCAGTAGACGTCGTCGTCCCGATACCGACATTACCTCCTGCAGGTATGTAAAGATTAGGTAAGGTCAAATCTCCGCCACTTGATGTATTAGACTCGGGAATGGCGCCTGAAGGTGTATCTCCTCCGTCATCCCACCACATATCGTATTTTGTGGTTGCCATATAGAGCTCTGAACCGGATGTCCTTCCATAGATCTTGTAGTCTGTTGCGCCGCTGACATGTGTCCATCCGAGTCTATTGCGATCAGTGCCATCAAGGCTTGCAGGTCCATCTGTCCTTTCAACTGTATCACAAGCTAGAGTCTCTCCACCTGCATTTACTGCTGATACTTTATAACCATATGTAGTACTTCCGGTTGCTCCCGACCCATAAACTGCAAGACCCGTAGGAGTAGTAAGTTTACTTAAGGTGAGATTGCCTCCTGCCAGAAGCAAATTCCCTCCGACTTCTAATTTCTGGGAAGGATTTGTCGTGCCGATGCCTATATTGCCGGAGCTTTTAAAATAAGTATTTCCGGTATTTACATCCTGCAGTCGGGTAGCATTGGGAGTATTGATTATTGCCACCTGATTACCAGTAGTTATAGACGATACAAACGACAAAGTAGCCGGTATTCTAATCCTTACATCATAACGCATAGATGTATCAAGATTAATAGCAAAGGTTGATTTGTCAATAGTTCCGGTTACATCGGTCGTTGAATGCCAGTATCCGACAGTATCACCACCATATAATACTTGAGTCGTTAGAGTGTCCCCATATCCTCTAGCCGCAAAAAGGCGTGTTATATGGGGATTATCATAATAGTCTTTAACGATCTCAATTTCAATGCCACTACGATGCCAATTAGATACATCGTATGAAAATTCAAAAAGGTCTTGTCTGCCGCCAGGGAGTTCCATGCCAGAACCAGAAATATCACCAATACCATATTCCTTAAAACCAGGCCTTGCTAACCATCCTGTAAGCTGAGTGTCGCCAAGCACCCTTAGTTTATAACCAGCCGGGTTCGTCGTCCCGATGCTGACGTCGCCGTCTTCTAATCTCATCCAGTCACTTAGAGTATTTTCACCATCTTCAATGCCGCGGAATGTTAATCTGGTAGGTGTATCATTACTAACTGCATCTTGGTCAGCTTCCACGAGTATTTGGAAACCAAGGCCTCCAGAAATTGCAGCGTCATTGCCTTCAAACTCAATTACACCCAAATCTTCATTTGCTAAAATAGTGGCATTATCTCTTCTGAGTTCTAAAACTGCTCCTGTCGAAGAGGAAATATCTAAATTGCCTTCAGGAGCTACTGTCCCGATGCCGACGTTGCCGGCAGGACTTAATATTAAATGACCTGCGGTAGTGCTTATATCTGTTTGTTCCTGAAACATGTATTCCCCGGGTTCATAGATCAGGCGCTCTGCGCCATTGATGTAGGTCCGCCAGGATGTATCGCCGACAGCCGAGAAGTAGAATCCTCCGGCGTTGTCATTTGCAGGCGAACCACCCCGAGCTGCCCAAAGCCCTCCATTAGCAGTATCATTCATCATCAGGGTTATGTAAGTGTCACCCGTATTCTCCAAGGTGAGCATAGACCCTGCTTTAGGCGAAGGATCGCCAGTAGATGTGTCACCGCCCCAGATCTCTAATTTAGTCCCTGGATCCGTCGTCCCGATGCCGACATTGCCGCTACTTACATAATGCGGTCCATCTCCAGTTACCCTTAAGTTGGACATAATAAAGCCACTAGAGGCCGTGACTGGATTTCCAGTGGCCTTAACATAGACGCCGGGCGTAGAAGCCTCCTCAAGCTGAGCGCCCCATACTAAGATGCTATCACTAGCTGCAGCTCCGCTCGTCATGCCTATCCTTACTTTTATTGTAGTTCTGTCTGTCTCATCTGTAGTTGCAGTAGCAGATTTCCGCTGCCAAGATGTAGTAGGTGTAAAATCTGCATCTATAATCGTAGCTTCTCCCTGGGCCCCGCCTGCAGCCCGAACTGTCAAGCGTGTAGCAGGTGTATTTGTGCTAGCTTTTACCCATATAGAGTATGTGAAGGTTCTGAGTGAACCGGTTGTAATTGTTACGCTCTGAGTCCTGGACTGGGTCTCTGCCGCTCCAGAATGAACCAGCTCTTCGGCAGTAGTGGTCCCATCTGGCCCTGCACCTGCATTGGCATTTACTGCGCTTAACGACCCAAGCGTGCTCCATGGTGATTGGTCTATTGACTCAGTCTGCTCTAGCAGATTCTCATATCTACCAATACCGCCATACGGCGTCTCCACAATGCCCTCATCCAGCCGCACTGAAGCACCGGATTTGCCCTTCATATCGTCCGTAAAGACGTTTTCGTCGGCGTAGGCAGTTGTAGAGAATACCAGTGCACCCGCGCACAAAAGCACCAGCAATAGATGTCCAAGGCCCGGCCTTGAACGCGCCTTGGACAGGCCCGGGGGGCGTCTATGTTGTTCAGCGTACACCTCCGCGCATTTCCTCGACCTGCCAGATAGTAATCTTCGTATAATAGTAATCATTGTCATACCCTCCCATTTGGATTCCCGTTTAAGTTCAGTTATTTTAAATCGCGCCCCTATTATGATAGGGATTCGATTTAACCAACCGAACCAGATTATCTTCAGATTGTGTATCATCAAATATACCATGTGTTTCAGGTTATTCAAGGCCAGACCTTGCAAGGCCCAGCCTTGAATGGTTTTATTACTGCCTTGTTACAAAGATCATTATTGTGCCTTCGCCTTCTTCAAGTCCTTCCATTGCCTTACCTATAATGGTACCGACCTTTGGCTGGTCTGCTTTCATAGCATATCCTGGCTTACTAGAGCTTGTTAAGAGGTCACCCGGATAAATAGGTCCGTTCTCAGTAGTTACCTTACATGGCACTGTGCCTGATAGGGCAACAGGCACGCTATCAGCCAGGTCTTCCATCAGTATCTGCGCCGGATCAGTAGATACGACTCCTATGACTCTCGTAGAATTTGCTAAGTCAGATAATTTTATTCCGCCGGTCTTGTCTATTACAACGACATAACTTGCCTCAGGCATTGCGGAGAGGTTTAGTGATACCATCATCATCTCTGCCACGTCACCCAAGCCACCCTGTCTTATGCGGCCTGTCAATTTGACGCTTCCATCGATTTCTATTTTCTCAGTGGGGTTTGTTGTGCCGATACCTACGTTGCCGCTCCTATCTATTGTGACCCTTATATCGTCATCTAAGTCTGACTCCTCATCAGCATCACCTGAAGCTGCAACGCTAATTGACATTCCTACAGAATCTTCAACCTTTATCTGGCCGAGATATTCGTCATTATCAGTAAATTGTAACCTCTGCTCTGCACTACCACTATCTGTGATTCTCAATGAAGGAGTTGCATTATGAATTTGCAGTTCTGTGTTTGGCGCCACTGTCCCGATGCCGACGTTGCCACCAAAGTAACCGGCTGCTGTATTTGCGCCTTCAACATAAATACCATAGGCATTGTCTCCCTCATTCTGATCATTGACGTAGATACCATACTGATTGGTGATATCAACATTAGTGCCTTCGGCTATCTCCCCAACATTAAGAGTTTTTGCTGTAGTAACAGTCTGATTAGCATTAGTACCAGTAAGAGTAGCACCCTGTAACCTAAGCCCATAAACAACCCCTGAGTGGGTGGTAGGGTCTGCTGAGGTATAGTCAAATCCTGAAAGGGACTGTTCCCAGAATGTAGGTGAGGCTGTGCCTGATGTATACATGTTGATAGTCATACGCAAACCACTATTTACTGATGTGTCGTTGGAGATGATCCTGAAGGAACCGGCAGTGTCGCTTGTCCCCTTGGCAATAACGTAATCACCATTGCCACCAGAAAGGGTGAGGGCGCCTGCTGTGGTACTTATGGTTTCGGCGCCTACAAAAGATAAACCACCGTCTATTTGGAGCTTGGCCCCTGGTGTTGCCACCCCGATGCCGACGTTGCCGCCAGTAAATAGTGCTGAATAAGTAGCGTTGGAAAATGTGGAGGCGCCAGTAAAGGTATTAGCAGAAGTTCCGGTTTGGGTATAAGCTCCATCGTTAGTAATCCCTGAGATTCCGGTCAGCGCACCAGTAGTGGAAATATCCCAGTCCGAGGAGTCGATGGCCACGGTTGCCGAGTTGTTGCCTAGCGTAGTGACGCCGGTGGAAGACAAAGTAGTAAATGAACCTGCTCCGCTAATCGTTCCTGAGCCAGTTGACAGAGAGGCCGCGGTGACTGCACCCGTTGAGGAAACCTTGAACTGAGAAGTTGAACCAACTGAAAGACGTTCAGCTGGATCTGTCGTCCCGATGCCGACGTTGCCTGCGCTTATATAATGCGGGCCAGCGCCTGCAATCTGAAGATTTCCACTCACAGCAAGACTATCAGTCACATTTACAGTATTATCCTGTGTATCTAATATTGCGCCGCCGGAGAGCTGGAGGTCCACCATCTCAAAATCCCCTGCAACATAGAGGTCATCATCCACATAGACCTTGCCCGTGCCTGTGCCTTTTAAGGTAAGGTCACTGTTTGAATTTGGATTACCTGACTGGATAGTCAGAGGTTTATAGGAAGTAATCGTGGGCGCAGTAGTGGCATTTAAGAAGTGCAGGTCATGGGCGATCCCAGTGTCACCTGGAGTGCCGACCTGCAAGGTGCCTTCTACGTCGAGCTTGGCCTCGGGAGCAACTGTCCCGATGCCAACGTAGCCAGCATAATCAACTATCATCCTTTCTTGGTTGGTCCCGGTTCGAAATACAATACTACCATCTGACCCGCTGGTATATGTGTCTCCGGCAATAAGCATAAGCCTGCCTTTGTATCCTGCAACTGCACGTTCATTCCCATATAGATAAATACCCGCACCTCTTGTTGAACCATCTTCACCGCCACCACTCAAGACTAACGCATTTGTGTCAGAACCATCTGAAGTAGCAGTCGAAATTGTTGGGTCTGTACCTCCAAACGATAAAAGATTCGTGGGCACCGCCGTCCCGATGCCGACGTAGCCGTCAAATATTGCCTTTCCAGCATCCACCCAGAGCGCAGGCCCTGTTGAATCTTGCTGAAGGCGAAGTGCAGTAGTTCCAGTTGCGCTAGCATTATCATTATGAATAAAGGCTAGATCGCGAGTGCTAACATCTGTTGAGCCTGAAACAAGCTTGAGGAGCCCCCCTGTCGTTAAGGCATTGGCATTGTCAAGAAGGATGGCATTTATTGTAGTAAGGGTGTCGCCTTGAATATGTATTGCTGAACCCGAAGTAGCCTCTGTATCAATGTAGAGCCCGGTATTGTTTGTATCCTGGTCAATGGTTAGAGCAGTGCTCTCAGGGGCACCAGACGGGCTTTGGATCGTAACCTGATTATCAAAACGGCTCAGTCCCGCATCCACCCAGAGGGCGTAGTCGGAAGCCCCTTCCCCTTCTGTTGCAGCATCCTTGATATATAATGTAGCTGTATTGTTGACAGTGCCTGTGGCAGTAATATCAAGGGCTTGAAGGCTTAGAGTTCCTACAACGTCAGTTGTACCCGTAGGTACAGTAACTGCATTAGCTGATAGTGTGTCCATCAAAAAGAAGTTTGTTGATGCTTGCGATGTCAAGGCTGGGTGTTGTATGCGGACGAAACTTCCAGCCCCGAGAGTTGTGCCTAGTCCTATGCCACCAGCACCACTATGAGCGCCACCGTCGGCATAGATTAAGGCAACATCGTCTCCTAATGTCACATCATCACCAGCAGGAACAGAAACAGTGAGGTTACCTGTTGTGGTACTTATTGACTGCGGTCCTATGAAGGATAAGTCACCGTCTATCTGGAGTGCGGCCCCTGGGGTTGTCACCCCGATACCGACGTTGCCATCAAATCTTGTATCTCCAGCATCCACCCAGAGGGCGTAGTTGTTTGTAGCTTCGTCTGCCACACTAGAAATCTTCAGTGTTGACGCATTTGTTACGGTTCCAGTTGCAGTAATATTTGGTTCTTGAAGATAAAGGGTTACAACATCAGCCGTTGTTCCTGTGGGTATAGTAACAGAACCCGAGCCTGTGTTAGCACGCATCCAATAAAAACTTGTAGCAGCCGTAGCTGTACGAGCTGGAAATTCAAGAGCAAAAGGACTATCTACATTCCCGCTACTACCAAAGGATATACTATTATTCCCACCATCTAAGTAGAAAAGCTTCTCAGCATCGTTACTTTCTATTCTAAAATCTACATCTGCACTATCGTCGTTAAAAATAGCCGAACCCTCTACATTTAAAAGGGCGGTTGGTACCGTCGTGCCGATGCCGACCTTGCCATCTGTTGCTAAATATAATTGGTCAAAAGTGCCTGAACCATCTGCCTCTAAAACAAGTGGTCTTTGTGAACCTGAACCACCTTTTTCAGTGAGTATTTGATACATAGACTCGGAAGTATCCCACATCATTACCATTCTTTCTCTATTGGTTATACTCCCCAATTGTCCAACACCAAAGAACTGAAATCTTAGGTCATCTGTTCCATCACCATCTGCGGTATGATAATCATAAACTACTTGAGAACCACTTGTTTGTCCTGAAAACCCTATTTCATCGTTTGTGTGGAGTTTGAATAAATAACTTTGTAGACCGCTCCCTGAAAATAATAAGCCATCAGTACCCTGTATTTCTAAATTAGCTACTGGGTCTGTTGTCCCGATGCCGACGTTGCCTGCGCTTATATAATGCGGGCCAGCGCCTGCAATCTGGAGATTTCCACTCACAGCAAGACTATCAGTCACATTTACAGTATTATCCTGTGTATCTAATATTGCACCACCGGAGAGCTGGAGGTCCACCATCTCAAAATCCCCTGCAACATAGAGGTCATCATCCACATATACCTTGCCTGTGCCTGTGCCTTTTAAGGTAAGGTCAAGGTTGTCATTGCTTCCGCCGGACTGTATTGTAAGAGGTGCATAGCTCTTTATGGCAGATGAAGAGATATTGGTCATCAGAAGATCATGCGCAATGCCTGTGTCGCCTGCTGTTCCTACCTGCAATGTGCCTTCTACGTCGAGCTTGGCCTCGGGTGAAAGTGTCCCGATGCCGACACTGCCTGTTCCGCTATAACCCATAAGAACTCCACCATCTTGTCGAACATTAAAGATTTCTCCGCCAGCTGCCTTTTCAATAGCAAGCGCATTTGTAGTGGAATCGCCAACTAATTTACTTGCTGCTCCCCCGCTCTGCGTAAATTCTATCCAAGTATAGCTATCGCCAGCTCCTACGTGGTCTACACTTAATCTACTCCCAGGATCCGTCGTCCCGATGCCGACGTAGCCGTCTGCTGAAAGTCGCATTCTTTCTGCAATCGTACCACTTGTATTCATGGTGCGCCAGAGGAAATGTGCGGGAGTTTGTCCCGTAGCTATTGTGCCTTCGGTTTCAACCCGCATATCCGCAGCGCGTACAAAGCTAGTACCGTCATGGGCTTCGTATTGAATCTGACCTATATCAAAGCCAGTCGAAACAGCATTGGGACTGCCTACTGACCCCTGAGCTTTCTGGAATGCTAGACGAAACATGCTATCAGCACTGTTGTATTCTTCTACTTGCAACACTGCATTTGCTCCACCAACCACATTCACAAGTTTATCAGGCACCGTCGTTCCGATGCCGACGTTGCCGCCTGTAATATAAGATGCCCCGGAAGCTGTGGACTGGACAAGACCTGTCAAGGTATCATCTGCTGCAATCTTTCCATCAATTTGTGTCTGTATGGCTGATGTTACGCCGTCTACAAAGTTTAGCTCTGCTGCTGTGGGGGTAACTACGGTGCCTCCGATATCCCATGACCCGTCTATGGAAAGGGTTGCGCCTGAATCAATATTTAAAGTCTCACCTGTTTCGACAGTACCACTCATGGCTCCACTAATGGTCCCCGTGACAGTAAGGGCTCCCTGGACAGTAAGACCACCACTCTTATCCATGGTTAGTATCGTGGTGTCATTTCCATCTTTCACCAATAATAGATCTGAGTCTTTTTTGGCTGTCACAGAGCCGTCTGAGTCATTTGAGCCAGAGTAGGGGGAATCCAACGTAATGGTTGTAGCATTAATAGCTGAGACTGTGTAGATTGAAGATTCACTCGGGTTTGAATTTACTATCTTTATTGCGTCATCTTGATTGAAGTGGCCTGTTAAGTCAACTGAGGTTGTTACAGAGCTGCTGCCATTCGTTACGGTTAATGTTCCTGTAGTGGCGGTTTCAAGGTCACCTTTGACTGTTATTGGATTGAGTATGCCTATAGTTGTGATGTTAGAGCTACCTGTCCATGTTGATAGAGCTGTATTCTCTACATTGCCCAATCCTAAAGTTGTCCTCTGTGCTGCAGCATCAACACCAAGCAGTATAGCCCTACCAGCTGCGGTTAAAGTAGCAGTGTCATATGTGTCTGAGGCTGTTGTGTAAATTATCTCGTCCCCGGCTGTTGTGAGGCCTGCGATCGATGTTAATCCAGCATCAACTGGCTGGTAGGCGGTATGTGTATGGCCAGGATCTTCGTTGGATTTAACATCAGTATATAAAGCAGCTACATCTACCGTATCTACCGTGCCAGTAACAGCAATATTACCTGCTACAACTAACTTATCTGCGGGCGTCGTATCCCCAATACCGACGTTGCCCGAAACAAACCTTACTGCTTCAGTACCATCTATTACTATTCCCATATTACCAGCTGATGGAAACCATAGCCCCGTGTCAATATCACTATTTCCATAATACGCATTCCAAGCAAGTGTACCAGCCTTTGAATTAAAACTTCCGCCACTTGATATTCTTTGTGCACCACTCATATATAAAGAACCATCTAAATCTACATCGCCATCTTCGTCAACGGTAAATCGTTCAGCAGTATCTGTTTCTACAATGAACAAGTCTTCATTAGTTGCTGGGCTATCTTTATATATACTTAGCAAGGAGCCTGGAGCTACTGTCCCGATGCCGACGTTGCCGTCTTTATCAATTCTAACTCTCTCTATAGGTTCCCATGCACCATCTGGAGTAGTCTTGAAGATGATTCTTGAAGGATTATCTGTAGTATCACTAGCTGTTGCCCATTCTGCGTCTGCTACTCCTAAGATTTGTGCAGCAGCCCACCAATCATCTTCACCTTTTCCATAAAACAAAATATTACCTATTTCATCTCCACTTTGAAGTGACGCAGGGCTTGCTGCTGTTCCTCGCCCTCTATAAAATCCAAATTGCGCAGGCTGGGTCGCTGTATCATTATCAAAAGCATCAACTCTTATTTGAGCAGCAGAATCATCTGCTGTTCTAACATGCAATTCTTCCTCTGGACTCGTTACCCCCATGCCGACGTTGCCGGTTCTGTCAATCAACACGCCAGTATTCAATGTGCCACCTGAATTATATGTTTGTAGCTGTAGACTACCCCCTTGCCCAATAACGGGATTAAAGTATGCCCGTATCTGTGCATGGCTATGCCATCCCTCAAAATGAATCGCCTCGCCTTGGACACTGTCTTGGGCGCTTGGATTATTTAGGTAAAGCATTGTATTTACAGATACGGACGGATCATACACTTCCAGAGGAGCTTCTGATGGATTCACCGTCCCGATGCCGACGTT
This sequence comes from Candidatus Omnitrophota bacterium, assembly GCA_042570105.1. Taxonomy (GTDB): domain Bacteria; phylum Omnitrophota; class Gorgyraeia; order Gorgyraeales; family Gorgyraeaceae; genus JBHPHW01. Next base: position 3,823 of record JBHPHW010000006.1, on the reverse strand, counting down.
GCCGCCGGACACAACAAGCTGGTTTGTCCCGACTGTTAAGCCGTTGGCGACTGCGGAGATAATTTTATTGGATAAGGTCTGTGTATCTGTAGTGCCAACAATATCTCCTGATACGCCATGTGTAGTTGTGAGAGCTGCATGAGTGTTTAGTTCAGCCTGCGTAGTAATATCGGTTACTCCGTCTAATAGATTCAGTTCGGTTGAGGTTGCGCTTAAGGCTACAGCTTCATTTACATTAGGAGAGGTCAGGGTTTTGTTTGTTAATTCTTGAGTGTCAGATAATGTTGCTACCACTTCATTATCAATTCCAACATCATCAGCTGTCACTGTTATACCTGTTCCCGCGCCTACATTGACTGTGTTGCCGTTAGGAGAATCCAAGCCAGTACCCCAGTCATAGGCGCTTGCTCCTGTAAACGGCGTCCATAGAGTACCTGTATAGACATAGCCGGTATCAACCTCTTCAATAAATACTGCATCGCCGTCTGAAGATGCGGTGCCTGTAGTAGAGGTACCGTTGTATTCATAGATCTTATTGTCTTTAGTGTATGTCCCTGAATTACCTGTTGTATCTGAGCCGGTTTCACTGAAGACATATCTATTACCGCTTGTAAGGGATGTTCCTGCATCCCAGCTTGTGGTATAGGCATAGATCTTATTTTCATTGCTGTTGAGGCATTTTTCACCGGATGTTGCGGTTCCGGAAGGCGCGTTTGCAGTTGTTTTAACATACTGGATGTCATCAATGACTGCTTCCTTCCAGGAAAGGCCTGCTATTCCCTGGTCCACATAGAGTTTTGTGGCTGCGTGTGAATCTGTAGTGGGAGCTGCTACTGTCAATGCATTTGAGAATTCCCAGTCTCCTGCTACTGTCTGGTTGGCGTCTATCCTTGCATTTACTCTGGCATCTGTATAATAGAGATTAGTCTGTTCAGGGATATCAGCGGTTGAGATCTGGTTTCCAGTGGTTCCAAAGTCTAAGTGGAGGTCATCTATGCCGTCTGCCAGGATAGATACTGCGCCGGTTGTTACAGTGAATTCATTGACATCGAAAGAGGCAACACCTTTTACAGATGTTGAGGCATCTATTCCTGCAAGGGTCCTTGTGTGGCCTGTTCCTGATACTGATAAGCCTGTAGATGCGGTTACTCCTACGTCTGTCAGGGCAGTATCAAGGTCTACGCCGTCAACTGTTGCAGCTGCCTGAGAAAGAGCAATGTTTCCGCCTGATACTGTAAGGGCTGTGAAGCTCGGAGAAGAAGCGGTCGTGACTGCTTGATCTATATATGAGTGGTCTGCGCCTGTTGAAGAGACATGGGTACTTGCAGCATCGTAGTTTGATTTAAGGGTTGTTGTAAGGTGAACATTGGTTGAGCCGGCAGCTATATCGTCTAAGTCTATCTGTGCGTCGCTTACATTTATCTGAGTAGCGTTTATTGTACCGTTTACATTGAGCTTGTATGAATCAGGGACTGTCGTCCCGATGCCGACGTTGCCGTCTTTATCAATTCTCATAACCTCTGTCTGTGCAGTATTAGCTGGATTGGTTAGGAAAGATATTCTTGAAGGAGGTATTTGTCCAGAAGTAAAAGTTCCATCGACTTCAAATAAAACTCCTGACATTCCAAAATAAGAACCGCCAGAATAACCTCGTGCTTCGAGGCTACCCAAGTCATCTCCGTTTGCAACGTCAGTTGGCGAGGCGTGAGTGCCACCTGATTTTTCAAATAATATTCTGTTTTTAGTTGTTCCAATAGTAGCTGATGACATTTTTAAATCAGTTGTGCCATCTGCTGATAATTCTAAAAGGCTATCTGGACTCGTCGTCCCGATGCCGACGAGGCCGGAGTTATCAATTCTCATTGCTTCGACACCAGCTGTAGTACCAGTACCCCCTGAGCCTCTGGTTCCAAATGCAAGTCCTGTTTCCCCAGAAGTCCCTTCTCCAATAGCGTAAATATGTGCTCTTACACCACTTCCTTGAGAATCATCTGCTTCAAATTCAAGAGCTCCAATTATATTATCCGCATTTACAGAGTTTCCTGTATCATCAAGTTCAAGCCGTAATCTAGGCCCCACATCTTGTACATTAGCTCTAATGTGTAACTCTTTGTCAGGGCTAGTCGTCCCGATGCCGACGCTGCCTGAAGAATTCCATATTCCTGTGCCAGGCATGGTAATGCTGCCAGTAAAGGTTGGAGATGCTATATTAGATTTTAAGTCTAGCGCAGTCTGTTGAGCAGTACTTACTGGTTTGGCGGTATCGGCGGTATTATTCACATTTCCGAGTCCAACCATCGTAGCAGTAACACCACCAACAGTCCCTGTAAAGGTTGGAGATGCTATATTAGCTTTTAAGTCTAGTGCAGTCTGTTGAGCGGTACTTACTGGTTTGGCGGTATCGGCAGTATTATCAACATTGCCGAGTCCAACCATATCTGCAGTCAGATCAGTTAAGGCAGAACCGTTCAGGGAAGCAAAATAAGTGCCGGAAATACCGGCGATCTTTCCTGTTGAATCAATGAGATCAACATTGCCTGAGCCAAATTGCGCTGCTCCTTGAACATCAAGCAGTGCCCCAGGCACCGTCGTCCCGATGCCGACGTTGCCTGTTGTTCTTTGAATTACCATAGTTTCTGGATGCCAACTGCCATCATTTCTATCGAAATACAAATCATCTGAAGGATTTAAACCGATAGCAAATCCATCTGCATCACTGCTCGTGAAATGAAGTTGTGAGCCATAAGCAGCAGAGGTAGACCTATCAATTTGAACTGTTTGCACCCCTTCTCCTGCAAGAACATGCAATATTGCTCCTGGCCCCGTCGTCCCGATGCCGACGTTGCCATCGTTCTTAATTGTCAACACAATTTCGCGTGCAGCTTGTCCATCAGGAGTTAACTGAATCTGCATACCAGTGGGTAAATCAGTATCAGAAGTATGGTCACCATCAGCAAAAAATAAAAGTTCACCCGTTCCTCCAAAATCACCAGCCGTTTCCTTTGCTACTGCAGCAAAAAAGGAGCCTATTTCATCACCATCAGTTAAGTAGGTATATGTCCCTACTGCATCGCTATTTGACTTCGAAGCAATAAAAGCAGCGGTGTTACCTGCGGTTGTAGTAAAACGGGCAGTCCTTACAGTTGCAGTAGTTCCGTGAATATCTAAATTTACTCCTGGCCCCGTCGTCCCTATACCGACGTTGCCTGCTGTGGTTACCAGTGCATCCCCTGAGGCAGGGCTTAAGGTCAACGTACCTGTCATGGTGTCGCTTCCGACATTGACGTAGGCAGTATCGCCTTCTGTGGCTGTCAAGAGGTCTGCGTCAAGTTCAGCTGCAGAGAGGCCTCCGTCGAGTATATTGATCTCTGCGGCGTCAGGCGCTATTGCGGTGCCTGCAATATCCCATCCTCCTACGTCGTCTATTGAAAGGACTGCGCCTGAATCAATATTTAAAGTCGCGCCTGTTGTGACTGAGTCTGATACGTCACTACGTACAAACGCCGAGGAATCTATATTGTCTAAGGTATTTGCATTCTCTGAGGTGCCAGTTATGGTTGCATTTATTTCACCTTCTACAGTTAAGTCTCCGCTACTATCCAGCGTCATCATCGCAACGTCATTTCCATCCTTTATAATAAGTAGATCTGAGTCTTTTAAGGCTGTTACACCACTCCCTGAGTCTGATGTGCCAGAGTAGACTGAATCCAATGTAATGGCCGTACCGTCTCCGTCTTCATTAATATCTGAGATTGTGTAGACTGAAGACTCGCTTGGGTCTGAATTGACAATCTTTATTGCATCTCCGTCACTGAAGTGGCCG